>NZ_JBEAFX010000007.1:0-154029 GCF_040062325.1 Klebsiella sp. GG_Kp175 | reverse complement strand
CGATGGTAGTGTGGGGTCTCCCCATGTGAGAGTAGGGAACTGCCAGGCATCAAATAAAGCAGAAAGCTCAGTCGGAAGGCTGAGCTTTTTTGCGTTTGTGTCATCCGGCGAGGGTGCCGGCATGCCTCCCCGGTAGCCCGGCCAGGGGGGCTCAGCACCGCCTCCGGCGAAAATCCCACCATATCTCCCTCATCATCTTCATTCAAAGCAACATAAAACCCCGTCGTGGCAATCCCTTCGCCATAATCCACTTTTTCCTTGCTCCTGCGCTGGCGTTGATCGCGAAAACCGTGCTTACGAAAAAAAATGTGAATGCAATCACATATAAAGATATAACAATTATATAACATTTAGTTTACTAACTAATTTGTCTGCGTGACGTGGTACGCCCGACAAGACAGATTGCAGTCTTTGCTGGAGCAATATAACAATGACAGAGAGTAGCATTACCGAACGGGCCGCGCCGGAGCTGGCTGACACCCGTCGTCGTATTTGGGCAATTGTTGGCGCTTCCTCGGGAAATCTGGTTGAGTGGTTTGATTTTTACGTCTACTCATTCTGCTCGCTCTATTTTGCCCATATCTTCTTTCCATCCGGAAATACCACCACTCAACTTTTACAAACGGCAGGCGTATTCGCCGCCGGATTTCTGATGCGTCCTATCGGTGGCTGGCTGTTTGGTCGGATCGCTGACCGCCGCGGACGTAAAACGTCCATGCTTATTTCGGTCTGCATGATGTGCTTTGGTTCACTGGTAATTGCCTGCCTGCCGGGCTATGCAGTCATCGGCACCTGGGCTCCGGCGTTGCTTCTGTTGGCCCGTCTGTTCCAGGGGCTGTCGGTCGGGGGAGAATATGGCACCAGCGCGACCTATATGAGTGAAGTGGCGATTGAAGGAAAGAAAGGCTTCTACGCCTCTTTCCAGTACGTCACGTTAATTGGCGGACAGCTACTGGCGGTATTAGTGGTCGTGGCGCTCCAGCAGGTGCTGAGCGACGAAGATCTGCATGCCTGGGGATGGCGTATTCCTTTTGCTCTCGGGGCAGTACTGGCCATCGTCGCGCTGTGGCTGCGTCGCCAGCTGGACGAAACCTCAAAGCAGGAGACCCGGGCGCTGAAAGAGGCTGGCTCATTTAAAGGGTTGTGGCGTAATCGCCGGGCCTTCGTGATGGTGTTGGGCTTTACCGCCGCCGGATCGCTGACCTTTTATACCTTTACTACCTATATGCAAAAGTATCTGGTCAACACGGCGGGAATGACGGCCAGCACCGCCAGCGTGATCATGACTGCGGCGCTGTTCGTTTATATGCTGGTTCAACCGCTGTTCGGCGCTTTTTCGGATAAAGTAGGCCGCCGTACCTCCATGCTGTGCTTTGGCGTACTGGCGACATTATTTACCGTGCCTATCCTGAGCGCCTTGCAAAAAGTGAGCTCCCCCTATGCTGCCTTCGGCCTGGTGATCTGCGCCTTGCTGATTGTCAGTTTCTATACCTCGATCAGCGGCATCCTGAAGGCCGAGATGTTCCCGGCGCAGGTTCGTGCGCTTGGGGTAGGGCTTTCCTATGCCGTCGCGAATGCCCTGTTTGGCGGCTCGGCGGAGTATGTCGCGCTGTCGCTTAAATCGGCGGGGATAGAGCACGCTTTTTACTGGTACGTAACGGTGATGGCGGCCATCGCCTTCCTGGTCTCCCTGATGCTGCATCGCAAGGGCAAAGGCCTGCGTCTTTAGCCGCTACTGGTGCGCCAGTTGCCACACAGCGTAGCCGGTGGTCGCGCCGGCTACATCCCAGGCGAAATCCTTCCAGCTCCAGCCGCTCCCTGCCGGGCGGCTGTCCCAAAGCTCTTTTGAGGCGCCGAGGCTGACAGAAAACATCAGGCCGATAGCGGCGCTGCGGTCCCGGCTGTAACCCTGATGTTGCGCATATTCATTGCCCGCGGCAGACAGCATCGCCGAGGCCAGAAAATGCTGGGCTTTGTCCTGACCGGACCATGCATCATTTGCCATGTGGCTGCAGCCCGTTAACATCAGCGAAGCAATCACGATTATCGTACGCATAGTGCTTCCAGAAAAAAGCCCCGTCGAGGCGGGGCTGATTGTCAGAGAATACGGCTGATCAGCCGGTCGATGCGGATCCGCCGTAGTCGGCGGATCAGTTTACGCACTTTCACCGGGTAGTCGGCAATACTTTGCAGATCCCGATAATGTTTCACCACCGTGGTGTGGGTGCGGATGAGCTTCAGCTCTTTCTCCCGCATGGCCCCCAACTGCTGCTTTGGATCGTGGATCAGAATGGCATTTTCCAGATCGAGTCGCCAGGCGCGCGGGTTAAGGTTGTTGCCGGTGAGCAGCATCCACTCATCATCAACCCACATGCCTTTCAGGTGGTAGCTGTTATCGTCATCCTTCCACAGGCGGACGATCAGCTGATCGGTATTCACATAATACTGCAGCCGGCTGAGGAAACGCCGCAGGTTGATTTCATACAGATAAGGAAGCGCGCCGATGATTTTAAACGGCTGATCTTCGGGAATATAGAAATCGTTAGCGGTTTTATCGCCGACAATAATCTCCACCTGTTTACCGTCGCGTAGCAGCTGGATGATATTTCTTACCAGCACGGCAGGAAGGTTGAAGTAGGGGGTGCAGATCGTTAACTTGTGCTCGGCACAGGGCATCAGGTGAAAGATAGTTTTGTTCAGCAGGCTGGATTTCCCCAGGCCTACCAGCGGGGTGACGGAGAGTTCTTCGTCACCGGCGGTGCCGACAAAATGGTAGCTGCGGTCGCGGAGCTCCTGACGGTACTGGCGAATGTCGTTTTTGATTTCCG
The DNA here is from genome assembly GCF_040062325.1 of Klebsiella sp. GG_Kp175. Lineage (NCBI taxonomy): Bacteria > Pseudomonadati > Pseudomonadota > Gammaproteobacteria > Enterobacterales > Enterobacteriaceae > Klebsiella > Klebsiella sp. GG_Kp175. The sequence continues at coordinate 151,201 of NZ_JBEAFX010000007.1, read as the reverse complement.
GACTTTTTGGCCGATCCGGTCTGTCGAGACGATTCACACCGCGTCCCTGAACCAGATTATTGTCGACCCAGTCAAACATGACGTCCGCCATTTTGCCGTTTCGGATGCACTGATAGCGATCATAGCGGTACTTATCATGCTGATGCAGATAAACATCGTTCAGGCTGGCGCCGCTGTAGAGGACGCAGTCATCGATAATAAAGCCTTTGAAATGGAGAACGCCGAGCGCCTCCCGGGTGTTAATCGGCACGCCGTAAACGGGGATCTCTACGCCCGGATTTTCAGTGGCCATCCGGCAATACCAGTCGGCGTTGGTGTTGGAGGCGGCGGCGCCGATACGGCCACGTTGAGCGCGGTGCCAGTCCACGAGGACGCGAACATCCAGTTGCGGACGCTGACGCTTGGCGTCATACAGGGCCTGCAAAATTCCTTTTCCGCCATCATCTTGCTCCAGGTAGAGCGCAATAATGCATATACGCTGAGTGGCGTTGGCAATCCGGGTCAGTAACGCTTCCCTGAAATCCGCAGGGGCGTAAAAGAACTCTACATCATCAACTGACTGAGAAAGCTTAGGGAGTTGGGCAAGGTGTTGTTGATGTTTATTACGCTTAAATTTTGACAACATCACAGTGCGTTTCTTCTCTGTTTATTGAAGGGTCTTCTGTACCATGCAGACGACGTAAGCGGGCAATAATACCATTACTACCCGCTAATGTGGTCAACAATTGCGGTCAGCGTCGCGCGATTATCCCTGATTCAGGGGCAGCGACAGACTGACAATCCCATCTTCCAGCTGAATATCAACGGTGAATCCCAGCTTTCTGGCGAGGCCGATCATGCCTCGGTTATTCGGCATCGTAATCCCATTCAGCCGTTGCAGGCCATGGCTTTGCGTATAGGCGATCAGCTTTTCCAGCAGCCTTCGGCCCAGGCCTAACCCTTTCAAATCTGAACGGACCAGCACAGCAAACTCGGCATCAATATTATCAGGGTCGGAGATCGCCCGCGTCACGCCAAGGATCTCGCTCTGTTCCGCAGTGGTCCTGACGGCGACAAACGCCATTTCTCGATCGTAGTCGATCTGGGTCATATTGGCTAAGTCGTCATGGGTAAATTCGTTGATCTCACTAAAATAGCGATAATAGAGATCTTCTTTGGTGACCTGGGCGATAAACGCGAGCAGCTGCGGTTCATCTTCCGGCAGGATCGGCCGGAACAGACAGCGATCGCCATTTTTCATCACCACCCACTCCTCCAGCTGGTGCGGATAGGGACGAATAGCGAGACGGCTTTCACTGTCGCCGCTGAAGGGTGCAAGCCCAAGGGTAACATCCAGCGCCGTAAACTCGTTGCCGGAGGCGAGCAGGGGATGAATATCCAGGCGCTGGATCTCCGGGCAGTCGACGATCAGGTTCGAGACCTGAACCAGCAGCTGGCTTAAGCCCGCGATATCCAGCGGTCGCAATGCGCTGCGGCCGCGGATCTTCTTATTTTTGATCGCCTGGATCACCAGATAACGCGCCAGGTTCATATTCAGCGGCGGCAGCGCCACGGCGGCCTGGTCCTCGGCCCGCCACTCCACGCCGCCTTCGCCCAACATAATCAACGGGCCGAAGAGAGGATCGTGCTCAACCACCACTCTCAGCTCCTGGGCGCCGGCGCGATTGGCCATACTCTGCACCAGCAGGCCATGAATGCGCGCCCGGGGCCAGGCCAGCCTGACGCGATCGATCATCGCATCCGCTGCCTGCTGCACTTCTGCCGCGGTACGCAGATACAACATGACCCCCTGTACTTCTGATTTATGCGGAATATCCGGGGAACGCAGCTTCAACGCAACCGGATAGCCTATCTGCTCAGCAATATGCACCGCTTCCGCGCTGTCAGCGGCGATCCAGGTTGGCAGTGTGTGGATGCCGTAGGCCCGGAGTACCGGGCTGACCTCGTGGGTATCCAGCGTGGTGGCGCCGTCATCGATCGCTTGCTGGAGCAGGGCATGCGCCTTGCTGGTATTGGCGGTTAACGAGTCCGGCAGCACGGGGGTCTCGCGTAGCTGTTTCTGGTTACGGCGGTACTCGACCATATGCATAAAGGCGGTGATGGTCCCCTCCGGCGTACGGTAGGTGGGAAGGCCGGCATCGCTGAACAGCCGTCGCGCCTCCTGGGAGGAGAATTCGCCGCACCAGTTGGTCAGCACGGTGACATATTTGCCACGCGGATGGTGCTTCAGGGCGTCGATCAGCGCCAGGGCGCTCTCGGTGCCCGGCGCGGCGGCGCTGGGAGAGTGGATCACCAGCAGCGCGTCATAGTCCTGGCTGTTAAGCAGAATATTCACCGCCCGCTGATAATGTTCGCTGCTGGCGTCATCGCGTAGATCCAGTGGGTTGGCGATCTCGACGCCGCCCGGCAGCGCCTGGCGCAGAGCCTCGCGCGTCTCCTCGCTGAGGGTCGCCAGCTTACCGTTACGCAGCCAAAGCTCATCCAGCGCCAGCGCCGCCGGCGCCGCGCCGTTGCTGACGATCATCAGTTTTTCACCGCGCAGCGGGCGCATATGGCTCAGGGTTTCTACGGCGGAGAAGAGCTCATGGGTATCCTGGACCCGCAGTAGACCAGCACGCTGGATGGCCGCATCCCATGCCGGATCCATCCCGGAGTTGACGTGCAACAGCTTCTGCGCCGCGGGACTACGGCCGCTTTTAATCACCAGGATCGGCTTGTTTCGCGAGGCGCTGCGCGCGGCGGAAACAAACCGGCGCGCGTCGCTGAGATGCTCAAGGTAGAGCAAAATGGCGCTGGTTTTGCTGTCTCGGGCCAGAAAGTCCAGCAGGTCATCGACATCTATATCCAGACTATCACCCAGCGCGATGAAGTAGGAAAACCCCATCTCGCGCTGTTGCGCCCAATCAAGGATGGTGTTGGAGACGGCAGCCGATTGCGAGATAAAGGCCAGTTTACCGCGATGGATCGGCACCGGCGAAAAGCTGGCGTTCAACCCTTGCCACGGCGCCAGCAGGCCCAGACTGTTGGGGCCGAGCAGGCGCATCTGATGGCGGGTGGCGCACGCCAGCAGCGCCGGATACTGCTCAGGCTGCGAAGAAAGAATGATGCAGGTCTTGCAGCCTTTCTGCCCCAGGGCTTCAAGCAACTCGAGATTACGCCGCGCGTTGGTACAGAGTACCGCCAGATCCGGCGTAAAGGGCAGGCTCTCGATGGTGGGCCACGCCAGCACCCCGAGCACCGCCTTCCAGGCGGGGGTCACCGGCAGCACCGGGCCATTGAAGCCACCGGCTAGCAGGTTGCGCATCATGAGATAGCCAGCGCGCTGCGGTTTCATTGATGCGCCAATAACGGCGATGGACTTTGGTCGCAGCAGTGCTTCCAGGCCTCGTTGGCTCATACCGGTCTCCTTTCATCCCAGTGACCGAATGATTTTAAACGTTTTCCACCGGGTCCGCTGTGATACTGCCCTTATGCTGGGTTTTTCCCGCCAGGTAACGGGTCCGGAAGCGGGTGAAGTGTTCGCCAAGCGCTGCGGCGGCCGGTGCATCGCCCGCCAGGTCCAGCAGGGCGATGGCCACTTCCGCGGTACAATATTGTCCGTCGGCGTGCGCCTCGCGCAGATGGTAGGCTGAGATGCGGGACAGATCGACGGAGATTATCGGCAGCGCGTCCAGATAAGGGCTCTTACGGAACATTTTACGCGCTTCGGTCCAGGTGCCGTCGAGCATGATAAACAGCGGCGGTTTGCCAGACGGCGGCGCGCTCAGGACCTGGCGCTCCGGCCCGGCGTAGGAGGCGGGGAATACCACCATCGGCTGGTAATCGGGATGGGCGACCAGATCAAGCAGCCCCTGCGACGGCTCGGTTCTCGACCATTGATAAGCCTCGGTATTCGGCAGAATATCGGCGATGAGCCGACCGGTGTTGCTGGGCTTCATCGGCTCCGTATCAAACATCACCAGGCAAAAGCGGCTGGTGGCCTGCGCCGGCGTTAACGTGGCGCACAGACATTGCTTGAGCGGCAGCAGACAGCGCTGGCAGCGGCGGATGCGATTGCCGCGCGCAAGGAAAGGGCGGGTGGCTCGCGCGAGACGTTCGGCGCGCAGGCGAAGGACAGCGTTATCAGTCATGGGAGTCGCTAATGAAAAGCGCTATTGTCGCAGAGGCTAAAACGGGGCACAAGCGGTGCCCCGGAAGGATTACTGCTGTCCGGCTTCGTTCAGCCAGCTATCAAATGGCGCTTTTGGCACCGCGCCATTGAGCATGTCGATCACTTCGCCATTTTTGAACATCATAATGGTCGGGATGCTGCGGATACGAAACCGTGCGCTAAGCTCACGTTCCGCTTCGGTGTTAACTTTCACAAAGCGCATCTTCCCGCTACGCTCTTCCGCAACGTCTTCAAAGATCGGCGCGAAGCTACGGCAGGGACCGCACCATGGCGCCCAGAAATCAACAACGACCGGCAGATCGTCCTTTAAGAGTTTATCCAGCGTTGCCCCGGTCGCGTTGATGACGTCGCCGTCAAAAAGATCGTGACCGCAGCGTCCGCACTTTGCGCCATCCGCGCTACGATCGTCCGGGAGGCGGTTCAGAGCCTGACAACTGGCACAAACGGTATTCATAACTAACCTCTGGTTATGGGTTGCAACGTGGCACGTGGCCGATATGTTTCTGTGATGTTACATATTATCGATTAAGTGTTATTTAAGGACAATGCGTTTTGTTCGATGAGTGCAATAGAGGCCGGCTTTTAAACGAAATCATGGCGAAGCGATGACACATCGGGTAATCTGCGCGCTTCGCGCAGCGCAGGTGGAGAAAATTGATGAGCGACGAACTGAAAAATAAAAGCGGCAAGGTCAAAGTGATGTATGTCCGCAGTGATGATGATTCTGACAAACGCACCCATAACCCACGTACCGGGAAAGGGGGAGGTCGTCCAGGAAAATCTCGTGTTGACGGCCGCAGCCGCCCTGCGCGTGACGAACGAAACAGCCGCGGTGACGATCGTAAACGCGATGACCGCAAGCGTGATGAGCGCAAGCGCGATGATTTTCATCGTGACGATGCGTCCCCGTGGCGTACCGTTTCCCGCGCCCCTGGCGATGAGACGCCGGTAAAAGAAGATCACGGCGGGATCAGCGGGAAGAGCTTTATCGATCCGGAAGTACTGCGTCGCCAGCGCGCGGAAGAGACCCGCGTGTATGGTGAAAACGCCTGTCAGGCCCTGTTCCAGAGCCGCCCGGAAGCTATTGTCCGCGCCTGGTTTATTCAGAGCGTGACGCCGCGTTTTAAAGAGGCGCTGCGCTGGATGGCGGCTAACCGTAAAGCCTATCATGTGGTTGATGAAGCCGAGCTGGCGAAAGCCTCCGGGACCGATCACCACGGCGGCGTCTGCTTCCTGATCAAAAAACGCCACGGCACCTCTGTTGCCCAGTGGGTCGCGAAGGCCGCAGAAGAAGATTGCGTTCTGGCGCTGGAAGACGTGGGTAACCCGCACAACCTCGGGGCGATCATGCGCAGCTGCGCGCACTTCGGCGTGAAGGGCGTTGTGGTTCAGGATGCCGGCGTGCTGGAGTCCGGCGCGGCGATCCGTACGGCGGAAGGCGGTGCGGAACATGTTGAGCCGATCACCGGCGACAGCTTCATCGATACTCTTGATCAATTCCGTCAGGCGGGCTACGCGATTGTCTCGACCTCCAGCCATAATGGTACCCCGCTGTTTAAAGCCGAGCTGCCGAAGAAAATGGTGCTGGTGTTAGGCCAGGAGCGCGATGGCCTGTCGGATGCAGCGATCTCCAGCGCGGACCTCAGCGTCGCCATCGATGGTACCGGCAATGTCGAAAGCCTGAACGTCTCTGTGGCGACCGGCGTTCTGCTGGCGGAGTGGTGGCGTCAGAACAAGGCGTAATACCTGTCCCTGAATAAAAAAGCCAGCTGATGCTGGCTTTTTTTATGGCTGTCGATCACTCGCTTTCGGCGGGAAGGACCGGCATCCAGTCAATCGGCGCTTCGCCGCGCTCGGTCAGCCACTGATTGGTCTGCACGAAATGGTTGCTGCCAAAGAAGCCGCGATGTGCAGAGAGCGGTGACGGGTGCGGCGCCTTCAGTACGCAGTGGCGCTGGCGATCGATAATCGCGCCTTTCTTCTGTGCATGGGAGCCCCACAGTAGAAAGACCACTCCCTCGCAATGCTCATTGATTAACGCGATTACCTTATCGGTAAACGTTTCCCAGCCGAGACTGGCGTGCGAGTGCGCCTGCCCGGCGCGGACGGTCAGGACCGTATTCAGCAGGAGCACTCCCTGGCGCGCCCAGCTTTCCAGGTAACCATGGGTAGGGCGGGTAAAGCCAGGGATAGTGGCCTCGAGCTCTTTGTACATATTTAGCAGCGAGGGCGGGATGGCGACGCCCGGGCGAACCGAGAACGCCAGACCGTGGGCTTGCCCCGGGCCGTGATAGGGGTCCTGGCCGAGAATGACGACTTTGACATCGCCCAGTTCGGTAAAGCGAAACGCATTGAAGACGTCTTTTTGCGGTGGATAGATGGTGATCCCGGACTGGCGCTCTTCGGCGACGGTCTTCAGAGTATTGAGAAAATAGGGTTGTTGCTTTTCATCCGCCAGCACGTCATGCCAGGTTAAAGGGGTGGTCATCTTGCTCTCCTGCAAAGGGTCATTGCTATAGCTTAACGGCTTCTTTCTACAGAACAAAATCGGCACGGCTCAACGCGGGCCTTCATGCAAAAAAAATTGAAAATTTACAAAATTATTTATAGCAGCGCATGGCGTAACTTGATGTAAAACAATAAAATCCTTGCATACCCACTTAGAGTGAGTGGTTTTTATTGATTTACATCAAAGAATGCCGAGGGTACGGCTGATATATATACACTCATACAACAATGGTTTTACCAATTGGCCGCGAAGAGGCCAAAATCGAATAAACACTGCCTGGGAGGCATCAAATGATTACTGGTATCCAAATTACTAAAGCGGCAAACGACGACCTGCTGAACTCTTTGTGGCTGCTGGATAGCGAAAAAGGCGAAGCGCGCTGCCTGTGCGCCAAAGGTGGTTTTGCGGAAGATGACGTGGTGGCGGTCAGCAAACTGGGTGAAATCGAATACCGTGAAATCCCGGTAGACGTGAAACCAGAAGTTCGCGTGGAAGGCGGTCAGCACCTGAACGTTAACGTGCTGCGTCGTGAAACTCTGCTGGACGCGGTTGAGCATCCGGAAAAATATCCGCAGCTGACCATTCGTGTTTCTGGCTACGCGGTGCGCTTCAACTCCCTGACGCCGGAACAGCAGCGCGACGTTATCGCTCGTACCTTTACCGAAAGCCTGTAAGGCTAACGCCAGATGTGAAAACGCCGGGATAACCCGGCGTTTTTTTTACTCTTCGTTGGGCGCTGATGGCGTCCCGGCTGCGCTTGGTTTCCGGCGCTTACCGATATTTTTTGTATCGCGGTGGCGCTTTTTCACCCGCGGCTTTTCTTTTTCTTTCTCTTTTTTCTCGGCGCGTTTCGCCAGCACTTTCTTCGATGGTTTACCGGTCAGCTTCTCGCTTGGCGCGCGGGTTTTTGGTCGCAATTCATCAATCACCCGAGCTTTCAGCGGTTCTTCAACGTAGCGGCCGATCTTGCCCAGCAACAGGTGGTCGTGCGCTTCAACCAGCGAAATCGCGGTGCCTTTCTTACCTGCACGCCCGGTACGACCGATACGGTGCAGATAGATGTCGGCGGTGCGCGGCATATCGAAGTTAAAGACGTGGCTGACGTCCGGAATATCGATACCGCGGGCGGCGACGTCGGTAGCGATCAGCACGTTTACGCGGCCATCGGTCAGACGCTTGATGGCTTCGTTACGCTTGGCCTGCACCATCTCGCCTTCCAGCCAGCAGGTGTTAATCCCGGCTTCACGCAGCCAGTTGGCCAGCTCATGCACGCGCTCGCGCTTGCGCACAAAGACGATAGCGCGGGTAGCTTCCGGCTGTTGCAGCAGATTCACCAGCAGTTTGGTTTTATGTTCGATATCGTCAGCGCGGTAGTACCATTGATGGATTTTCTTGCGCTCGCGAGTCGACGGGTTAGCGGAAACTTCAACCGGCTCCTCCAGAAGACGTTCGGCGAAGTCTTTGATCGCATCGCCTTCGAGCGTCGCGGAGAACAGCATGGTCTGCTTGCGCCAGCGGGTTTCACCGGCGATGGTTTCGATATCCTGCGCAAAGCCCATGTCCAGCATGCGGTCGGCTTCATCGAGGATTAGGGTCTCGACGGCGCGGCAGTCGAAGTTCTCTTCTTTTATATACTGCAGCAGGCGACCAGTGGTGGCGACCACGATGTCCTGGTTTTCGCTGAACACTTCCGCGTGGTTCATGTAGGCTACGCCGCCGGTAATGGTGGCGATATCCAGATGGGTATGCTTTGCCAGCTCGCGGGCGTGGTCAGCCACCTGCATCGCCAGCTCGCGGGTCGGCGTCAGGATAAGAATACGCGGCGGGCCGGATTTCTTACGCGGGAAATCGAGCAGGTGCTGCAACGCTGGCAGCAGATACGCCGCCGTTTTACCAGTGCCGGTCGGCGCTGAACCGAGGATGTCACGGCCATCGAGCGCAGGCGGAATAGCGGCGGCCTGAATGGCTGTCGGGCGAGTGAAACCTTTATCCTGGAGGGCCTCCAGCAGGTTTTCGTCGAGTTCAAGTTCGGAAAAAGTCGTTACAGTCATGTTCTACCTCTGAGTGGGCCGCCGATTATAGACGTTACTGACGTAATGTTCATCTGTTTGTAAGGCTATCTGTTCTCCGGTATTGTGCATAGCCTTACGTTCAGGAGTTTTTGTCGGCAAGGTTATTGAGGATGTCTCAGTCGAAGTTTGCGCTGCCGCGCAATGGTTTTACCTTCAAACAGTTTTTTATCGCCCACGATCGTTGCGCGATGAAGGTGGGTACCGACGGCATTTTGCTCGGCGCCTGGGCGCCGATTGCCGGGGTGAAGCATGTGCTGGATATTGGCGCGGGCAGCGGCCTGCTGGCGCTAATGCTCGCCCAGCGTACCGGCGATGATGTATGTGTCGATGCGGTTGAACTGGACGCAGAGGCCGCCGCCCAGGCGCAGGAAAATGCTCTCGCGTCGCCATGGGCTGCGCGGGTTGAGGTCTGTCAGGCCGATATTCATCAGTGGCAGCCGCCGCAGACCCGACGCTATCAACTGATAATCAGTAACCCGCCCTTTTTTGCGGAAGGGGTGCCTTGCGCCACCTCGCAGCGGGAGCAGGCGCGGTATACCACTACGCTCGATCACGCTTCTCTGCTGACCTGCGCCGCTGAACATATCACCGAAGAAGGCTTTTTTTGCGTGGTGCTGCCGGTAGATATCGGTAATGCGTTTATCGAACGGGCAACCGCGATGGGCTGGCACCTGCGACTGCGCACTGACGTGGCGGAGACCGAGCTGCGGCCGCCGCACCGGGTGCTGCTGGCTTTCTCCCCGACGGCGGGGGAGTGTTTCAGCGACAGGCTGGCGATTCGCGGGCCAGAGCAGCAGTATTCTGAAGGCTTTACCGCTCTGACCGAGGATTTTTATCTCTTTATGTGAGCCAGGGGCGACAGTATCGACGGGCCGCTGTTCGGCAGCGGCTGCGGATAGTCGAGGGTGTAATGCAGACCGCGGCTCTCTTTGCGCAACATCGCGCAGCGTACGATAAGCTCCGCCACCTGCACCAGATTGCGCAGCTCCAGCAGATTATTCGAGACGCGGAAGCGGGCGTAATATTCATCCAGCTCCTGCTGCAGCATGGTAATGCGCCGCAGGGCGCGCTCCAGCCTGCGGGTGGTGCGCACAATCCCCACGTAATCCCACATCAGCAGCCGCAGTTCGTGCCAGTTATGCTGGATAACCACCAGTTCATCCGGGATCTCCACCTGACTTTCATCCCACGCCGGCAGGGTGCTAACCTTCTGGGCCAGCGGCAGGCGTCGGGCAATATCTTCCGCGGCGGACCAGCCGTAAACCAGGCACTCCAGCAGCGAGTTCGAGGCCATACGGTTCGCGCCGTGCAGCCCGGTATAGCTGACTTCGCCGATAGCGTATAACCCATCGACGTCGGTGCGGCCATTATCATCCACCATCACGCCGCCGCAGGTGTAATGTGCGGCAGGGACGACCGGCACCGGATCTTTGGTTAAATCAATTCCCAGGCCGAGCAGCTTCTCGTAAATCATCGGGAAGTGCTGGCGAACAAACGCCTCGGGTTTATGGCTGATATCAAGGAACATACAGTCCACGCCAAGGCGCTTCATCTCATGATCGATGGCGCGGGCGACGATATCGCGTGGGGCCAGCTCGCCGCGCTCGTCAAAGTCCGGCATAAAGCGGGTACCGTCCGGGCGTTTAAGGTGGGCGCCTTCGCCGCGCAGCGCTTCGGTAAGCAGGAAGTTGCGCGCCTGCGGATGATACAGCGCGGTGGGGTGAAACTGATTAAATTCCAGATTCGCCACCCGGCAGCCCGCCCGCCAGGCCATCGCGATACCGTCTCCGGAAGAGACGTCGGGGTTAGTGGTGTATTGATAAACCTTGGCCGCTCCGCCGGTGGCGAGCACCACCGCCTTCGCGCTGCAGGTTTCCACGCGCTCTTTATTGCGGTTCCAGATCCACGCCCCGACCACCCGGCGCGTGCCTGGCAAGCCAATCTTATCCGATACGATCAAGTCGACGGCATTGCTGCGCTCAAGGATGCGGATATTGGGGTGGGCGAGGGCTTTATCGACCAGCGTCGTCTCCACCGCTTTGCCGGTAGCGTCGGCGGCGTGGAGAATGCGCCGATGGCTGTGGCCCCCTTCGCGCGTGAGATGATAGCTCTCTTCGCCATTGGCCTGGACCTGAGTGTCAAACAATACGCCCTGATCGATAAGCCACTGGACGCATGATCTGGCATTGCTGGCGACGAAGGTGACCGCATGGCGATCGCATAACCCTGCGCCGGCAATCAGGGTATCTTCGACATGGGATTCAATACTGTCCGTCTCGTCGAAAACGGCGGCAATCCCGCCCTGGGCATAGAACGTGGAACCTTCGCTGATCGGCCCTTTACTCAGCACGGTCACCGAACTGTGCTCTGCCAGGCGCAGCGCAAGGGAGAGGCCGGCAGCGCCGCTGCCGATAATCAACACATCACAAGAGAAGTCAGGAGTGGTATTCATTGTCTTTGTTTAATTTACTAAACACATTTAGCTCACAATAGCACCAGCTCGTGAGGAATCGTACATTTTTTTTGGCGGGCGTTGTGACGGCTAAACAGCAGGCGAGCGGAAACGGTCTGGAGCACGGCGAAAATGAGACGCGTGGCAGGTTGATAGCATTGGATTTTATAGTGAAATAAACGCCGTGTTACGATACCCTTCAGACGGGCCTGCGCTTTTTCTTATTGACTAACCTATCGTTTAGCAACCAGGGCATATAATGATTGATAACGATCTGCCGCCGTTGCCAGACAAAAAACAAAAAGCGTAACGGAACTTTATTGTTTTCATACACTCCAACAGTCAGCTTGCTCATAATGCAGATTTTGGGTGGTGTTTTGAAGACGCATGGGAATTGGGTTTGGGGAGACATTACCTCGGATGAGCGAGCAGTTAACGGATCAGGTCCTTGTTGAACGGGTCCAGAAAGGAGATCAGAAAGCGTTTAATTTGCTGGTAGTGCGCTATCAGCATAAGGTCGCGAGCCTGGTTTCCCGCTATGTACCGCCGGGCGATATCGCTGACGTCGTTCAGGAATCGTTCGTTAAGGCATGGCGTGCGCTGGACTCTTTCCGGGGAGATAGCGCTTTTTACACCTGGTTATACCGTATCGCCGTCAATACGGCGAAGAATTATCTGGTTGCTCAGGGACGCCGTCCGCCGTCCAGCGATGTTGACGCCAACGAGGCGGAAAACTTCGAAAGCGGCGGAGCGTTGAAAGAAATTTCGAACCCTGAGAACTTAATGTTGTCAGAAGAACTGAGACAAATAGTTTTTCGTACCATTGAATCGCTCCCGGAAGATTTACGCATGGCAATTACGTTACGGGAGCTGGATGGCCTGAGCTATGAAGAGATAGCCGCTATCATGGATTGTCCGGTTGGGACGGTGCGTTCGCGTATCTTCCGGGCGCGAGAAGCTATTGATAATAAAGTTCAACCGCTTATCAGGCGTTGACGATAGCGGAATACTGGAAAAGGGTATCAGGCATGCAGAAAGAAAAACTTTCGGCTTTAATGGATGGTGAAACGCTGGATAACGAACTGCTCAACGAGCTGAGTCGTTCTTCTGAGATGCAAAAAACCTGGGAGAGTTACCACCTTATCCGCGATACGCTGCGTGGCGATACCGCAGAGGTGCTGCAATTTGATATCTCCGCCCGGGTGATGGCCGCCATTGAAAATGAGCCCGTTCGTCAGACGGCGCCGCTTATTCCTGAATCTCAGCCCGCACCACACCAGTGGCGGCAGATGCCGTTCTGGAACAAAGTGCGTCCGTGGGCCAGCTCACTAACCCAGATGGGCGTTGCCGCCTGCGTATCGCTTGCGGTTATCGTCGGCGTCCAGCACTATAATGGGCAGTCTGATGCCGCTCAGCAGCCAGAGGCGCCGGTGTTCAATACGCTGCCAATGATGGGTAAAGCGAGCCCGGTAAGTCTTGGCGTACCGGCTGACGCATCAGCAGGTAGCGGCCAGCAGGCTCAGGTCCAGGAACAGCGCCGGCGGATTAACGCCATGCTGCAGGACTACGAACTGCAGCGCCGCCTGCACGCTGAGCAGCTTCAGTTTGGCCAGGCCCAGACTCAGCAGGCCGCAGTCCAGGTGCCGGGTTATCAAACTTTAGGAACGCAATCGCAGTAATGAAGCAACTTTGGTGTGCCATGTCGCTCATGGCAGGCAGTCTGTTGTTCTCTGTCAACGCCTCGGCTGATACATCGTCCGGGGCGTTGTTGCAGCAGATGAACCTGGCCAGCCAGTCCCTCAACTATGAGCTCTCGTTCGTCAGCATCAGCAAACAAGGCGTTGAGTCGCTGCGCTATCGTCACGCGCGACTGAACAATCAACCGCTGGCGCAGCTTCTGCAGCTGGACGGTCCGCGCCGGGAAGTGGTCCTGCGCGGTACGGAAATCAGCTATTTTGAACCCGGCCTCGATCCTTTCACCCTGAACGGCGACTATATCGTCGATTCGCTGCCGTCGTTGGTTTACAGCGATTTCAAACGTCTCAGCGCAGCCTATGATTTTATCTCCGTGGGCCGTACCCGTATCGCCGACCGCCTCTGCGACGTGATCCGCGTCGTGGCTCGCGACGGCACGCGCTATAGCTTTATCGCCTGGCTGGACGCTGAGACTAAGCTGCCGCTGCGCGTTGATTTACTCGACCGCGACGGTGAAACACTGGAGCAGTTCCGGGTCGTCTCTTTCAACGTTGGTGATAACGTTAGCGCCAGCATGGAGACGCTGGCAAAAGCGAATTTGCCGCCGCAGCTGTCGGTGCCTGAAGGGGGCGACAAAGCCAACTTCAACTGGGCGCCGACGTGGCTCCCTCAGGGCATGACTGAGGTTTCCAGCAGCCAGCGTCGTCTACCCACCTTTGATGGTCCGGTAGAATCACGTCTCTATTCCGACGGCTTGTTCAGCTTCTCGATCAATATCAACCGCGCCACCGCGGCCAGCAGCGACCAGCTGTTGCGCACCGGCCGACGCACCGTCAGCACGACGGTACGCGATAACGCGGAGATCACCGTGGTGGGCGAACTGCCGCCGCAGACGGCGAAGCGTATCTCAGACAGCATTAAATTCAAGGCAGTACAATGATCAAAGAGTGGGCCACCGTGGTTTCCTGGCATAACGGCGTGGCGCAGGTGCACTGCGACGTTAAAGCCTCCTGCAGCAGTTGCGCCTCCCGCGCCGGCTGCGGCAGCCGGGTATTAAACAAGCTGGGGCCGCAGACCAGCCATACCATCAGCGTGCCCTGCGAGCAGCCGTTGACGGCGGGGCAAAAAGTGGAGCTGGGGATCGCCGAGAGCAGTCTGCTGGGTTCGGCGCTGTTGGTCTACATGGCGCCGCTGGTGGGGCTGTTTGTGATGGCGTCGATTTTCCAGGTGCTGTTTGCCAGCGATATCGCGTCACTTTGCGGCGCGCTGCTGGGCGGCGTCGGCGGGTTCCTGGTGGCGCGCGGTCTGTCGCCGCAGCTGGCAGCGCGCCAGTCGTGGCAGCCGGTGATCCTGAGCGTCGCGTTGCCGCCGGATCTGGTGCGTATCGAAACGCCTTCCTCCGACATGGGTCAGTGATTTCACTGGCCCTTATCTTTATTTACCCTTCCTGTTACAACGCCACAATTTCTGCGGTTATGCTGGATCTAACAGCATTTCCTGGTTTCAAGGATGTAGTGTAGAATGCGGCGTTTTCGGATTAAAAAACGTCAGGCACAGTACAGCGGCCTCATGATACTCGTAAGGCATAATTAACTCTAAATATGAAGAATATACGTAACTTTTCGATCATCGCTCACATCGACCACGGTAAGTCGACGCTGTCTGACCGTATCATCCAGATTTGCGGTGGCCTTTCTGATCGTGAAATGGAAGCCCAGGTTCTGGACTCCATGGATCTTGAGCGCGAACGCGGGATCACTATCAAGGCGCAGAGCGTCACCCTGGACTATAAGGCCAACGACGGTGAGACCTATCAGCTGAACTTTATCGACACCCCGGGCCACGTGGACTTCTCCTATGAAGTCTCCCGTTCCCTCGCCGCGTGCGAAGGCGCGCTGCTGGTGGTTGACGCCGGGCAGGGCGTAGAAGCCCAGACCCTGGCCAACTGCTACACCGCCATGGAGATGGACCTGGAGGTCGTTCCGGTACTCAACAAGATCGACCTGCCTGCGGCCGACCCTGAGCGCGTAGCGGACGAGATTGAAGATATCGTCGGGATCGATGCCCATGATGCGGTGCGCTGCTCGGCGAAAACCGGCGTCGGCGTGACCGACGTGCTGGAGCGTCTGGTGCGCGATATTCCGCCGCCGGAAGGCGATCCGGACGCGCCGCTGCAGGCGCTGATTATCGACTCCTGGTTCGATAACTACCTCGGCGTGGTGTCGCTGGTGCGGATTAAAAACGGCACCATGCGCAAGGGCGATAAGATCAAGGTCATGAGCACCGGCCAGGTCTATAACGCCGACCGTCTGGGCATCTTTACCCCGAAACAGGTTGACCGTACCGAGCTGAAATGCGGCGAGGTTGGCTGGCTGGTCTGCGCGATCAAAGACATCCTCGGCGCGCCGGTGGGCGATACCCTGACCGCCGCCCGCAACCCGGCAGACAAAGCGCTGCCTGGCTTTAAGAAGGTGAAACCGCAGGTGTATGCCGGCCTGTTCCCGGTGAGCTCCGATGATTATGAAGCTTTCCGCGACGCGCTGGGCAAACTGAGCCTCAACGACGCCTCTCTGTTCTACGAGCCGGAAAGTTCTACCGCGCTGGGCTTCGGCTTCCGCTGCGGCTTCCTCGGCCTGCTGCACATGGAGATCATTCAGGAGCGTCTGGAGCGTGAATACGATCTCGACCTGATCACCACCGCGCCGACGGTAGTTTACGAAGTGGAGACCACCTCCAAAGAAGTTATCTACGTCGACAGCCCGTCCAAGCTGCCGCCGCTGAATAATATTCAGGAGCTGCGCGAGCCGATCGCCGAGTGTCACATGCTGCTGCCGCAGGAGTTCCTCGGCAACGTGATCACTCTGTGTGTGGAGAAACGTGGTGTGCAGACCAACATGGTTTACCACGGTAAACAGGTGGCGCTGACCTACGAAATCCCGATGGCGGAAGTGGTGCTCGACTTCTTCGACCGTCTGAAGTCTACCTCCCGCGGCTATGCGTCGCTGGACTACAACTTCAAACGCTTCCAGGCGTCGAACATGGTACGCGTCGATGTGCTGATCAACGGCGAGCGCGTCGATGCGCTGGCGCTGATCACCCACAACGATAACGCGCCGTATCGCGGCCGCGAGCTGGTGGAAAAGATGAAAGATCTTATTCCGCGTCAGCAGTTCGACATCGCGATTCAGGCGGCCATCGGCAACCACATCATCGCGCGCTCTACCGTGAAACAGCTGCGTAAAAACGTGCTGGCGAAATGCTACGGCGGTGACGTCAGCCGTAAGAAAAAGCTGCTGCAGAAGCAGAAAGAAGGTAAGAAGCGTATGAAGCAGGTCGGTAACGTTGAACTGCCGCAGGAAGCGTTCCTCGCCATTCTGCACGTTGGTAAAGACGGCAAATAACCCTAAGGAGTTGGCATGGCGAACATGTTTGCCCTGATCCTGGTGATTGCAACCCTGGTGACGGGCGTTTTATGGTGCCTGGACAAGTTCATTTTTGCACCGAAACGTCGTGAGCGTCAGGCCGCTGCTCAGGCAGCGACCGGCGAGCAGCTGGACAAAAAGACGTTGAAGAAAGTCGGCCCGAAACCGGGCTGGCTGGAAACCGGCGCATCGGTTTTCCCGGTGCTGGCGATCGTTCTGGTGGTACGTTCATTCATTTATGAGCCGTTCCAGATCCCATCCGGTTCGATGATGCCGACTCTGCTGATTGGCGATTTCATCCTGGTGGAGAAATTTGCCTACGGCATTAAAGATCCTATCTACCAGAAAACGCTGATCGAGACGGGTCATCCGAAGCGCGGCGACATCGTGGTGTTTAAATATCCGGAAGACCCGCGCCTGGACTACATCAAGCGCGCGGTGGGGCTACCGGGGGATAAGGTCACCTACGATCCGATTGCCAAGCAGGTCACTATTCAGCCGGGCTGTAGCTCCGGACAGGCCTGCGGCAACGCGCTGCCGGTGACTTACTCCAACGTGGAGCCGAGCGATTTCGTTCAGACTTTCTCCCGCAGCAACGGCGGCGAGGCGAGCAGCGGTTTCTGGCAGCTGCCGAAGGGCGAAACCAAAGCCGACGGCATTCGCCTCACCGAGCGTCAGGAGACGTTGGGCGACGTCACGCATCGTATTCTGATGGTGCCGATTGCTCAGGATCAGGCTGGCATGTATTACCATCAGAGCGGTCTGCCGCTGGCCACCTGGATTGTGCCGCCGGGTCAGTACTTCATGATGGGCGACAACCGGGATAACAGCGCCGACAGCCGTTACTGGGGCTTTGTGCCGGAAGCAAACCTGGTCGGAAAAGCCACCGCTATCTGGATGAGTTTTGAAAAGCAGGAAGGT
Organism: Klebsiella sp. GG_Kp175; assembly: GCF_040062325.1. Taxonomy (NCBI): domain Bacteria; kingdom Pseudomonadati; phylum Pseudomonadota; class Gammaproteobacteria; order Enterobacterales; family Enterobacteriaceae; genus Klebsiella; species Klebsiella sp. GG_Kp175. Next base: position 133,959 of record NZ_JBEAFX010000007.1, on the reverse strand, counting down.
GAATGGCCGACCGGTGTGCGGTTATCGCGCATTGGTGGAATTCATTAATTTCATCTGCTGAATTCACGCCGCTGCTGTTATCGCAGCGGCGTGAATTATTTAGTATTTAAATCCATTCAAACTAACGACATCCCGTGTCGTTGCGTATAGAATATCCCCCCGAAGTTTTTGGTTGTCGCTCTGCCGGGTGACACTGCACACGAAAGCGTATTGGTCTGTTTCAACTTCCTGTTTGAAGCGTATGCTCAGGTCGGTTTCGTGTGCTGCATCTTTGACGCATTCATTTATTGGTAACGCATGAACCCCATCGTAATTAATCGGCTTCAACGAAAGCTGGGCTACACTTTTCATCATCAGGAGCTGTTGCAACAGGCATTAACTCACCGCAGTGCCAGCAGCAAACATAATGAGCGCCTGGAATTTTTAGGCGACTCCATTTTAAGTTTCGTGATCGCTAACGCGCTGTATCATCGCTTTCCTCGCGTGGATGAAGGCGACATGAGCCGTATGCGCGCGACGCTGGTGCGCGGCAACACGCTGGCGGAAATCGCCCGCGAGTTTGAGCTGGGCGAATGCTTGCGCCTCGGGCCGGGCGAACTGAAAAGCGGCGGTTTCCGTCGCGAATCGATTCTCGCGGACACCGTTGAAGCGTTAATTGGCGGGGTTTTCCTCGACAGCGATATTCAGAACGTTGAACGCTTAATTCTCTCCTGGTACCAGACTCGTCTGGACGAAATCAGCCCGGGCGATAAGCAAAAGGATCCGAAGACGCGTCTGCAGGAGTATCTGCAGGGTCGTCATCTGCCGCTGCCGTCCTACCTGGTGGTCCAGGTGCGCGGCGAAGCGCACGATCAGGAATTTACTATCCACTGCCAGGTCAGTGGCCTGAGTGAACCGGTGGTTGGCACAGGTTCCAGCCGTCGTAAGGCGGAGCAGGCTGCCGCCGAACAGGCGCTGAAAAAGCTGGAGCTGGAATGAGCGAAGAAAAAAGTTATTGTGGGTTTGTCGCCATCGTGGGTCGTCCAAACGTTGGCAAATCCACGCTGTTGAATAAGCTGCTTGGGCAGAAGATCTCGATCACCTCCCGTAAAGCGCAGACCACCCGTCACCGCATCGTCGGCATCCATACCGAAGGGCCGTATCAGGCGATTTACGTCGATACTCCGGGCCTGCATATGGAAGAGAAGCGCGCCATTAACCGCCTGATGAACAAAGCGGCCAGCAGCTCGATTGGCGATGTTGAACTGGTCATCTTCGTGGTGGAAGGCACCCGCTGGACGCAGGACGACGAGATGGTGCTCAACAAGCTGCGCGACGCGAAAGCGCCGGTGATCCTCGCGGTCAACAAAGTGGATAACGTGCAGGAAAAAGCGGATCTGTTACCGCACCTGCAGTTCCTCGCCAGCCAGATGAACTTCCTTGATATCGTGCCGATGTCGGCGGAAACGGGGACCAACGTCGACACCATCGCGGCGATCGTGCGTAAGCATCTGCCGGAAGCGATCCATCACTTCCCGGAAGATTATATTACCGATCGTTCCCAGCGCTTTATGGCCTCCGAAATCATCCGTGAAAAACTGATGCGTTTCCTTGGCGCTGAGCTGCCGTACTCCGTCACCGTGGAAATCGAACGTTTTGTGACCAACGAGCGCGGCGGTTACGACATCAACGGCCTGATCCTCGTCGAGCGTGAAGGGCAGAAGAAGATGGTGATTGGCAACAAAGGCGCCAAAATCAAAACCATCGGTATCGAAGCGCGTAAGGACATGCAGGAGATGTTTGAAGCGCCGGTGCACCTCGAGCTGTGGGTTAAAGTGAAATCCGGCTGGGCCGATGACGAGCGCGCCCTGCGCAGTCTCGGTTATGTTGACGACCTCTGAGTTAACGCAACGTGGATGGATGGCAGCGCGCCTTTGTCCTGCATAGCCGACCGTGGAGCGAAACCAGCCTGATGCTGGACGTCTTCACGGAAGAATCCGGTCGCGTGCGCCTGGTTGCCAAGGGCGCACGCTCCAAACGCTCGAATCTTAAAGGCGCTTTACAGCCCTTTACCCCCTTGCTGGTTCGCTTCGGCGGCCGCGGCGAAGTCAAAACCCTGCGCAGCGCGGAAGCTGTCTCGCTGGCGCTGCCGCTCAGCGGCATCACCCTCTACAGCGGTCTTTACGTTAACGAGCTTATCTCCCGTGTGCTGGAGCACGAAACGCGCTTCTCCGAACTCTTTTTTGACTATTTGCACTGCATTCAGGCGCTCGCCGGGGCCAGCGGCTCGCCGGAGCCGGCGCTGCGGCGCTTTGAGCTGGCGCTGCTCGGGCACCTGGGCTATGGCGTGGATTTTCTCCACTGCGCCGGGAGCGGCGAGCCGGTGGACGACACCATGACCTACCGCTATCGCGAAGAAAAAGGCTTTATTGCCAGCCTGGTGATTGATAACAACACGTTTACCGGGCACCATTTGAAAGCGTTGGCGAGTCGCGAGTTTCCTGATGTTGATACGCTGCGCGCCGCGAAGCGCTTTACCCGTATCGCCCTGAAGCCCTATCTCGGCGGCAAACCGCTCAAGAGCCGGGAATTGTTTCGCCAGTTTATGCCCGCGCGAAAGGCGCGAGCGGATAATACGAAGAATGATTAACGAGGATTGTCATGGCTGAATTACTGTTAGGGGTCAATATTGACCATATCGCGACCTTGCGTAACGCCCGCGGCACCGCCTACCCGGATCCGGTTCAGGCGGCTTTCATTGCCGAACAGGCCGGCGCCGACGGCATTACCGTGCATCTGCGCGAAGACCGCCGCCATATCACCGATCGCGATGTGCGTATCCTGCGCCAGACGCTGCACACCCGCATGAATCTTGAAATGGCGGTCACCGAAGAGATGCTGACGATCGCCTGCGAAACCAAACCGCATTTCTGCTGCCTGGTGCCGGAGAAGCGCCAGGAAGTGACCACCGAAGGCGGGCTGGACGTCGCCGGCCAGCGCGACAAGATGCGTGATGCCTGTCAACGCCTGGCGGATGCCGGCATCCTGGTCTCCCTGTTTATCGATGCGGATGAAGCACAAATTAAAGCGGCAGCGGACGTTGGCGCGCCTTATATCGAAATCCATACCGGCTGCTATGCCGATGCTAAAACCGACGCCGAGCAGGCGAAGGAGCTGGAACGCATTGCCAAAGCGGCCGCCTACGCCGCCAGCCTCGGCCTGAAGGTTAATGCGGGTCACGGTCTGACCTATCACAACGTGAAAGCGATTGCCGCGCTGCCGGAAATGCATGAGCTGAATATCGGCCACGCGATTATTGGCCGCGCGGTGATGAGCGGCCTGAAAGAGGCGGTCGCGGAAATGAAGCGTCTGATGCTGGAAGCGCGCGGCTAATGGCCATTCTCGGGCTGGGTACCGACATCGTCGAGATCGCCCGCATCGAAGCGGTGATCGCCCGCAGCGGCGATCGCCTTGCCCGCCGGGTGCTGAGCGACCATGAATGGAGTATCTGGGAGCAGCATCAGCAGCCGGTGCGTTTCCTGGCGAAACGCTTTGCGGTCAAGGAAGCGGCGGCGAAAGCGCTGGGGACCGGGATCCGCAACGGGCTGGCCTTTAATCAGTTCGAAGTTTACAACGATGAGCTGGGCAAGCCGAAGCTGCGGCTATGGGGTGAGGCGCAACGGCTGGCGGAACGGTTGGGGGTGAGCCATATTCATGTCACGCTCGCCGATGAGCGCCATTACGCCTGCGCCACGGTGATTGTCGAAAGCTAAGCGCGACGGCGGTTAAATTTTATCCGCGTGGTGCATCAGGACGAATTTATCCCACAGCTGTTCTTCACTCTCGACGTGTGCCGGATCTTTCAGAATAGTATTCGGGATCGGGCACACCTTCTGGCAGGTGGGCGTATCGTAATGGCCCACGCATTCGGTGCAGCGGTCGCTGTTAATTTCATAAATGCTGTCACCCATCGAAATGGCCTCATTGGGGCACTCCGGCTCGCACATATCGCAGTTGATGCATTTTTTGGTAATTAACAGCGCCATCAGGAAAATCTCAGAAACAACACAAACAGGGCGGGCATTATACGCCCATTTTCTGCTCAGACCAGCTTTTTCACCAGCGCTTCGCTATGGCGAATGCGCTCCGGCGCCCGCTCCAGATCCTGCTGCACCAGCCCCATAAACAGCAGGTCGGTGAGCATCATTTGCGCGCTGGTAGAAGAGATGGCCGCGCTGCGCGTCGCCTGCTCTTCGGCGATGGTGTACAGGCAGTGGGTCGCCTGCTGCTGCAGGGCGTTAGGGCTAAAGCCGGTGATCGCCAGGATCCTGGAGCCCACGCGCAGCGCTTCACCGGCCGCCATATTGATCTCCCGACGCTCGCCGGAGTAAGAGATCGCCAGCAGCAGATCGTCGCTGGACATGGCCTGCACCGTCGCCAGCAGAGCGTGCATATCCTGCTCAGAGACAGCGTTGACGCCGATCTTCATCAGCTTCCAGCTAAAGTTACGCGCCACCAGGCCGGACGCGCCAATCCCGGTGACGATCACCCGCCGGGCGTTGCGCAGCAGCGTGACGGCTTCCCGCAGCGTCTCTTCAGTGTTGACGTCCAGCGAGGCATGCATGGCGGCGACATTGTCTTTAATGAGTTTCTCGCCCACCAGACGCAGCGGGTCGTCACCGCGAATGTGGTTATGTACCGGGACGGAGTGCGGATCCGGGCTGCTGGCCAGCGCTTCACTCAGCGCCAGCTTCAGCGCCGGGAAGCCTTTGAACCCCAGTTTTTGGGCAAATTTAACCACGCTGGACTGACTCACCCCGGCTTCCGCCGCCAGCTGCTGCGAGCTGAGGTGCCGGGTGTCATCGGGTTGGCTCAGAATAAAATCGGCCAACTTTTTGTCGCTCGCCGCCAGGGTGGGATAGCGCTGACGAATACGCGTTAAACAGTTCATTGGAGCTCCGCTGGAGCCGTCCGGCTCGTGACTGAAAGAATTTTTATTCGATTATAAGGGGTATACCACGAATTAAAAATTCATAAGCCACAATTTTTCCTTCGCCTGCTAATTTAATTCTTCCTTAACGGCAGGGATGTTTTCCCTCTTCATGGCATAAGACTGTTAAGCTTACCCTAACGAGAAGCGAATCCTGAGAGAAGGGGGCAGTTTGCAGCACAGTGAACGGAGAGTGGTGTTTTTCGATCTGGACGGAACCTTGCATCAACAGGATATGTTCGGCAGTTTTCTGCGCTACCTGCTGCGCCATCTGCCGCTGAACCTGCTGCTGGTGGTGGCGATGGGGCCGGCGATCCTTGCCGGGCTGGCGGTGTGCGGGCGGGCGGCGCGCTGGCCGATGAGCCTCCTGCTATGGGCGTCAACCTTTGGCCGTCGCGAGGCGGTACTGAAGCGGCTGGAAGCGGAGTTTGTCGGCTGGTTTCGTCATCATGTGACAGCGTTTCCCGTGGTTCATGCGCGGCTGACGGCCTACCTGACCAGTACCGATGCCGACGTCTGGTTGATCACCGGCTCGCCGCAGTCGCTGGTGGAACAGGTCTATCGCGATACCCTCTGGCTGCCGCGGGTGAATCTGATAGCCAGCCGCACCGCGCGCCGCTGGGGCGGCTGGGTATTGACCCTGCGCTGCCTGGGCCATGAAAAGGTGGTGCAGCTGGAGAAAAAGATTGGCGCACCGCTGCAGCTGTATAGCGGCTATAGCGACAGCGAGCAGGATAACCCGTTGCTCGGCTTTTGCCAGCATCGCTGGCGGGTCACTCCGCAGGGAGAGCTGCAGCAGCTGGAGTAATAGTGTGTAATTGATAGCTCCCATGTATAATGCGCCCCGCTTTTTCTGCTGGAGTGGCCGCTGTGTCTGACCTCGAACTCAATGATGAATACTGGATGCGTCATGCCCTGACGCTGGCGAAGCGCGCCTGGGAAGAGGGTGAGGTACCGGTGGGCGCGGTGCTGGTGCATAACAATCAGGTCATTGGTGAGGGCTGGAACCGGCCGATAGGCCGTCACGACCCTACCGCCCATGCGGAAATTATGGCCTTACGCCAGGGCGGACTGGTGCTGCAAAACTACCGCCTGATCGATGCCACGCTATACGTGACCCTCGAGCCCTGCGTGATGTGCGCGGGGGCGATGGTGCACAGCCGTATCGCCCGCCTGGTGTTTGGCGCCAGGGATGCCAAGACCGGCGCCGCCGGCTCGCTGATGGATGTTCTGCACCACCCGGGAATGAACCATCGGGTTGAGATTAGCGAAGGCGTGCTGGCGGAGTCCTGCTCTGCCATGCTGAGCGACTTCTTCCGCTGGCGGCGGGAAGAGAAAAAAGCGCTGAAGAAAGCCCGGGAGCAGAACGGGGAAAGTTAATACAGGTGGCCCGGGAGTTTCATCCGGGCATTATCCATCTGTTTATCGGCGCGAAACTTGAAAAAGGGCAGGGTGGTCTCCTGCGGCTGTTCGAGCTCATTGGGGAGCACGGCCGGGTAATCTTCCGCCAGGGCCAGCGTTTGCTGCTGCTGGCGCTCCTTCTCTGACAAATAGCCGACAAGGCTTATCTGATATTTGCGGATGTTTTCCACATAGGCGTAGGCCTCATGGCCGCGGGCATAGCCGTATTTTAGTTTGCTGTAATAGGGTTTCTGGCTCAGCAGCGGTAAACGCAGCTTAACGTCCGCCCAGCTGTTAGGATTGCCTTTCTGTTTGCGGGTGAGCGCCATGGCGTCCAGCATATGGGCATAGCCCATATTGTAAGCGGCCAGCGCAAACCAGATGCGTTCATCTTTCGGGATCGAATCCGGCACTTTATCCATCATATCCTGTAGATAGCGCATGCCGCCGTCGATACTCTGCGCCGCATCGGTCCGGTCAGTCAGCCCCAGACTTTGCGCCGTATTGCGCGTGAGCATCATCATGCCGCGCACGCCGGTGGGGGAGGTGGCCTGCGGATCCCAGTGGGATTCCTGCCAGGCAATCGCGGCCAGCAGGCGCCAGTCGATCTCGCGGGCGTACTTTTCAAACAGCGGCTGCACCTCCGGAAGAATGTTTTCCACCGCGCGCAGGAAGGTGCGGGTATCGACGTAATCAAAATCGTTGCCGTGGCCGAGGTACTTCTCCTCCAGGCGCGCCAGGGTGCCGTCTTCATTGATGTTGTTGAAGAAATCAAGCATCGCCGCCGACAGGGAATTATCATCGTCCCGGGCGCTGAACCAGGTGACCGGCTGTTCGTCGGTGATATCGAGGGCTACCGCCAGCTCCGGATGGACGCGCTGAAACAGGCTGACGGCCACCGAGTCGGCGATGGTGTAATCGAGTTTGCCGTCAATCACCGCCTGCATCAGCGCCGTGGTGCCGCGTTTTTCGTCCACGCGCCAGGCAAGATCCGGGTATTTCTCGGCTTTTAAGGTCTGCAGGTCGTTGATCGCCACGTGGCCCGGAGCGATGGCGAGCTGCTCGGCGGTCAGCGCCGCGAGGGTGCGCGGCCGGGTATTGCCGACGCGGTAGACCAGCTGTTGCGAAACAGAATAGTAGGTGGGGCCGGCCTGATAGTTTTTCACCCGCTCCTGGTTATAGACCAGCCCGGCAGCCAGCATATCGGCCTGACCGTCGTCGAGGTCGTCAAACAGCTGGCTGATGTTCTGCCGGACGGTTATCTTAAGCGTCACGCCGAGGTAGTCGGCAAACTGCTTCGCCAGTTCGTAGTCCAGGCCGAACGTTTTATTGTTCATGGTGGCAAAGGTCATCGGCGAGTTGATGGTGCTGATGCGCAGCTCGCCGCGAGCGATAATACCCGCCACCCGGTTCTCGGGTTTACCGGACCAGGGGATCGACGGCCACAGGGCAGCCGCCAGCAAAAGGGTGACAATGCCGATCAGCAGATAATTAATCTTTAATTTTTTCAGCGCGTTAATCTTCTGCAGCTTCAGGTTCCTCAGCAGGCGATGTCCGGAAAAAACGCAAGGTTGTCGTCGAATGAGCGGCATTCTGCTTAAGAATGCGCCAGTTGGCAACTTATTCGCGATAGGCGTCACATTTATTGATAAACAGCATCAATGATTTTATTTCTACGCAAACGGTTTCGTCGGGGCGCAGGATTCACTATAATGACGCCCGTTTCCCCCCTGGCTCACCCTGAAAGCTTCGAAGACGAGAGACTTATGATGGAAATTTTGCGTGGTTCACCTGCACTGTCGGCATTCCGTATTAATAAACTGCTGGCACGATTTCAGGCGGCCAACCTTCCGGTAAGCGCCATATACGCCGAGTATATTCATTTTGCCGATCTGAACGCCCCGCTGAGCGCTGACGATCGCGAGCGCCTGGCGCGACTGCTTAAATATGGCCCGAGCTTAAACAGCCATACCCCGACCGGTAAATTACTGCTCGTGACCCCTCGCCCTGGCACCATCTCTCCCTGGTCTTCTAAAGCTACCGATATCGCCCATAACTGCGGCCTGGCTCAGGTTGTGCGTCTGGAGCGCGGCGTGGCGTATTATGTTGAAGCCTCGACCCTGAGCGAAGCGCAGTGGACCGCGGTGGCGGCGGAACTGCACGACCGCATGATGGAGAGCGTCTTCGACGCGCTGGAAGCGGGCGAAAAGCTGTTCGCTCACCATCAGCCGACGCCGGTGACCAGCGTTGACCTGCTGGGCGAAGGGCGTCAGGCGCTGATTGACGCCAACCTCCGTTTGGGTCTGGCGCTGGCAGATGACGAAATTGACTACCTGCAGGACGCGTTTACCCGTCTGGGACGCAATCCGAACGACATCGAGCTGTACATGTTCGCCCAGGCGAACTCAGAGCACTGTCGCCACAAGATTTTCAACGCCGACTGGATCATCGACGGCGAACAGCAGCCGAAGTCGCTGTTCAAAATGATCAAAAACACCTTCGAAAAAACGCCGGACTACGTCCTGTCGGCCTATAAAGACAACGCCGCGGTGATGGAAGGGTCTGAAGTGGGGCGCTATTTTGCCGACCACCAGACCGGGCGCTACGACTTCCATCAGGAGCCGGCGCACATTCTGATGAAGGTGGAAACCCATAACCACCCGACGGCCATCTCCCCATGGCCGGGCGCGGCAACCGGCTCCGGCGGCGAGATCCGCGATGAAGGCGCCACCGGCCGCGGCGCGAAGCCGAAAGCGGGTCTGGTGGGCTTCTCGGTTTCCAACCTGCGCATCCCGGGCTTCGAACAGCCGTGGGAAGAAGATTTCGGGAAACCGGATCGCATCGTCACCGCCCTGGACATCATGACCGAAGGCCCGCTGGGCGGCGCGGCGTTTAACAACGAATTTGGTCGTCCGGCGCTGAACGGCTACTTCCGCACCTATGAAGAGAAAGTCACCAGCCATAACGGCGAAGAGCTGCGCGGCTACCACAAACCGATCATGCTGGCCGGCGGTATCGGCAACATCCGCGGCGAGCACGTGCAGAAGGGCGAGATTACCGTCGGCGCGAAGCTGATCGTGCTGGGCGGCCCGGCGATGAACATCGGCCTCGGCGGCGGCGCGGCGTCTTCCATGGCCTCCGGTCAGTCCGATGCCGACCTCGATTTCGCCTCCGTCCAGCGTGACAACCCGGAAATGGAGCGTCGCTGTCAGGAGGTGATCGACCGCTGCTGGCAGCTGGGCGACGCCAACCCGATCCTGTTTATCCACGACGTCGGCGCCGGCGGTCTCTCCAACGCCATGCCGGAGCTGGTTAGCGACGGCGGCCGCGGCGGTAAATTCCAGCTGCGCGATATCCTGAGCGATGAGCCAGGCATGAGCCCGCTGGAGATCTGGTGTAACGAATCGCAGGAACGTTATGTCCTGGCGGTCGCCCCGGAGCAACTGCCGCTGTTCGACGAGCTGTGCCGCCGCGAGCGCGCGCCTTATGCGGTTATCGGCGAAGCCACCGCCGAGCAGCACCTGAGCCTGAGCGACAGCCACTTTAACGATCAGCCGATCGATCTGCCGCTGGACGTCCTGCTTGGTAAAACGCCGAAAATGACCCGCGACGTGCAGACTCTGAAAGCCCAGGGCAGCGCGCTGGATCGCCAACCGATCACCATCGCCGACGCGGTTAACCGCGTACTGCACCTGCCGACGGTGGCCGAGAAAACCTTCCTCGTGACCATCGGCGATCGCACCGTGACCGGCATGGTCGCTCGCGACCAGATGGTCGGCCCGTGGCAGATCCCGGTGGCCAACTGCGCGGTAACCACCGCCAGCCTCGACAGCTACTACGGCGAAGCGATGGCGATGGGCGAGCGCGCCCCGGTTGCTCTGCTGGACTTCGCCGCCTCCGGCCGTCTGGCGGTTGGCGAAGCGCTGACCAACATCGCCGCCACGCAGATTGGCGAGCTGAACCGCGTGAAGCTGTCGGCTAACTGGATGGCCGCTGCCGGCCACCCGGGCGAAGACGCTGGCCTGTATGAGGCGGTGAAAGCGGTGGGCGAAGAGCTGTGCCCGGCGCTGGGCCTGACCATTCCGGTCGGCAAAGACTCAATGTCGATGAAAACCCGCTGGCAGGAAGGCAGCGAGCAGCGTGAGATGACCTCTCCGCTGTCGCTGGTGATCTCCGCCTTCGCCCGTGTCGAAGATGTTCGTCATACCGTCACGCCGCAGCTCTCGACGGAAGATAACGCCCTGCTGTTGATCGACCTCGGTAAAGGGCACAACGCGCTGGGCGCGACGGCGCTGGCGCAGGTCTATCGCCAGCTCGGCGACAAGCCGGCTGACGTGCGCGATGTCGCGCAACTGAAAGGCTTCTGGGATGCGATGCAGGCCCTGGTGGCGCAGCGTAAATTGCTGGCCTACCACGACCGCTCCGACGGCGGCCTGCTGGTCACCCTGGCGGAAATGGCCTTTACCGGCCACTGTGGACTGGAAGCGGATATCGCCGCGCTGGGCGATGACCGTCTGGCGGCGCTGTTCAACGAAGAGCTGGGGGCGGTGATTCAGGTCCGCGCCGCAGACCGTGAGGCGGTGGAAGCCATTCTGGCGGTTAACGGCCTGGCGGACTGCGTGCATTACCTCGGCAAAGCGGTCGAGGGCGATCGCTTCGTGCTGACCGCCAGCGGTCAGACGGTGTTTAGCGAAAGCCGCACCACCCTGCGCATGTGGTGGGCGGAAACCACCTGGCAGATGCAGCGTCTGCGCGACAACCCGGCCTGCGCCGATCAGGAGCACGAGGCGAAAGCCAACGACGCCGATCCGGGCCTTAATGTGAAGCTCTCGTTTGATATTAATGACGACGTCGCCGCGCCGTACATTGCCACCGGCGCGCGTCCGAAAGTGGCCGTCCTGCGCGAGCAGGGGGTGAACTCTCACGTTGAAATGGCGGCAGCCTTCCATCGCGCCGGCTTTGACGCCATCGACGTGCATATGAGCGACCTGCTGGCGGGCCGCACCGGTCTGGGCGATTTCCATGCCCTGGTGGCCTGCGGCGGCTTCTCCTACGGCGACGTGCTGGGGGCAGGCGAAGGCTGGGCGAAGTCGATTCTGTTCAACGAGCGCGTGCGCGATGAGTTCGCGACCTTCTTCCATCGTCCGCAGACCCTGGCGCTCGGCGTGTGCAACGGCTGTCAGATGATGTCCAATCTGCGCGAGCTGATCCCGGGCAGCGACCTGTGGCCGCGCTTTGTGCGCAACCACTCTGACCGCTTTGAAGCGCGCTTCAGCCTGGTGGAAGTGACGCAAAGCCCGTCTCTGCTGCTGCAAGGCATGGTTGGCTCACAGATGCCGATTGCGGTCTCCCACGGCGAAGGTCAGGTGGAAGTGCGCGACAGCGCGCATCTGGCCCAGCTGGAGAGCAAAGGCCTGGTGGCGCTGCGCTTCGTGGATAACTTCGGCAAAGTGACCGAAACCTATCCGGCGAACCCGAACGGTTCCCCGAACGGTATCACCGCCGTGACCAGCGAAAGCGGGCGCGCGACCATCATGATGCCGCACCCGGAACGCGTCTTCCGCACCGTAAGCAACTCCTGGCACCCGGAAAACTGGGGCGAAGACAGCCCGTGGATGCGTATCTTCCGCAATGCGCGTAAACAGCTGGGTTAATTTTCCCGCAGCGTGTCACGCGAACGTATCGGCCCCCTGCTCAGGCAGGGGGCTTTTTTTTATCTGTGACGGCCGGCACGCCAGGGTGTCGGGAATCACCGACAACCGGCATATTGCAGTGTCGCCAAAAGGCGACACTTAAGTTATTGATTTAAATGATGAGTAACTTGGGATACATTTGGTGTCGCTAATTGGCGACGCTATGGATAAAAAGTGTACTGTGCTGGGGTGGCTGGCTTTTATGGTTAAAGCCATATATATCAATGTGTTAATAAAATGTTTGGAAAGGTGGCATAGTTCATGCATAATAATAACCAGTGGCTCATTCACCTTCTTATGTCAGCCCCTTCGGGACGCGCTACATAAACTTCGAATGACGCACAAACAGGTGCCTGCCGTCCAACTCCTGATAATAGCCTGGCTTTATCAGACATCGGGCGAAACGTCGAGTAAGGCACCGCCTCATTCCTGAACAAAGCCAGGCCTTGCGCCTGGCTTTGTTGTTTCTGGGGCGCCGTGGCGACGGGTATCGCTTTTCTCCGGCGCGCTCCTCAGTTAGCATCGACCAGAGCTAATGATTGAGACCACACCTTTGAAGCGACTCTCTCTTTTTCCCCGTTCGCTGCGTCAGCTGGTGACGCTCTCCTTTGTGCTGATCCTGCTGCCGTTACTGGTGCTGGCCTGGCAGGCCTGGCAGAGCCTCAATGCCCTCAGCGCCCAGGCGGCGCATATCAACCGTACGACGCTGGTCGATGCCCGCCGCAGTGAGGCGATGATCAATGCCGCGCTGGAGATGGAACGCAGCTATCGCCAGTACTGCGTGCTGGACGATCCGACGCTGGCGCGCGTCTATCAAAACCAGCGGCAGCGCTACAGCCAGATGCTGGACGCGCACGCCGGCGTGTTGCCGGACGAAAAGCTCTGGCAGGCGCTGCGCCAGGATGTCAGCGATCTGGCGCAGCTGCAGTGTAACAACAGCGGCCCTGACGCCGAGGCAGCCGCCAGACTGGAAGTTTTCGCCAGCAATAACAGCGACATGGTCCAGGCGACCCGGGCGGTGGTCTATTCCCGCGGCCAGCAGCTGCAGCAGGAGATTGCCGAGCGCGGCCAGTTTTTCGGCTGGCAGGCGCTGGTGCTGTTTCTGCTGAGCCTGGCGCTGGTGCTGCTTTTCACCCGCATGATCATCGGCCCGGTGAAAGGTATCGAAAGAATGATCAATCAGCTGGGCGCAGGGAAGTCGCTGGACGACGCGGCATTGTTTACTGGCCCGCGCGAGCTGCGCTCGGTGGGCAAGCGCATCATCTGGCTCAGCGAGCGCCTGGCATGGCTGGAGTCGCAGCGGCATCAGTTTCTTCGCCATCTGTCGCATGAGCTTAAAACCCCGCTGGCCAGTATGCGTGAAGGCACCGAGCTGTTGGCCGACCGGGTCGCCGGACCGCTGACGCCGGAGCAGCAGGAGATCGTCGAGATCCTCGACAGCAGCAGCCGCAACCTGCAAAAGCTGATTGAACAGCTGCTGGACTACAACCGCAAACAGGCCGACGGCCCGGTAGCCCGGGAAGCAGTGGATCTGGTGGAGCTGGTGGAAAACGTCGTGGCGGCGCACAGTTTGCCTGCGCGGGCTAAACTGATGCATACCGAGCTGGCGCTGCGGGCGCGGCATTGTCTGGCGGAGCCTGCGTTATTGATAAGCGTAATGGATAATCTCTACTCCAATGCGGTGCACTATGGCGCTGAATCCGGTAACATTCGTATCCATAGCTACCGGCACGGAGAGCAGGTGCGTATTGATGTCGCCAACAGCGGCGAACCGATCCCGGCCGCGGAAAAGAATATGATTTTTGAGCCTTTTTACCAGGGAAGTCACCAGCGTAAGGGGGCCGTTAAAGGCAGTGGGCTGGGGTTAAGCATCGCCCGCGACTGTGTCCGTCAGATGCAAGGGGAACTCAGTCTGGTTGACGCCCCCGCCGGGCAGGTCTGTTTTCGCATTACGCTTCCCTCAGCGCCGGAATAATCCAACTAATGAATCGATATCGGGGAACTATGTCCCAATTCCTGGCCTGGCGCCGTTCCCTTAGCGGATGGCTGCTCTCAGGCATTGCTTGTCTGACGCTGGCGGGGTGTTCCGCCGGCTTCTCGCCGCATAGTGCGGAAGGTGCCGCCGCCCCCGGGCAGGCGCAGCACCAGGTGGCCGATTTTGTCGCCGTGGACTGCGCTGATATCTGGGCGCACAGCAGCGATGCCAGCGACAAAAACCCCCTCTACTGGCTGCGGGGCATTGACTGCGCCGATCGTCTCGCGCCGGTGCAGGCGCGAGCGGAGGCGAAACGCCATACCGACGACAGCTGGCAGGACGCATTCCGCCGCGGCATTCTGCTTGCCGATGCCAAAATTACCCCTGACGAGCGCCGCGAGCTGGTGGCGCGTCTCGACACCTTCAGCCCGCAAATCGCCGTTCAGGTCCGCCCGCTATATCAGCTCTGGCGCGACGGGCAGACCCGTCAGCTGCAGCTGGTGGAGGAGCGAGCCCGCTACGCGAAGCTTCAGCAGTCCAGCGATAGCGAGCTGGAGACGTTGCGCCAGCAGGAACAGTCGCTGCGCCAGCAGCTGGAGCTGACCACCCGTAAGCTGGAGAATCTGACGGATATTGAACGCCAGCTCTCCAGCCGCAAGCCGGGCGGCAATTTCGGTAGCGAAAAAGTACCGGAGGTGATCCATGACGATCCGTAAACCGGCGCGTTTGCTGCTGGTGGATGACGATCCGGGGCTGCTGAAGCTGCTCGGCATGCGTCTGGTCAGCGAAGGCTATAGCGTGGTCACCGCCGAGAGCGGACCGGAAGCGCTGCGCGTGCTGGGACGTGAGAAAGTGGATCTGGTGATTAGCGATCTGCGGATGGATGAAATGGACGGCCTGCAGCTGTTCAGTGAGATCCAGAAGGGGCAGCCCGGCATGCCGGTGATCATTCTCACCGCCCATGGCTCGATCCCCGACGCGGTGGCGGCCACCCAGCAGGGCGTCTTCAGCTTCCTGACCAAGCCAGTTGATAAAGACGCCTTGTATAAAGCCATTGATGAGGCGCTGGAGCAGCGATCGCCAGCCACCGACGAAGCGTGGCGCCAGGCGATTGTCACCCGCAGCCCGCTGATGCTGCGCCTGCTCGAGCAGGCCGGGATGGTGGCGCAGTCCGACGTCAGCGTGCTGATTAACGGCCAGAGCGGGACCGGGAAGGAGATAGTCGCCCAGGCGATCCACAACGCCAGCCCGCGTCATGACAAGCCTTTCGTGGCGATTAACTGCGGCGCGCTGCCGGAACAGCTGCTCGAGTCCGAACTGTTCGGCCATGCTCGGGGCGCCTTTACCGGCGCGGTCAGCAACCGCGAAGGGTTATTCCAGGCCGCCGAAGGCGGCACGCTGTTTCTCGACGAGATCGGCGATATGCCTGTCGCCCTGCAGGTGAAGCTGCTCCGCGTCCTGCAGGAGCGTAAGGTTCGCCCGCTCGGCAGCAACCGCGATATCGAGATCAACGTGCGGATCATCTCCGCCACCCACCGCGACCTGCCGAAGGCGATGGCCCGCGGCGAGTTTCGCGAAGATCTGTTTTATCGCCTCAATGTGGTTAACCTGAAGATCCCGCCGCTCTCCGAACGCACGGAAGATATTCCGCTGTTGGCCAACCATCTGCTGCGTCAGTCCGCCGATCGCCATAAGCCGTTCGTGCGGGCATTTTCCAGCGATGCAATGAAGCGGCTGATGGCCGCCAAATGGCCGGGCAATGTGCGCCAGCTGGTGAACGTGATTGAGCAGTGCGTGGCCCTGACCTCGTCGCCGGTGATCGGCGATGCGCTGGTGGAACAGGCGCTGGAAGGCGAGAACACGGCGCTGCCGACCTTCGTGGAAGCGCGCAATCAGTTTGAGCTGAACTACCTGCGCAAGCTGCTGCAGATTACCAGGGGCAACGTCACCCACGCCGCGCGGATGGCTGGACGCAACCGCACCGAATTCTATAAGCTGCTGTCGCGCCATGAGCTCGACGCCAATGACTTTAAAGAGTAGCTCCGCAACATAGCGCAAGATATGATACGGTAAGCAACCGGTTACGCGACTAAGACAGGAACACCATGAAAAAGATTGATGCGATTATTAAACCTTTCAAACTGGATGACGTGCGTGAAGCGCTGGCCGAAGTCGGCATCACCGGGATGACGGTAACGGAAGTGAAAGGCTTTGGCCGCCAGAAAGGGCACACCGAACTCTACCGCGGCGCGGAATATATGGTGGATTTTCTGCCGAAAGTGAAAATTGAAATCGTGGTGACCGACGATATCGTCGATACCTGTGTGGATACCATCATCCGTACCGCGCAGACCGGTAAAATCGGTGACGGCAAGATCTTTGTCTTCGACGTGGCGCGGGTCATTCGTATCCGTACCGGCGAAGAAGACGACGCGGCGATTTAACGCTCGCCGCTCGCTGCAGTATTGCCGGGTGGCGCTGCGCTTACCCGGCCTACAAATCCCCGCGGCGTCGGGGCTTACAGCACCTTATGCGGGCCGAAGCATTCGTAATGAATGTGGTCTTTATTGACCCCTAATTCTACCAGCTGCTTCGCTGCAAACTGCATAAACGCTACCGGGCCGCAGAGATAATACTGCATCTGCGGGTCGCGAATAGTTTCCGCCACCGCCGCTAAATCCATCAAACCTTCGCTATCAAAACGTCCTGCCTGACGGTCAGCCTCGCTCGGGTTGCGATACCAGACGTGAGCGGTAAACGCCGGCAGCGCCGCGCCGAGCGCCTGCACTTCATCGGCAAAGGCGTGGACCTCGCCATTTTCCGCCGCATGGAACCAGTTCACCTGACCCTGATGATGGCTCTTCGCCAGCGCATCCAGCATCGCCAGCATCGGCGTTTGCCCAACGCCGCCGGAGATCAGGGTGACCGGCGTCTGCGGCTCAACATTAAGGAAGAAATCTCCCGCCGGGGCGGCCAGATAGACCACATCGCCTTCGCTGGCATGGTTATGCAGCCAGCTGGAAACCTGGCCGCCTTCCTCGCGTTTAACCGCGATGCGGTAGCCCTTGCCGTCCGCTTTGCGGGTCAGGGAGTACTGGCGAATTTCCTGATATTCGAAGCCTTCCGGCTTCAGCCAGATGGCCAGATACTGGCCAGGCTGGTAATCGGCGACCGGCTGGCCGTCGACCGGCTCGAGCTCAAAGCTGGTGATAAGCTGGCTGCGCGGAGTTTTCCTGACGATGCGGAACGCGCGGGTCCCTTCCCAGCCGCCGGTTTTACTGGCGTTTTGCTGATAGATCTCGGCTTCGCGGCCGATAAAGACGTTCGCCAGCACCCCGTAGGCTTTACCCCAGGCATCGAGCACTTCCTGGCCCGGACTGAACATTTCATCGAGGGTCGCCAGCAGATGACTGCCAACAATATTGTACTGCTCCGGTTTGATCTGGAAGCTGGTGTGTTTCTGGGCGATCTTTTCCACCGCCGGCAGCAGGGCAGGCAGGTTATCGATATTGCTGGCGTAGGCGGCAATGGCGTTGAACAGCGCTTCACGCTGGTCGCCGTTGCGCTGGTTGCTCATATTGAAGATCTCTTTGAGCTCCGGGTTATGCGCGAACATCCGATCGTAGAAATGGGCGGTTAACTTTGGTCCAGTCTCTACCAGCAGAGGGATGGTGGCTTTGACCGTAGCGATGGTTTGAGCGTCGAGCATAGTGTGCTTCCTTGGGTGTTATCTTAATGATGTATTTTAAATGCATCTTAAGGAAATAACCCTGCGTTGTAAATGGTTCTTTAACACTTTCCGCCGTTGCAGTTACAACATGAAGAATTTGCATCACAATCCTGAAAAGAAATCCGTTGATACTGAGAGAGGCGTTATTGCTCAAAGCCTTGTGTCATGCGGAGCCAAACGTTTGCGTAAAATCCTTTGTCAAGACCTGTTATCACAGAATGATTCGGTTATACTGTGGGCCGTTGTCCAATCGGACCGCCTTTTTAGGCCGAAATTTTATTGTTAGCTGAGTCAGGAGATGCGGATGTTAAAGCGTGAAATGAACATTGCCGATTATGATGCCGAACTGTGGCAGGCTATGGAGCAGGAAAAAGTACGTCAGGAAGAGCACATCGAACTGATCGCCTCCGAAAACTACACCAGCCCGCGCGTAATGCAGGCGCAGGGCTCTCAGCTGACCAACAAATACGCTGAAGGATATCCGGGCAAGCGTTACTACGGCGGCTGCGAATACGTCGACGTGGTTGAGCAACTGGCTATCGACCGCGCGAAAGAGCTGTTCGGCGCTGACTATGCTAACGTCCAGCCGCACTCCGGCTCCCAGGCTAACTTTGCCGTCTACACCGCGCTGCTGCAGCCGGGCGACACCGTGCTCGGTATGAACCTGGCGCAGGGCGGCCACCTGACTCACGGCTCCCCGGTTAACTTCTCCGGCAAACTGTACAACATCATCCCTTACGGTATTGATGAGTCCGGCAAAATTGACTACGACGACATGGCGAA
The DNA here is from genome assembly GCF_040062325.1 of Klebsiella sp. GG_Kp175. Classification (NCBI taxonomy): domain Bacteria; kingdom Pseudomonadati; phylum Pseudomonadota; class Gammaproteobacteria; order Enterobacterales; family Enterobacteriaceae; genus Klebsiella; species Klebsiella sp. GG_Kp175. Next base: position 115,408 of record NZ_JBEAFX010000007.1, on the reverse strand, counting down.
GCAGGCTCAGGAACACAAACCGAAGATGATCATCGGTGGTTTCTCCGCTTACTCCGGTATCGTTGACTGGGCAAAAATGCGTGAAATCGCCGACAGCATCGGCGCTTACCTGTTCGTCGATATGGCGCACGTGGCAGGCCTGATTGCCGCTGGCGTGTACCCGAACCCGGTTCCGCATGCTCACGTCGTGACCACCACCACCCACAAAACCCTGGCGGGTCCGCGCGGCGGCCTGATCCTGGCGAAAGGCGGTAGCGAAGAGCTGTATAAGAAGCTGAACTCTGCGGTATTCCCAAGCGCGCAGGGCGGCCCGCTGATGCACGTTATCGCGGCGAAAGCGGTGGCGCTGAAAGAAGCGATGGAGCCAGAGTTTAAAGTTTACCAGCAGCAGGTTGCGAAAAACGCCAAAGCAATGGTGGAAGTGTTCCTGAACCGCGGCTACAAAGTGGTGTCTGGCGGTACTGAGAACCACCTGTTCCTGCTGGACCTGGTGGATAAAAACCTGACCGGTAAAGAAGCTGACGCCGCCCTGGGCCGCGCCAACATCACCGTCAACAAAAACAGCGTGCCGAACGATCCGAAGAGCCCGTTCGTGACCTCCGGTATCCGCATCGGTTCTCCGGCTGTGACTCGTCGCGGCTTTAAAGAAGCGGAAGTCAAAGAGCTGGCTGGCTGGATGTGTGACGTGCTGGACAATATCAATGACGACGCGGTCATTGAGCGTGTGAAAGGCAAAGTGCTGGATATCTGCGCCCGCTTCCCGGTTTACGCGTAAGCGTTAGCGTTGACATCAAAAAGGCCGCGTTTGCGGCCTTTTTTGCATCTGCAGATTAGCGACGGTCGAGGGAGATTGCCCCTGGGCCGGTGATTGCCAGCAGCAAGAAGGCGCCGGCGATGCTGACGTTTTTCCAGAAGTTAATCATGTTCGGCAATACCGCATCGCCAGTCATATCCCAGTAGTGATGGCCAATCACCGCCGTGCCCAGGGTGTAGAAAATAAAGATGACCGCCAGCGGGCGGGTGAAAAAGCCCAGCACAATTAAAATCGCGGCAGGCACTTCCATAATGACGGCGATAATCGCCGCCAGGGTCGGCATCGGCGCGCCGGAGGCGGCCATGTATTGCACCGTACCGCTAAAGCCCAGCAGTTTGGGGTAGCCAAAAAGTAGAAACAGAACCACCACGGCGATGCGGGCGATGAGCAGTAGCAGAGAGCGGGATGCGCCAAAATCAAAATAGCGGAGTGTGTTCATAATCAGCTCGTTATGAGAGACGTGTGATTTAAACGTAATACACAAAGTTGCCAGCCGCCATAGCAGGAAAATAATAATGTCGCGCTTCGTTTCATCAGGATTTCGCCGTATCGTTGGTCGCACTTTGATGCCCGGTTATCGGATTTTATTTAATACAACCGGTGACGGAGTGGGGAGTGCTCCGTGATGCGCGTCACGATTTAAAGACAAATGTACTCAACTTCCATATAGAGAGTGAGACACAGGTTTACTCACGATGGGGTTTATCGCCAGACTATCGCCACCATTCGGGAGGAAATCATGGTCTTGCACTCCACGCGCTGGCTGGCGCTCAGTTACTTCACTTACTTTTTTAGCTACGGTATTTTTCTGCCCTTCTGGAGCGTCTGGCTGGCCGGCAACGGGCTGACCCCGGAAACCATCGGCATTTTGCTTGGCGCCGGTCTGGTGGCCCGTTTTCTCGGCAGCCTGCTGATTGCCCCGCGGGTGAGCGATCCCTCCCGGCTGATCGCCGCGCTGCGCGTGCTGGCGCTGTTAACCTTGCTCTTCGCGCTGGCCTTCTGGGCCGGCAGCCACGTAGCATGGCTGCTGGCGATCATTGTGGGCTTCAACCTGTTCTTTTCGCCGCTGGTGCCGCTGACGGATGCTCTGGCCAATACCTGGCAAAAGCAGATCACCATGGACTATGGCCGGGTGCGGCTATGGGGCTCCATCGCCTTTGTGATTGGTTCGGCGCTGACCGGTAAGCTGGTGAGCCTGTTCGATTACCGGGCGATCCTGCTGATGCTAAGCCTGGGCGTCGCCTCGATGCTGCTCGGCATGTTGCTTAAGCCGTCGGTGATGCCTCAGGGGGCGTCGCGCCAGCAGCAGGGGGCCGGAATGGCGGCCTGGCTGACGCTGGTGCGCCAAAGCTGGCGCTTTCTCGCCTGCGTTTGTCTGCTGCAGGGGGCGCACGCCGCCTACTATGGCTTTAGCGCCATCTACTGGCAGCAGGCCGGCTATTCGGCCTCGGCGGTCGGTTATCTGTGGTCGTTAGGTGTGGTGGCGGAAGTGGTGATCTTCGCGCTGAGTAAAAAGGTGTTCCGCCGCTTCAGCGCGCGGGATCTGCTGCTGCTCTCTGCCCTGTGCGGGCTGGTTCGCTGGACGCTGATGGGCTGGACCACAGCGCTGCCGGGGCTTATCCTCGCGCAGATCCTTCACTGCGGGACCTTTACGGTGTGTCATCTGGCGGCGATGCGCTATATCGCCGCCCGCCAGGGCAGCGAAGTGATCCGCCTGCAGGCCGTCTACTCCGCGGTGGCGATGGGCGGGAGTATCGCCATTATGACCGTCTTCGCCGGCTTCCTCTACCAGCACCTGCACCAGGGCGTGTTCTGGGTAATGGCGCTGCTGACCATCCCGGCGTTGGCTATTCGGCCAAAAACGGTGGCGGCCTAGTCCTCGAGCATCGCGCAGATATGCTGCTGCTGGCGTTCGGTGAAGCAGTTCTCCGCGTGGATCAGCGGCGGTGAAAACAGCGGCAGCGCCGTCGCATAGGGAGTGACGATAAGCGTCACCCCTTTGGGCGCGCCTTCCTTCTGAAAGCGCTCTACGCTCTGGTATTTGATATTCAGCGGCAGCAGCGTCAGTTCGCGCAGCTGCTGCTCCAGGGCCGCTTCCATATCCGGATTATCATCGGTCAGCAGCAGAACCTGCTTCTCGTGCAGGTCGCTTTTCTGCATCAGCCAGGCGCCAAAGATCACCGCGATTAAGCTGGTCTCTTCCTCATTAAAACGGACGTGCCAGGCCTCCTCGAATTCGCTCAATGCCGCCTGGGTGGTGCGTAGTAAACGAGGATAGAGCCGGCTCACTTCCTCCGTGAGCGTGCTGTCGATGCCGATGGCAAACACGCTGCGGATCAATGCCTGCGACAAGTGAATATAAAGCTGGTCGCTCAGCCCCTGCTCGTCACTGAACGACCTGCCGGCGAGCATCTGGAAGCGGTGGATCAGGCCGGAAATAGCCAGCCGCAGGCGTCGATCCTGCGGGTGACCATCGCGAAGCGGATCGGGGGTTTTGAGCATCATAAACAGCAGCGAGAGGAAAAAAGGCTCTCCGACATGCGGCGGAGCGCCGACCCGGCGCTGCCAGTGGCGGACAATCTCCTGCGCCAGAGTGAACTCGGCGGCGGTCTGCGCCCAGCGTTGCTGTTCATCATTGAAGTCGGGTGAATAGCCCCGGTGATGCTCAAGCAGGCAGTACTGCAGGTACAGGCGCAGAAACTGGACGTCCCGGCAGTCGAACTGGCGATTGAGCGCTCGTGCGCAGCGGTTCACCAGCGCCTGCAGGTTGGTATCATCGTACAAGGTACGGGCGATGCCTTCCTGTTTAAGCTGCGTTTTCAGCGCCGGGGTAAAATGATGGTTAACGAACTGCGGGCACAGGCGCAGGCCCCGCCGCAGCGCATGCAGCAGGCATAAACGTTGGTCGAGCGCGGCGCCTTCAATCCGATAGCTGCCGTCCACCTGTGACCGAAGGGTCAGGCGGTGGTAACGCTGAATTTCGCGTCCGGTCTCCTCGATATCCTGCCGGGCCGTGGTCTCATCAACGAGGTTGATTCTGCCAAGCCGTTCAGTCGTTACCGACTGTCCGGGCAGATAAAACATCAGGAGCACCTGGCTACGGCGCTGTGGACTGGAAAGCGCAGATGGTGGTTCAATGACGGTCATCATCTGGTAAGTTCCAGTTAGGGTTTCCGCTAAGGATAGACAATGACGGCGGCGGGGGCAGGGAAGTGCGCCCGCTTTAGCTCAGGATTGCTGGCGAAGTTCACAGAATTTTTCACGTGAGGAACAGATGAACAGAGTGAAACAATGCACCAGCGCGGCGTTTTTCATGGTTTTATCATGGACAGCCGCTGCGCATCCGCATAGCTTCATCAGTTTGCAGAGCGAGCCGGTGGTCAAAGACGGCCTGCTGAGCGCCTTTAAAATGCGCTGGACAATGGATGAAATAACCTCCTCGGATCTGCTTTACGACGCCGGAAACGCTAAACCGGGCAGCGAAGTATGGAAAAAACTGGCGGCGGAGGTGATGGCCAACGTGCTCGGCCAGCACTATTTCAGCGAGCTGTGGCACAACGGCCAGCGGGTGAAATTTGACAATCGCCCCGACGGCTACGGTCTTGAGCGCGACGGCCTGCAGGCGGTACTGACCTTCACCCTGCCGCTGGCGACGCCGCAACCCGTTGCCGGGCAGACATTTACCTTTTCCACTTTCGATCCGACCTACTATGTCGATATGTTTTATGACAAAGATAGCGATTTTTCCCTGCCCGCCGCGCTGCAGGCCGTCTGTAAGGCAACGGTGATGACGCCAAAACCGAATGACAAAATGCTCTCATACGCCCAGTCGCTGGATAAAGCGGATGCGCCGCCTGAGGATATGGCGCTGGGCAGCTATTTTGCCCAGAAGGTGACGCTGACATGTCAGTAATTTTTACCCCGCGCACGCGCACTTCGCGCTGGAAAGCGCTGTGGCCGCTGGCGCTGCTGCTGGCCGTGAGCGTAACGGGCGGCATCTGGCTGTGGCTGGCCTGGCCGCAGGTGCTGATGCAGAGCGCGGTCTGGCAGCGCGCGCTCAATCTGGAGCTCAGCCGCCTGCTGCAGGCGGTGGCGGAGAACCCGGCTGCGGCGGGGCTGTCGCTGCTTGGATTCAGCTTCGTTTACGGGGTGCTGCATGCCTTAGGGCCCGGCCACGGCAAAATTGTCATTACGACCTGGCTTGCCACCCATCCCTCAAAGCTGAAATCGAGTATTAACCTGACGCTGGCCGCCTCTTTGTTGCAGGGGCTGGTGGCTATCGCGCTGGTGGTGGTGGTGCTGGCGCTACTGCAGCTGCCAGCGCGCCAGCTGCATCTCAGCAGTTTCTGGCTGGAGAAGGGCAGCTATTTGCTGGTGGGCGCGTTAGGTCTGCTGCTCTGCTGGCGGGCGCTGAAAAAGCTGCGTCTGCTGCTGAGCCGGCCAACGTTTACCGCGTTCACCCCGCATCATGTTCATAACGAACACTGCGGCTGCGGGCATCAGCATCTCCCGGCCCCGGAGCAGCTGCAGGCCGGCGACGACTGGCGGGCTCGCACCGTGATTGTCCTGTCGATGGGCATGCGTCCCTGCTCGGGGGCGATCATGGTCCTGCTGTTCAGCAAAGTGATCGGGGTGTTCAGCTGGGGGATGGCGGCGGCGCTGGCGATGGCGGCAGGGACCTCATTGACTATCACGGCGCTGGCGCTGCTGGTGCACAGTTTTCGCCAGCTGGCGGTGAAGCTGGGTCAGCATCAGGCACCGCCGCTGTGGCGCCAGGTAGGCTGGCTGACGCTGGCGCTGGCCGGCGGCGTCATTTTGCTCGCGGCGGCAGGCGTGATGTGGTTCAGCGCCGTCCCGGCCGGCGGCGGGATCCGTCCGTTTTAGCCAGGCGTCGGGCGCAAATCCGAAAGTGGGCGCCGGCGCTTGCCGCTGACGCGGCGATGCTCTAGTTTTCCGCTTTTCGGCGGATGACAAGGAGTCGCTATGGCCGCAAATATCGTTTCTCCCGCGCAGAACGGGCGGTTCTATTATGGCTGCGCCGGCGCCGCCGGGCTGCTGGCGGGCCTGGCGATCGTCTTCTGGTTTCCAGCCCTGGCCAGCTGGTGGCCGTCCGATCTGGTGCGCGTCTACCACGCCATGCCGTATGTTATGCGATTCGGGGTGACGAGTGTCGCGGATATCCCGCTGGTGGCCTACGCCACCCTGACGCTGTCAGGCTTCGTGCTGGCCTTTTGCCATCCCGGACACAGTAAACTGCCCATCGTCGCCTGGGCTGTGCATAACCAACCCTCGCCGCGGGAGATGGTCGACTGGATCCTGCGCAGCTGGGCGTTGCAGTTGGGTTTTCTGGTGATCATTTTCTGGCGTTTCGCGTTTATGAGTAAGCTAAGCAGCGACAGGCTAATGCAGATTGCGGGCATCTGTAACGACGTTTGCTATCTGGCCACGCTGGTGCTGGCAGCAATACTGCTGCGCGACGGCTGGCGCGGCGTTAAAGGCGTTGCCGCACCGGCAGGCAATATTCGCATTCCGCTGATCGTTGCCCTGAGTTTTTATCTGCCGTTTCAGCTGGTATGGATTTTACTCAGTGCGCAGCAGTATGAGCTGCCGCTGTGGGGATGGCTGCTGCTGGTTCCGGCGATGGTGGGCGTGCTGCTCGCTCGCCTGGCGACGGTAGGAATAGCGCTGTGTTTCCGGTGCTGGCTGGGGCCGCAGGGCTGCCTGCGCTGGCGCGGACCGCTGGCTTTATTTAGCGGCCTGACGGTGCTCTGTATTGGCGGTAATGCGGTGATTCGCCAGATCCTGAGGATGCTGTCATGACATAAAAAAAGGAAGCCGCGGCTTCCTTTTTGACATCAGTAAGAGATTAACGCTTCAGCGCATCGCTCAGCTGCTCGCGCATGTTCGCCAGCATCGCTTTTACCACGCGCGGGTTACCGGCAACGATGTTGCCCGTCAGCATATAGTTATGACCGCCGGTGAAGTCGCACACGATAGCGCCTGCTTCACGAGCGATCAGCTCGCCTGCGGCGAAATCCCATGGTTTCAGGGCGATTTCAAAGTAACCGTCAACGCGGCCGGCGGCAACGTAGGCCAGATCCAGTGCGGCGGAGCCGGTACGGCGGAAATCGGCGCATTCGGTGAACATGTTGCCGAGAATATTCATGTAAGTGGTGGCGTGCTGCTTCGCCTTGAACGGGAAGCCGGTCGCGATGATGGTGCCGTCGAGGTCGCGAGCGTTGCTGCCGCGCAGACGGTAGCCGTTCAGCTGCGCGCCCTGGCCGCGGGTCGCGGTGAACAGTTCGTTACGCATCGGATCGTAAACCACCGCGACTTCAGTACGGCCTTTGATGCGTACGGCGATGGAAACAGAGAAGTGCGGCAGACGTTTAACGAAGTTGGTGGTGCCATCCAGTGGATCGATAACCCATTGAACATCCTGCTCTTCACCAGCGTGTTCACCGCTTTCTTCGGTGATAATGGTGTGCTGCGGGTAAGATTTGCGAATGGTTTCGATAATAATCGCTTCGGCGGCTTTATCGACGTTGGTCACAAAATCATTGCTGCCTTTCTGGCTGGTTTCTACGGTGTCTGGCGTTTCGTAGTGTTTGGCAATTAAATTACCCGCCTTGCGCGCGGCGCGCACGGCGATGTTCAGCATCGGATGCATCGGTCTCTCTCACTGGATGTTAAAGAACGGGAAAAAACGGCGCATATAATAACAGCGAAATCTGCTTATGTCTCCGTTTTATGGTAGCATGCCCGAATAATCTTTAGCCGAAGAACCATAATGCTGCAAAATATTCGAATCGTACTGGTAGAAACTTCCCACACCGGCAATATGGGCTCCGTTGCCCGCGCGATGAAAACCATGGGCTTAACCAACCTGTGGCTGGTCAATCCGCTGGTGAAGCCTGATTCCCAGGCCATTGCTCTGGCTGCGGGCGCCAGCGACGTCATTGGCAACGCGCAGATCGTCGATACCCTTGATGAAGCGCTGGCGGGCTGTAGCCTGGTGGTTGGCACCAGCGCGCGCTCCCGCACGCTGCCGTGGCCGATGCTCGACCCGCGCGAATGCGGTCTGAAAAGCATCGCCGAAGGCCAGCATGCGCCGGTGGCGCTGGTGTTTGGCCGCGAGCGCGTTGGCCTGACTAACGATGAACTGCAGAAGTGTCACTACCATGTGGCCATCGCCGCCAACCCGGAGTACAGCTCGCTGAACCTGGCGATGGCGGTGCAGGTTATCGCCTATGAAGTGCGGATGGCCTGGCTGGCGGCGCAGGAGCAAGCGCAGCCGGCGGTTGAACATGAAGAGGCGCCGTACCCGCTGGTGGACGATCTCGAGCGATTCTACGACCATCTTGAGCAGACGCTGCTGGCGACGGGCTTTATCCGCCCGAATCATCCGGGGCAGGTGATGAACAAGCTGCGTCGTCTGTTCACCCGCGCACGTCCGGAAAGCCAGGAGCTGAACATCCTGCGCGGCATGCTGGCGTCTATTGAGCAGCAGAATAAAGGTAAGTAAGAGCGTTAACGCCGGATGGCGCTTCGCTTATCCGGCCTACGAATCTACATCTCTGTTGTAGCCCGGGCGAGGCCTTTGGCCGACCCCGGGAGCGGCTCGAAATTAATAACGGCACGGAAAGCCAAATACCTGACTAAAACAGTCAAGTAAATAGTTGACCAAATTACTCGGGAATGTCAGACTTGGCCCTGCTATGCAATACCCATATTAATAAAAAGCCCGGCCAGGGGCGAGTTTGAGGTTAAGTAAGACATGAGACTGACATCTAAAGGGCGTTATGCCGTGACCGCGATGCTTGACGTTGCGCTCAACTCTGAAACGGGCCCGGTGCCGTTGGCAGATATTTCAGAGCGTCAGGGAATTTCGCTTTCCTATCTGGAACAGCTGTTCTCTCGCCTGCGTAAAAATGGCCTGGTTTCCAGCGTTCGTGGCCCAGGCGGTGGTTATCTGTTAGGTAAAGATGCCGGCAGTATCGCCGTCGGCGAAGTCATCAGCGCCGTGGACGAATCCGTTGATGCCACCCGTTGCCAGGGCAAGGGCGGCTGTCAGGGCGGCGATAAATGCCTGACTCACGCGCTGTGGCGCGATCTGAGCGAGCGTCTGACCGGCTTCCTGAACAATATCACCCTCGGAGAACTGGTGAATAACCAGGAGATCCTCGATGTTTCCGGTCGTCAGCATCAGCACGAAACCCAGCGCAATGCGCGCACCCAGGACGCGATCGACGTTAAACTGCGCGCCTGAGTGACCCGTCCCGTTTCGGGCTGCGGCTGACAGGGCGAGGCAGCGCGAAACGGCGGGACAACGATTATAAAGAGCTTTCAGAATCAGGCCGGGATGCTCCGACATTCCGTGTACTCGGTCGTACATCAAGCCGGTTGCCTGATTCCTTGCATTGAGTGATGTACGGAGTTTAAGAGCAATGAAATTACCGATTTACCTCGATTACTCCGCAACCACGCCGGTGGACCCGCGTGTTGCCGAGAAAATGATGCAGTTCCTGACCATGGACGGGACCTTTGGTAACCCGGCCTCTCGTTCCCACCGTTTTGGCTGGCAGGCTGAAGAGGCGGTTGATATCGCCCGCAATCAGATTGCCGAGCTGGTCGGTGCCGACCCGCGCGAAATCGTCTTTACCTCTGGTGCGACTGAATCCGACAACCTGGCGATCAAGGGTGCTGCCAACTTTTATCAGAAAAAAGGCAAGCACATCATCACCAGCAAAACCGAGCATAAAGCGGTTCTGGATACCTGCCGTCAGCTGGAGCGCGAAGGCTTCGAAGTGACCTACCTGGCGCCGCAGAGCAACGGGATTATCGATCTGAAAGAGCTGGAAGCGGCGATGCGTGACGACACCATCCTGGTTTCCATCATGCATGTGAATAACGAAATCGGCGTGGTGCAGGATATCGCTACCATCGGCGAGATGTGTCGCGCCCGCGGTATCATTTACCACGTAGACGCCACCCAGAGCGTGGGCAAGCTGCCTATCGATCTCAGCCAGCTGAAAGTGGACCTGATGTCCTTCTCCGGTCACAAAATCTACGGTCCGAAAGGCATCGGCGCGCTGTACGTGCGTCGTAAGCCGCGCATTCGTATCGAAGCGCAAATCCACGGCGGCGGCCACGAGCGCGGTATGCGTTCCGGTACTCTGCCTGTTCACCAGATCGTCGGCATGGGTGAAGCTTACCGTATCGCCAAAGAAGAGATGGAAAGCGAGATGGCGCGTCTGCGCACGCTGCGCAACCGTCTGTGGAACGGCGTGAAGGATATGGAAGAAGTGTACCTCAACGGCGACCTTGAGCAGGGCGCGCCGAACATTCTTAACGTCAGCTTCAACTATGTTGAAGGCGAGTCGCTGATTATGGCGCTGAAAGACCTGGCGGTTTCCTCCGGTTCAGCCTGTACTTCCGCGAGCCTTGAGCCATCCTACGTGCTGCGCGCGTTAGGCATGACTGATGAACTGGCGCACAGTTCTATTCGTTTCTCTTTAGGTCGTTTCACTACCGAAGAAGAGATTGACTACGCCATCAACCTGATTCGTAAATCCATTGGCCGTCTGCGCGAGCTTTCTCCACTGTGGGAAATGTTCAAACAGGGCGTGGATCTGAACAGTATTGAATGGTCACATCACTAATTCGGCACCAATAAGGAGAATTCATCATGGCATACAGCGAAAAAGTTATCGATCATTACGAGAACCCGCGCAACGTCGGCTCTTTTGACAACAGCGACGAGAACGTCGGCAGCGGCATGGTCGGCGCGCCGGCCTGCGGCGACGTGATGAAGTTGCAGATTAAAGTCAACAATGAAGGTATCATTGAAGACGCGCGCTTCAAGACCTACGGCTGTGGTTCTGCTATCGCTTCCAGCTCCCTGGTCACCGAGTGGGTGAAGGGTAAATCCCTGGACGAAGCGCAGGCGATCAAGAACACCGATATCGCCGATGAACTGGAACTGCCGCCGGTGAAAATTCACTGCTCTATTCTGGCGGAAGACGCGATTAAAGCCGCGATTGCGGATTACAAAAGCAAACGTGAAGCAAAATAATTAGTTGAGGTTTTGTTATGTCGATTACTCTTAGCGACAGTGCAGCAGCGCGAGTCAATGCCTTCCTGGCAAACCGCGGAAAAGGGTTTGGCCTGCGCCTGGGCGTGAGAACCTCCGGCTGCTCAGGTATGGCCTATGTACTGGAGTTTGTTGACGAGCCGGCGGCTGAAGACACCGTGTTTGAAGACAAAGGCGTGAAGGTCGTGATCGACGGCAAAAGTCTGCAATTCCTCGACGGCACGCAGCTGGACTTCGTCAAAGAAGGCCTTAACGAAGGGTTTAAGTTCACCAACCCGAACGTCAAAGATGAGTGCGGCTGCGGCGAAAGCTTTAACGTATAATCGGTACACCCCAACCCCACCGCGGTCACGCCGCGCGTGGGGTTTTCGTTTAGATGCATGACCCTGAGGTTACTATGGACTATTTCACCCTCTTCGGGTTACCAGCCAGCTATACCCTCTCGCTTGAACAACTGGCTGTCCGGTATCAGGATCTGCAGCGCCAGTACCATCCGGATAAATTTGCCAGCGCGCCCGCTGCGGAGCAGCTTGCGGCGGTTCAGTATTCCGCCACCATTAACCAGGCCTGGCAGACGCTGCGCCATCCCCTGACCCGCGCAGAATACCTCCTCTCGCTGCATGGCTTCGATCTGGCCAGCGAGCAGCATACCGTTCGCGATACCGCGTTCCTGATGGAACAGCTGGAACTGCGCGAAGAGTTGGATGAGATCGGCCAGGCGAAAGACGAAGCGCGGCTGGAAAGCTTTATCAAACGAGTGAAAGCGCTGTTTGATACCCGCCATCAGCTGATGGTTGACCAATTGCATAATGAGAGCTGGGAGGCGGCGGCGGACACGGTGCGTAAGCTCCGTTTCCTCGATAAACTGCGCAGCAGTGCTGAAGAACTCGAAGAAAAACTGCTCGATTTTTAATTTTCGGAAGCAATTATGGCCTTATTACAAATTAGTGAGCCCGGCCTGAGCGCCGCGCCGCACCAGCGTCGTCTGGCGGCCGGTATCGACCTGGGCACCACCAATTCTCTGGTGGCTACCGTGCGTAGCGGCCAGGCCGAGACTCTGCCCGATCATCAAGGCCGCTATCTGCTGCCGTCGGTGGTGAACTACCACGCATCGGGGCTGACCGTCGGCTATGACGCCCGGCTGAACGCCGCCCAGGATCCCGCCAACACCATCAGCTCCGTGAAACGGATGATGGGGCGCTCCCTCGCCGATATCCAACATCGCTATCCGCATCTGCCGTATCAGCTGCAGGCCAGTGAAAACGGCCTGCCGATGATCCAGACCGCCGGCGGCCTGCTGAACCCGATTCGCGTCTCCGCCGATATTCTGAAAGCGCTGGCTGCCCGGGCCACTGAAGCGCTGGCCGGCGAGCTCGACGGCGTGGTGATCACCGTTCCCGCTTATTTTGATGACGCCCAGCGTCAGGGGACCAAAGACGCGGCGCGTCTGGCGGGTCTGCACGTGCTGCGCCTGCTTAATGAACCGACCGCGGCGGCTATCGCCTATGGCCTTGATTCCGGCCAGGAAGGGGTGATTGCGGTCTACGATCTCGGCGGCGGCACCTTCGATATCTCTATTCTGCGCTTAAGCCGCGGGGTGTTTGAAGTGCTGGCTACCGGCGGCGATTCCGCTCTCGGCGGCGATGATTTCGATCATCTGCTGGCGGACTACCTGCGCGAGCAGGCAGGCTTCAGCGACCGTAGCGACAACCGCCTGCAGCGTGAGCTGCTGGATGCCGCCATCGCGGCGAAAATTGCCCTTAGCGATGCCGAGGTGGCGCACGTTGAGGTCGGCGGCTGGCAGGGCGATATCACTCGCAGCCAGTTTAACGATCTGATCGCCCCGCTGGTAAAACGCACGTTAATGGCCTGCCGCCGGGCGTTGAAAGACGCTGGCGTTGAGGCGCAAGAGGTGCTGGAAGTGGTGATGGTCGGCGGTTCGACCCGCGTGCCGCTGGTGCGCGAGCGCGTAGGCGAATTCTTCGGCCGCACTCCGCTGACCGCCATTGACCCGGACAAAGTCGTCGCCATTGGCGCGGCGATCCAGGCCGATATTCTGGTCGGCAACAAGCCGGACAGCGAACTGCTGCTGCTCGACGTTATCCCGCTGTCGTTAGGGCTGGAAACCATGGGCGGTCTGGTGGAGAAAGTGATCCCGCGTAATACCACCATTCCGGTGGCCCGCGCCCAGGAGTTCACCACCTTCAAAGATGGCCAGACGGCGATGTCCATTCATGTGATGCAGGGCGAGCGTGAGCTGGTGCAGGATTGCCGTTCGCTGGCGCGCTTTGCGCTGCGCGGTATCCCGGCGCTGCCGGCGGGCGGGGCGCATATTCGCGTCACCTTCCAGGTGGATGCCGATGGCCTGCTGAGCGTCACGGCGATGGAAAAATCGACCGGCGTGGAAGCCTCTATTCAGGTGAAACCGTCTTACGGTCTGACCGATGGCGAAATCGCCACCATGATTAAAGATTCGATGAGCTACGCCGAACAGGATATTCAGGCGCGCATGCTGGCTGAACAGAAAGTAGAAGCCGCACGCGTCCTGGAAAGCCTGACAAGCGCGCTGGCCGCCGACGCCGCGCTGTTAAGCGCCGCGGAGCGTCAGGCTATCGATGCTGCTGCGGAGCAGGTACGCGCCGCCGCGGCAGGCGACGACGCCGACGCCATTAAAGAAGCGATTAAAAATATCGACACACAAACCCAGGAATTCGCCGCCCGCCGTATGGATCAGTCGGTCCGTATCGCGCTGAAAGGCCAATCCGTGGACGAGGTTTAAAATGCCAAAAATTGTATTTCTGCCCCACCAGGACCTGTGTCCGGATGGCATCGTTGTGGAAGCTGAGACCGGTGAGACTATTCTGGATGCGGCGCTGCGTAGCGGCATCGAGATTGAACACGCTTGCGAAAAATCCTGTGCCTGCACCACCTGCCACTGCATCGTGCGTGAAGGCTTTGACTCGCTGGCGGAAAGTACCGAAGATGAAGACGATATGCTGGATAAAGCCTGGGGACTGGAGCCTGACAGCCGCCTGAGCTGCCAGGCGCGCGTCACCGACGAAGATCTGGTCGTTGAGATCCCGCGTTACACCATCAACCACGCACGCGAGCACTAATATGGCACTGAAATGGACCGACAGTCGTGAAATCGGCGAAGCGCTGTATGACGCTTACCCTGACCTCGACCCAAAAACCGTTCGCTTTACCGACATGCATCAGTGGATTTGCGATCTGGAAGAGTTTGATGATGATCCGAACGCATCCAATGAAAAAATTCTCGAGGCGATTCTGTTAGTCTGGTTAGACGAAGCCGAATAATTTTCGCGTCATGATTTATGCGGCGGTATAAAGTCGGATGAATCATCGAGCGAGAGAACGTTACGGGCTGCCATACGGTGGCCCGTTTGCTAAGAAGGATAATGATAATGACCGAAGCCATGAAGATTACGCTTTCCACTCAGCCAGCCGATGCGCGCTGGGGAGAGAAGGCGTCTTACAGCATTAATAATGATGGCATTGCCCTGCATCTCAACGGTAAAGACGACCTGGGCTTGATTCAGCGCGCGGCGCGTAAAATTGACGGCATGGGCATCAAGCATGTCGCGTTAAGCGGCGAAGGCTGGAACACCGACCGCGCGTGGGCGTTCTGGGCGGGCTATAAAGGCCCGAAAGGCACCCGAAAAGTTGAATGGCCGACCCTGGACGATGTGCAGAAAAGCGAGCTGGATAACCGTCTGACCATTATTGACTGGGTGCGCGACACCATCAATGCGCCGGCGGAAGAGCTGGGCCCGGAACAGCTGGCGCAGCGCGCCGTCGACCTGCTGTGCAGCGTGGCGGGCGAAAAGATGAGCTATCGCATCACCAAAGGCGAAGATCTGCGTGAGCAGGGCTATCTCGGCCTGCACACCGTCGGCCGCGGCTCCGAGCGTCCGCCGGTTCTGCTGGCGCTGGACTATAACCCGACCGGCGATAAAGAAGCCCCGGTATACGCCTGTCTGGTAGGTAAAGGCATCACCTTTGATTCCGGCGGCTACAGCATCAAACAGAGCGCCTTTATGGATTCAATGAAGTCTGATATGGGCGGCGCGGCGACTGTCACCGGCGCTCTGGCTTTCGCCATTACCCGCGGGCTGAATAAGCGCGTGAAGCTCTATCTGTGCTGCGCCGACAACCTGATCAGCGGCAACGCTTTCAAACTGGGCGATATTATTCATTATCGCAACGGCAAAACCGTCGAAGTGATGAACACCGACGCCGAAGGTCGTCTGGTGCTGGCGGATGGCCTGATTGACGCTTCGGCGCAGAAGCCTGAGCTGATCGTCGATGCCGCCACCCTGACCGGCGCGGCGAAAACCGCCCTCGGCAACGACTACCACGCGCTGTTCAGCTTTGACGATGCGCTGGCGAATCGCCTGCTGGCGAGCGCCCAGGCGGAAAATGAAGCGTTCTGGCGTCTGCCGCTGGCCGAATTCCACCGTAATCAGCTGCCGTCTAACTTCGCGGAACTGAACAATACCGGCAGCGCCGCCTATCCGGCCGGCGCCAGCACCGCGGCGGGCTTCCTGTCCCACTTCGTGGAAAACTACCACCAGGGCTGGCTGCATATCGACTGTTCGGCAACCTACCGCAAATCGGCCGTTGAGCAGTGGTCGGCGGGCGCGACGGGGCTTGGCGTACGTACTATCGCCAATCTGCTGACGGCTGAGTAATGGCCTTGCCGGGTAGCGCTACGCTTACCCGGCCTGGAAAATCCGCAGGCCCGTGCGGACGTCGCGCCGCCGGGCGATTTTTGAAGTAGCCAAACTATGTCCGAAACCAAAAACGAATTAGAAACCCTGCTGGAAAAAGCGGCTACCGAGCCCGCTCATCGTCCGGCATTTTTCAGCGCGCTGCTTGAGGCCACCGTCTGGGTACCGGGCAGCGCAGCCGATGGCGAGCAGATTGTTGAAGATAGCGCGCTGGATCTGCAGCACTGGGAAAAAGATGACGGCACGTCGGTCATTCCGTTCTTCACTTCGCTGGAGGCCCTGCAGCAGGCGGTGGAAGACGAACAGGCTTTCGTGATGATGCCGGCCCGCACGCTGATGGCGATGACTCTCGGCGAATCGCTGTTCCTCAACCCGAAGCTGCCGAGCGGTAAAGAATTCACCCCGCGGGAAATCAGCCATCTGCTCGGGGAAGAGGGCAGCCCGCTCAGCACCCAGACGGTGCTGGAGGGGGGCGAAGCGCTGCTGCTGTCTGAAGTCGCCGAGCCGCCGGCGCAGATGGTGGATTCGCTGACCACGCTGTTCAAAACGCTGAAAACCGTCAAGCGGGCGTTCCTGTGCTCGATCAAAGAGCACGCCGACGCGCCTGCTAATCTGCTTATCGGCATTGAAGCGGAAGGGGATATCGAGTCCATTATTCAGACCACCGGCAGCGTGGCCACCGATACCCTGCCCGGCGATGAGCCGATCGATATTTGCCAGGTGGTAGACGGCGAGAAGGGCATCAGCCACTTTATGATTGCCCATATCACGCCGTTCTATGAAAAGCGCTGGGGCAGCTTCCTGCGCGATTTCAAACAAAACCGCATTATCTGACAGCGGGGGCGGCAGCCCCCGGTTTCGCTATACTTTCAGCTCGATGCCAAAGCGGGTTGGTAAAGATTAATGCAGGGCGGCAACGATTCGCGGATAGGCTGACACCATGTGATAGAGCAGAAATCCCGCCACGCACAGCGTGACGATGCCGTTGAAGAGCGCCATATCCCCGCGCCAGGCCCGGCACCTTTCCTCTCCCAGCAGATAGCGTAGCGCTGCTACCAGCCCGGCGACCAGCATAAACGCCAGTAACACCCCCACCATCTGCGCGCTGACAATATACCAGCCCAGCGGCGTATTCACGCCCCGGGCGCTCATCAGCGCGATCTGCGCCGGCAAAATCGTCTGGAACCCGAGGGTGAGGAGCATCAGAAGGCGCAGATCCGCCAGCTGAGCATCGAATCTGCGGGCCAGACGTCGGGCGTCACGCAGCAGCAGCCCTCCTGACGTCACCGCCGCGGCAACGCTGATGTGCTGGAGAATAAAAATATATAACGCCAGGGTCCCGGATCCGACCCGGGACAAAAAGAACAGATTGCAAAAGACCATGACCAGCAGGCCAAATTTCGTCACCCAGGCACGGAGTACCTCGCCGGGCCAGCGGCGGCTTGACGCCGGGTTGTGCATCATCCATGCGGCAAGCGTCGATTTACCGTAACCGGGCGCGAGCAGCACCATCAGAAAACCCAGCAGCGCCTGATGACCATAGGTGATCAGCGGGACGTCTGCCAAAGTGACGCCGATAAAGCGGGTATAGACGGAAACGGGCGCAGGAACCAGGCTTAACCATGTTCGGTTCCATTGCGGCCAAAAATAGAGGATCGCGCCGCCGACCAGCAGGCCAGCGATGCCTCCCAGCCAGGGAAGGCGAGGGGAATAAGCAGAATGTGGGTTGGAGACTAATGCCATTTTCACTCCTTGTGGTGACATCAGGTTAGGGATTAAGAGCTCCCTCCTGGAGCTGGCCCCGACGGCGCCCGTTAAGCGCGCTTTCGGCGGGAGATGGTGAATTAGTCAGGGCAACCTTCGAGCCTGGCGTAAAGATCCTCATGAAGATATTCCAGCTCCAGCAAGGCGCCATCGCGTGCCTGGTTGAGGGCTTGCTGATGCTGCCATTCGTCGTGGCTCTCCTCTCCACCGGCAAAAATCTCCTGCAAATATTCAATCAGTGACGATTCTGCCAGCCAAAGGTCATTCTCTTTACCCTCGAAGCGGACGACAGGATATTCACCCTGTTCATCACGCTCGGTGACATAGATAAATACCTGCTGATCCCCAGGATGGCAGAGGCGAATCAGGGCAGGAAGACGCGGATCGTCGTTCCAGACGGGCATCAGCTCTTCAATATCCAGCCCGATCATATCAAGGCCATTCATATAATAAGCATCTTCATCCAGCGAGTCGGAAAGCAGGACGCCATGTTCATCAATGGCGTCCAGAACCGATTCCAGCACCCGTTGACCGTGGGGGCTTGTCAGCTGGCAATCGTAAGCCAGCAGCGCTTTCAAACTTTCCGGAAGCGCCACGGTTTCGCTATTTTGCGGATCGCGGTATTTCCGTACTCGCAGGCGATCCACTTCCTCTACGGGCATCGGTTTTGGGGTGGGATTGCGGTTGTGCTTGTGTACGACATCCATGAGATCCGGTAATGAAAAAGCCATCATTCAATTTCCTTATATAGTGGGCGGCAGTAAAGCGAACACGGCAGGCGCAAGCCCTGCGGCAGCACAGAGTAACCGGTTTAGCGGCTGGCAGGAGAAAGAGGCGGGGAAAATCAGAAATTATTTAGTGGCCGCGGAACGGGGCGCCCGCGGCCATACGGCGTTTACTGAGCGGCAGGAGCCGGTTCAATCGGCAGATCGCTGCGCGCCCCCCATTCGCTCCATGAGCCGTCGTACAGGCAGACGCCGTTCACGCCAAGCGTGGTGAGCGCCAGCACCACCACCGCCGCCGTCACGCCGGAGCCGCAGCTGGCGATAATGGGCCGGTCAAAATCGACTCCCTGACGCAAAAAGATGTCGTTCAGCTCGTCGACGGTCTTCAGCTCGCCGTTAATCACCAGATCCGTCCACGGCACGTTAAGCGCGCCGGGGATATGCCCGCGCCGCAGGCCCGGGCGCGGTTCGTCAGCCTGGCCGTTAAACCGGGCCGCCGGACGCGCATCGACAATCTGTGCCGACCCTTCATGGCTGACCAGCAGCACGTCGGTCAGGCGCTTAATTTGCTGAGGATCGAAGCGTACGTCGAATTCCCCTTCGGCCACCTCCGGCACCCCTTGTTCCAGCGGCAGTTCGTCGCGGCGCCAGCCCTCCAGTCCACCGGCCAGAATCGACACCTTCTCCACGCCAAAGGCGCGCAGCATCCACCAGGCGCGAGGCGCGGAAAACAGATTGCCTTCGTCATAAACCACGAGGTGCTTATCGCTGCAGACGCCCAGTTCGCGCATGGCGACGGCAAACGCCTCGGCGCGCGGCATCATATGCGGCAGCGGGCTGGTGTGATCGGACAGCGCCTCGATATCGAAAAACAGCGCGTTCGGCACATGGCCGGCGCGGTACTCCGCGGCCATATCGCGCAGGGCCTCCTGTCCGGCGGGCGCCATGCGGGCGTCGATAATCTGGATCTCCGGGTCATCAATATGTTCCGCCAGCCAGTCGGCGGCGACAAAAAACGAGGTGGACATAGGTGCCTCCGTTTTACTATTCATGACTGAATTGTCGGCGTTTTATCGGGTGCTGACAAGTTAAGGACGCCAGAGTGGGGACGACGTCACGGCACTTTTCTGATTAATCGGCAGAAACCCGCGTCATCACTGTTGAGAAGCGCCGCCTTAACGCATAATAAAAAGTGATAATTTGCATCAGGCCCACCGGCCGAGGGGTTAGAAGGATGAAACCATTTCGTTTAGCGGCGCTGTCACTGGCGCTCCTTACCGCATTTTCATTAACCGGGTGTGACGACAGCGGTGCACCGCAGGCTACGGCCCCGACGCCGGCCGCCGATAGCGGCCCTGGCGCGGCGGCAAAACCGGACAGCGCCCAGCTGGCGGCGCTGGCGGAAAAAAGTCAGGGCAAAGCGCTGACGCTGCTCGACGCCTCGGAGGTGCAGTTGGATGGCGCCGCGACCCTGGTGCTGACCTTTTCCGTGCCGCTGCAGCCGGACCAGGATTTCTCCCGCAGCGTACACCTGGTGGATAAGAAGAGCGGTAAGGTAGATGGCGCCTGGGAGCTGGCGCCGAACCTCAAAGAGCTGCGTCTGCGTCACCTGGAGCCAAAGCGCGAGCTGATTGTCTCGGTCGACCCGACGCTGGTCGCCCTGAACAAGGCGACGCTCGATAAACCATTCGAGAAGACTCTGACCACCCGTGATATCGCGCCAAGCGTTGGGTTTGCCAGCCGCGGCTCGCTGCTGCCGGGCAACGTGATCGCCGGGCTACCGGTGATGGCGCTGAACGTCGATAACGTCGACGTGAACTTCTTCCGCATTAAGCCGGAATCGCTCTCGGCCTTCGTCAGTCAGTGGGAATACCGCAATTCATTAAGCAACTGGGAATCCGACGAGCTGCTGAAGATGGCCGATCTGGTATACAGCGGCCGCTTTGACCTCAATCCGGCGCGCAATACCCGCGAAAAGCTGCTGCTGCCGCTGAGCGACATCAAGCCGCTCCAGCAGCCTGGCGTCTACGTGGCGGTCATGAACCCGGCGGGTCATTATAGCTACAGCAACGCGGCGACGCTGTTTACCCTTAGCGACATCGGCGTGTCGGCGCATCGTTACCACAACCGGCTGGACGTCTTTACCCAGAGCCTGGAAAACGGCGCCGCCCAGTCTGGTATCGACGTCCAGCTGCTCAACGCCAAAGGGCAGACCCTGGCGCAGGCGAAAAGCGATAGCCAGGGTCACGTCACCCTGCAAACCGATAAAGAAGCCGCGCTGCTGCTGGCGCGCAAAGAGGGGCAGACCACGCTCCTTGACCTCAAACTGCCGGCGTTGGATCTGGCGGAGTTCTCCATTGCCGGCGCGCCTGGCTTCAGTAAACAGTTCTTTATGTTTGGCCCACGGGATCTCTATCGTCCGGGCGAAACGGTGATCCTCAATGCGCTGTTGCGCGATAGCGACGGCAAGCCGCTGGCGGAACAGCCGGTGAAGCTGGAGGTGGTCCAGCCGGATGGCCAGGTGATCCGCTCGGTGATGAGCAAGCCGGTTAACGGCCTGTACCAGTTTACTTATCCGCTCGACAGCGGCGCGGCCACCGGCATGTGGCACATTCGCGCCAGCACCGGCGACAATCAGCCCCGCGAATGGGATTTCCACGTCGAAGACTTCATGCCGGAACGCATGGCGCTGAAGCTGACGCCGCAGGCGGCGCCTGTCGCGCCGAATGCCGATGTCGCCTTTGGCGTCAGCGGCGCTTATCTCTACGGCGCGCCGGCCAGCGGCAACCAGCTGCAGGGCAAACTGTTCCTGCGCCCGCTGCGCGACGCCGTCGCCGCTCTGCCGGGCTTCCAGTTCGGCGATATCGCGGAAGAAAATCTCTCCCGCAGCCTTGATGAAGTCCAGCTGACGCTGGATGAAAACGGCCATGGTGAAGTGACGACCTCAAGCCAGTGGCAGGATAGCCATTCGCCGCTGCAGGTGGTGTTGCAGGCGAGCCTGCTGGAGTCCGGCGGGCGTCCGATCACCCGTACGGTTATGCAGCCGATCTGGCCTGCCGAGGCGCTGCCGGGGATCCGCCCGCAATTTACCCTGAAGGACGTTTATGACTACCGCACTGACACTACGGTGAAGCAGCCGGTGGTGGATGAAAACAGCAACGCCGCGTTTGATATCGTCTATGCCGACGCCAAAGGCGAGAAAAAAGCCGTTTCCGGCCTGCAGGTACGGCTGATCCGCGAGCGCCGCGATTATTACTGGAACTGGTCCGACAGCGAAGGCTGGCAGTCGCAGTTCGATCAAAAAGATCTGCAGGAGGGCGAGGAGTCGCTGGATTTGCAGGCCGGCCAGATCGGTAAAGTGAGCTTTCCGGTAGAGTGGGGCTCCTATCGCCTGGAGGTGAAAGGACCGGACGATGTCGTCAGCAGCGTGCGCTTCTGGGCGGGCTACAGCTGGCAGGATAACAGCGAAGGCACCGGCGCAGCGCGCCCGGACCGGGTCACCATGAAGCTGGATAAACCGAGCTATAAGCCGGGTGACACCATCAGGCTGCACATTGCTGCCCCGGCGGCGGGTAAAGGCTACGCGATGGTGGAATCCAGCGAAGGGCCGCTGTGGTGGCAGGAGATTGACGTACCTGCCGAGGGGATGGACCTGTCGATCCCGGTGGATAAAGCCTGGAATCGCCACGACCTCTACCTCAGCACACTGGTGGTTCGTCCTGGCGATAAATCCCGCTCGGCGACGCCGAAACGCGCGGTGGGCCTGCTGCATCTGCCGCTGGGCGATGAAAACCGTCGCCTGACGCTGGCGCTGGAGGCCCCGGATAAAATGCGCCCCAACCAGCCGCTGACGGTGAAAGTGAAAGCCAGCGTCAAAGAGGGCGAGGCGCCGAAACAGGTGAACGTTCTGCTCTCGGCGGTCGATAGCGGGGTGCTGAATATTACCGATTACGCCACCCCGGATCCGTGGAACGCCTTCTTTGGCCAGAAACGTTATGGGGCGGATATCTATGATATTTACGGCCAGGTCATTGAAGGACAGGGACGTGTGGCCAGCCTGCGCTTCGGCGGCGATGGCGACGAGTTAAAACGTGGCGGTAAACCGCCGGTTAACCATGTGACCATCATCGCCCAACAAGCGCAGCCGGTGGTGCTGAACGATCAGGGCGAAGGGACGGTGACGCTGCCGATCGGTGATTTTAACGGCGAACTGCGGGTGATGGCTCAGGCCTGGACGGCGAATGACTTTGGCAGCAGCGAAGATAAAGTGGTGGTGGCCGCCCCGGTCATCGCCGAGCTGAACACTCCGCGCTTCCTCGCCAGCGGCGACACTACGCGTCTGGCGCTGGATCTCAGCAACCTGACCGATAAACCGCAAACCCTGCAGGTGCATCTTGCCGCCAGCGGGCTGGTGTCCTTGACCGAGGGTCAACTGCCGCCGGTGCAGCTGGCGCCGGGGGCACGCAGCACGCTGTTTGTGCCGGTGAGCGCGCTGGCGGGCTTCGGCGATGGCCAGGTGAACGCCACGATCAGCGGCCTGAGCCTGCCGGGGGAAACCTTCGCCCCGCTGCAGAAACAGTGGAAAATCGGCGTTCGTCCGGCGTTCCCGGCGCAGACCGTCAACAGCGGCGCCGTGCTGCAGCCCGGCGAAAGCTGGCAGGCGCCAGCGGCGCAATCGGCAGGTTTCGCCCCGCAGACGCTGCAGGGCCAGCTGCTGCTCAGCGGCAAGCCGCCGCTGAATCTCGCGCGTTATATCCGCGATCTGAAAGCCTATCCTTACGGCTGCCTTGAGCAGACCGCCAGCGGTCTGTTCCCGTCCCTGTATACCAGCGCGGCGCAGCTAAAGGCGCTGGGCATCAGCGGCGATAGCGACGAAAAACGCCGCGCGGCAATCGATGTCGGCATCTCGCGCCTGCTGCAGATGCAGCTGGAAAACGGCGGCTTTGCGCTATGGGATAAAGAGGGGCCGGAAGAGTACTGGCTGACCGCTTACGCCATGGATTTCCTCGTTCGCGCCGGCGAGCAGGGTTACAGCGTGCCGATCAACGCTATCAATAAAGGCAATGAACGTCTGCTGCGCTACCTGCAGGAGCCGGGGCTGATGACCGTACGCTACAGCGACGACGCCCAGGCCAGCCGCTTTGCCGCTCAGGCCTATGCCGCGCTGGTGCTGGCGCGTCAGCAAAAAGCCCCCCTCGGCGCCTTACGTGAAATCTGGAGCCGTCACGACCAGGCGCGATCCGGCTTGCCGCTGTTGCAGCTCGGCATCGCGCTGAAAACCATGGGCGATGCGCCGCGCGGCGACGCCGCGCTGAAGCTGGCGGTTGCCACCCCGCGTCAGGATGAGAAACGCTGGCTGGGCGATTACGGTAGCCCGCTTCGCGATGACGCCCTGAAGCTGGCGCTGCTGGAAGAGAATAAGCTGCTGCCGGAGGTGCAAAATCAGCTTTTGAGCACGCTGTCGGAAGAGGCCTATGGCCAGCGCTGGCTGTCGACCCAGGAAACCAACGCCCTGTTCCTTGCCGGACGGACGCTGGCCGACCTGCCGGGCAGCTGGCAGGCGCAAACCTCGCTGCAGGCGGAGCCGCTGACCGGCGACAAAGCGCAAACCCGCAACCTCGACGGCGATCGGCTGGCGGCACTGCAGGTGAGCAACACCGGCAGCCAGCCGCTGTGGCTGCGCCTCGACAGCAGCGGCTATCCGCAAAGCGCGCCGCAGCCGGGCGGTAACGTCCTGGGGATTGAACGAACTATTTTCGATACCCAGGGGCAGCAGAAATCGCTGTCATCACTGCGCAGCGGCGAACTGGTACTCGTCAAGCTGGAGGTGACCGCCAAACGCAACGTGCCTGACGCGCTGGTGGTTGATCTGTTGCCAGCCGGTCTGGAGCTGGAAAACCAGAATTTGGCCAACAGCAGCGCCAGCCTGCAGGAGAATGGCGAAGCGGTGCAAAACCTGCTTAACCAGATGCAGCAGGCGGATATTCAGCATATCGAGTTCCGCGATGACCGCTTCGTCGCCGCAGTCGCGGTCAATGAAGGTCAGCCGGTGACGCTGGTCTATCTGGCGCGAGCGGTGACGCCGGGCACTTATCAGGTCCCGCAGCCGCAGGTGGAATCGATGTATGTGCCGCAGTGGCGGGCGACCGGAGCGGCCAGCGGCCCGCTCACCGTGACGCCGTAAATGCGCGTATTGCCTCGGGTAAAACGCTGCTGGCGCGGGCTGGCGGCGTTTATTTTTCTGCTGTGGCTGGCGGTGCTGGCGGCCGATCGCCTGTGGCCGCTGCCGCTACGGGACGTTACGCCCGCCCGCGTGGTGGTGGCGGAAGACGGGACGCCGCTGTGGCGGTTTGCCGACGCGCAGGGCGTCTGGCGTTATCCGGTCACTCTCGCCGACGTGTCGCCGCGTTATCTTCAGGCGCTCATCCAGTATGAAGACCGCTGGTTCTGGCGCCATCCGGGGGTCAATCCCTTCGCTGTAGTACGCGCCGCCTGGCAGGATCTTACCTCCGGGCGGGTCATTTCCGGCGGCAGCACGCTTACCATGCAGGTGGCGCGCCTGCTCGATCCCCACCCCCGCACTTTCGGCGGCAAGCTGCGCCAGCTATGGCGTGCGCTGCAGCTGGAGTGGCATCTGTCAAAAAGCGACATTCTGACCCTCTATTTGAACCGCGCGCCGTTTGGCGGCACCCTGCAGGGTATCGGCGCGGCCAGCTGGGCCTATCTCGGGAAGCCGCCTGCCAGGCTTAGCTACGGCGAGGCGGCGCTGCTGGCAGTGCTGCCCCAGGCGCCCAGCCGTTTACGTCCGGACCGCTGGCCGCAGCGGGCCCAGGCGGCGCGCGATAAAGTGCTTGCGCGTATGGTCAGTCAGGGCGTCTGGCCGGAGCAGGCGGTAAAGGAGGCGATGGAGGAGCCGGTGTGGCTGTTTCCGCGCCAGATGCCGCAGCTGGCGCCGCTCTTCGCCCGTCGGGCGCTGGCGAGCAGTGGTGATGAAAAGGTGGTGACGACCCTCGATGCCGGACTCCAGCGGCAGCTTGAGGATCTGGCGCTGAACTGGAAATCGCGCCTGCCGCCGCGCAGTTCGCTGGCGATGGTCGTGGTCGATCACACGGATATGAAAGTCCGCGGCTGGGTGGGTTCGGCGGATATTACGGACGACAGCCGCTTTGGCCACATTGATATGGCGTCGGCGGTCCGTTCGCCGGGGTCGGTGTTGAAACCCTTCATTTATGCGCTGGCGATGGATGAGGGGCTGATTCATCCGTCGTCGTTATTGCAGGATGTGCCGCGGCGCTTTAGCGATTATCGCCCCGGTAACTTTGACAGCGGCTTTCACGGCCCGGTGAGCGCCAGCGAGGCGCTGGTGCGCTCCCTGAATCTACCGGCGGTCCAGGTGCTTGAAGCCTACGGGCCCAAACGTTTCGCGGCGAATTTGCGCAATGCCGGGTTGCCCCTGATGCTGCCCGCCGGCGCCGAGCCAAATCTGTCGTTGATCCTCGGCGGCGCCGGGGCGAGGCTGGAAGATATCGTCGCGGCATACAGCGCCTTTGCCCGCCACGGGAAGGCGGCGCGGCTGCGCATGAAGCCCGGAGACCCGCTGGTGGAAAGGGCGCTGCTATCCCCGGGGGCGGCGTGGATCGTCCGGCGCATCCTGGCCGGCGAAGCGCAACCGGTTCCCGATGCCTCACTCCCGCAAGTGGCGCCGCTGGCCTGGAAGACCGGCACCAGCTACGGGTATCGCGATGCATGGGCGGTGGGTCTCAATGCGCGTTATCTGATAGGCATCTGGACCGGGCGTCCGGACGGTACGCCGGTGGTGGGGCAGTTTGGTTTCGCCAGCGCGGTGCCGTTGCTCAATCAGGTCAATAATCTGCTGCTCGCCCGCCCGGCGATGAGCCGCGGCGGCCTGCCGGTCGATCCGCGCCCGGCAACGGTCAGCCGCGGGACGCTATGCTGGCCCGGCGGCCAGGCGCTGCCGGCGGGCGACAGCAACTGCCGTCGTCGCCTGGCCAGCTGGCTGCTGGAAGACAGCCAGCCGCCGACCCTGCTGCTGCCGGGGCAGGAGGGCGTGCGCGGGATCCGCTTCCCGGTGTGGCGTAATGAACACGGCGAACGGGTGGCGGCGGATTGTCCCGGGGCGCGCGAAACGGTGGTTGAGGTTTGGCCGCTGCCGCTGGAACCCTGGCTACCGCCGGGTGAGCGTCGCGCCGCGCGTCTGGGGCCGGCATCAAGGGCATGTCCGCCGCTGCAAACTCAGGATGTCGCACCGCTGGTGCTCTCCGGGGTCCGCGAGGGGGCGGTGATTAAACGTCTGCCGGGCGAGGCGCGGGTGATGTTGCCCCTGCAAACCAGCGGCGGGGAAGGGCGGCGCTGGTGGTTTATCAACGGCCAGCCGATAGATGCCGCCGGCGCGAGAACCACGCTAACCCTGGATAAGCCCGGCGAGTGGCAGCTGGTGGTGATGGATGAGGCAGGGCAAACGGCGGCCGCGCGTTTCACCCTGCAATAACCAGGGTAAATTTGTTGTTGGCGGTTTGTGTTTTCAATACTCATCTTATTTTAACAAAATGTTACCTTCATCCGTAGGCAGGGGCGGGGATGCTCATTATAATGCGCGCCAGGCCATACGATCGTATGTGCAACAACAGAACATTTAATTAGAGGTAATCATGGCTATTGAACGTACTTTTTCCATCATCAAACCAAACGCGGTGGCAAAAAACGTTATTGGCAGCATCTTTTCCCGCTTTGAAGCTGCAGGGTTCAAAATCGTCGGCACCAAAATGCTGCACCTGACCGTTGAGCAGGCTCGTGGTTTCTATGCTGAGCACGAAGGTCGCCCGTTCTTCGACGGTCTGGTTGAGTTCATGACCTCCGGCCCGATCGTGGTTTCCGTCCTGGAAGGCGAAAACGCGGTTCAGCGTCACCGTGACCTGCTGGGCGCGACCAACCCGGCAAACGCGCTGGCGGGTACACTGCGCGCTGACTACGCTGACAGCTTCACCGAGAACGGCACCCACGGTTCCGACTCTGTAGAATCCGCTGCTCGCGAAATCGCGTTCTTCTTTGCTGAAGGCGAGGTTTGCCCGCGCACTCGCTAATCCTCGTCGTCTTTTCGACCGTCGCGGCGTTGGCTGCGCGCGTTCACCCCGGTCACATAGTTATCTATGCTCCCGGGGATTAATGAGAGGCTCCTGCCTCTCACCGGAGGCCAGCCTACGGCTGGTCAAATTCGTTCCCGACGAATTTGTCACTTGCTTGCCGCCTTGCGACAATCGAAAAGCCTTAGAGGATTGAGCAGTCAGTTACAGATTTTTTATCATTGCTTTGTGCAAACGTGGCAATGATGCGCCAGAATTTGTAGAATATAGCGCCCCTGGACGAGCTGTCGCTCTCCGGGGCGTTTCTTTTTCAACCCACCTGGGGCCATAACGTGTAATAACGAGGCCGGAAAACATTATGTCTGAACAAATTGTCACGCCTGATACCGCCGCTCTGACGGTGCCGAACAAAGATGCCAAAATCAACCTGCTGGATTTAAACCGTCAGCAGATGCGCGAGTTTTTCAAAAACATGGGCGAGAAGCCTTTCCGCGCCGATCAGGTGATGAAATGGATGTATCACTACTGCTGCGACGACTTTGATGAGATGACTGACATCAACAAAGTCCTGCGCAGTAAACTGAAAGAAGTGGCGGAGATCCGCGCCCCGGAAGTAGTTGAAGAACAACGCTCAACCGACGGGACCATCAAATGGGCGATTGCCGTTGGCGATCAGCGCGTCGAGACCGTCTATATCCCGGAAGAAGACCGCGCCACCCTGTGCGTCTCCTCCCAGGTAGGCTGCGCGCTGGAGTGTAAATTCTGCTCCACCGCCCAGCAGGGCTTTAACCGCAACCTGCGGGTTTCCGAAATTATCGGCCAGGTCTGGCGCGCGGCGAAAATCGTCGGCGCGGTGAAGACCACCGGCGTACGTCCGATCACCAACGTGGTGATGATGGGCATGGGCGAGCCGCTGCTGAACCTCAACAACGTCGTTCCGGCGATGGAAATCATGCTCGACGATTTCGGCTTTGGCCTCTCCAAACGTCGCGTCACCCTGTCGACTTCCGGCGTGGTGCCGGCGCTGGATAAACTCGGCGATATGATCGACGTCGCGCTGGCGATCTCCCTGCACGCGCCGAACGATACCATTCGTGACGAAATCGTCCCGATCAACAAAAAGTACAACATCGAGACCTTCCTCAACTCGGTGCGCGGCTATATTTCGAAGTCCAACGCCAACCAGGGCCGGGTGACCATCGAGTACGTGATGCTGGATCATGTCAACGACGGCACCGAGCACGCCCACGAACTGGCGGCGTTGCTGAAAGATACGCCGTGTAAGATCAACCTGATCCCATGGAACCCGTTCCCGGGCGCGCCGTATGGCCGCAGCTCTAACAGCCGCATCGACCGTTTCTCCAAAGTCCTGATGGAGTACGGCTTTACGACCATCGTGCGTAAAACGCGCGGCGACGATATCGACGCCGCCTGCGGTCAGCTGGCGGGCGATGTTATCGACCGAACCAAGCGCACGCTGCGTAAGCGGATGCAGGGCGAAGCGATTGACGTAAAAGCGGTCTGACAAATGATGGCCCGTGCAGCGCAGGCGGCACGGGCCATATTTATGACCTATAGCCAGGCGAAATACGCTGATTCGGTTAATAATTACGGTGCGTTTTTGTCGACTTTGAGGCAGTATGTAGCGGCACAACAACCGCTTAGCATTCAATTTTGATTCGTCTCTGTGATCGCGCGGCTGACAGTCCTATACTGTGAGGCTGACGTACCACAGATGTCTCGCGGCGCCGGCTTTTTCCCGCGCTGAACTTTAAATTTCACGTACCAGTAGTTGTAGCGAATGAATACTGAAGCCACTCAAGATCATCAAGAAGCAAACACCACGGGCGCGCGTCTGCGTCACGCCCGCGAACAACTCGGACTTAGCCAGCAAGCGGTGGCAGAACGCTTATGCCTGAAGGTGTCCACGGTTCGTGATATTGAAGACGATAAGGCGCCTGCCGACCTCGCTTCCACCTTCCTGCGCGGGTACATCCGCTCCTATGCTCGCCTCGTACATATTCCAGAAGACGAGCTGCTGCCGATGATGGCCAAGCAAGCGCCCATCCGTGCGGCGAAAGTCGCGCCAATGCAGAGCTTCTCTTTAGGTAAACGTCGCAAAAAACGCGACGGCTGGCTGATGAGCTTCACCTGGCTGGTGCTGTTTGTGGTTATCGGCCTGAGCGGCGCCTGGTGGTGGCAAGACCATAAGGCGCAGCAGGAAGAGATCTCCACCATGGCCGATCAGTCTTCCGCTGAGCTGAACAGCGGCGACACCAGTAGCCAGAGCGTGCCGCTGGATACCAGCGCCCCGGCAGCCCCGACCGCCGATAGCGCTGCGAACAGCGCGCCAACCGATACCGCCAGCGCCCCGACCACCAGCGCACCGGCTCAGACGCCAGCGGACAATAACGCCGTTGTCGCGCCTTCCCAGGCCAATGTCGATACCGCAGGCGCAGCCCCGACGGCGCCGGCTACCCCGGCCACGCCATTGCCGACCGATCAGGCGAACGTGACGAACCCGGCGGCATCGGCGCAGGATCTGGTGATGAACTTTTCCGCCGACTGCTGGCTGGAAGTGAGCGATGCTACCGGCAAAAAATTGTTCAGCGGCCTGCAGCGTAAAGGCGGAAATCTGAACCTGAGCGGTCAGGCGCCGTATAAGCTGAAAATTGGCGCCCCGGCTGCGGTAGAGATCCAGTATCTGGGCAAGCCTGTCGATTTAAGTCGTTTTATCAGAACTAACCAGGTTGCGCGTCTGACCCTTAATGCCGAATCATCACCGGCGCAGTAACAGACGGGTAACGCGGGAGATTTTTCATGCATAACCAGGCTCCGATTCAACGTAGAAAATCTAAACGTATTTACGTTGGTAATGTGCCAATTGGCGATGGGGCCCCCATCGCCGTTCAGTCAATGACCAATACGCGCACCACTGATGTGGCTGCGACCGTAAATCAAATCAAAGCGTTAGAGCGCGTAGGCGCGGATATTGTCCGCGTCTCTGTTCCGACGATGGACGCCGCTGAGGCGTTCAAATTGATCAAACAGCAGGTCAACGTCCCGCTGGTCGCCGATATCCACTTTGACTACCGTATTGCGCTGAAAGTCGCAGAATATGGCGTCGACTGCCTGCGTATCAACCCAGGCAACATCGGCAACGAAGAGCGCATCCGCATGGTCGTAGATTGCGCACGGGATAAAAACATCCCGATCCGCATTGGCGTCAACGCCGGCTCGCTGGAAAAAGATCTGCAGGAAAAATATGGCGAGCCGACGCCGCAGGCGCTGCTCGAATCTGCCATGCGCCACGTTGATCATCTCGATCGCCTTAACTTCGATCAGTTTAAAGTCAGCGTTAAAGCCTCTGACGTCTTCCTGGCGGTAGAGTCTTATCGCCTGCTGGCGAAACAGATCGATCAGCCGCTGCACCTCGGGATCACCGAAGCGGGCGGTGCGCGCAGCGGCGCGGTGAAATCGGCGATCGGTCTTGGGCTGCTGTTGTCCGAAGGGATCGGCGATACGCTGCGCGTCTCGCTGGCGGCGGATCCAGTGGAGGAGATCAAGGTTGGCTTCGATATCCTCAAATCGCTGCGTATCCGTTCCCGCGGTATTAACTTCATCGCCTGCCCGACCTGTTCGCGTCAGGAGTTTGACGTTATCGGTACGGTGAACGCCCTGGAGCAACGTCTGGAAGATATCATCACCCCGATGGATGTTTCGATCATCGGCTGCGTGGTGAACGGCCCGGGCGAAGCGCTGGTTTCCACCCTCGGGGTGACCGGCGGCAACAAGAAAAGCGGCCTGTATGAAGACGGCGTGCGTAAAGATCGCCTGGACAACAACGACATGATCGACCAGCTTGAAGCGCGGATCCGCGCCAAAGCCTCGATGCTCGATGAAGCCCGTCGGATTGACGTTCAACAGCTTGAAGCAAAATAACGTGTTGGGAAGCGATACGCTTCCCGTGTATGATTGAACCTGCGGGCGCGAGGCGCCGGGGTTCATTTTTGTATATATAAAGAGAATAAACGTGGCAAAGAACATTCAAGCCATCCGTGGCATGAACGATTATCTGCCGGGCGAAACCGCTCTCTGGCAGCGCATTGAAGGCTCACTGAAGCAGGTGCTCGGTAGCTACGGTTACAGCGAAATCCGTTTGCCGATTGTAGAGCAGACCCCGTTATTCAAACGCGCGATCGGCGAAGTGACCGACGTGGTTGAAAAAGAGATGTACACCTTTGAGGACCGCAACGGCGACAGCCTGACGCTGCGTCCGGAAGGGACGGCGGGCTGCGTACGAGCCGGCATCGAACATGGTCTGCTGTACAATCAAGAACAGCGTCTGTGGTACGTCGGGCCGATGTTCCGCCACGAGCGTCCGCAGAAAGGCCGTTACCGCCAGTTCCATCAGATCGGCGCCGAAGTTTTCGGCCTGCAGGGGCCGGACATTGATGCGGAGCTGATCATGCTGACCGCGCGCTGGTGGCGTGAGCTGGGCATCTCCGATCACGTCAGCCTTGAGCTGAACTCCATCGGTTCGCTGGAAGCCCGCGCCAACTACCGCGACGCGCTGGTGGCTTATCTCGAGCAGTTTACCGATAAGCTTGATGAAGACAGCAAACGCCGGATGTATACCAACCCGCTGCGGGTGCTGGACTCCAAAAACCCGGACGTGCAGGCGCTGCTGAACGACGCGCCGGCGCTCGGCGATTATCTCGACGAAGAGTCGAAAGCCCACTTTGCCGGCCTGTGCGCGTTGCTTGACGATGCCGGGATCCGCTATACCGTCAACCAGCGCCTGGTGCGCGGTCTCGACTACTATAACCGCACCGTGTTTGAGTGGGTGACCACCAGTCTCGGTTCCCAGGGCACCGTCTGTGCCGGCGGCCGTTACGACGGTCTGGTTGAGCAGCTTGGCGGTCGTGCCACCCCGGGCGTGGGCTTCGCCATGGGTCTGGAACGTCTTGTTTTACTGGTCCAGGCAGTGAATCCGGAATTTAAAGCCGATCCTGTTGTCGATATATACCTGGTAGCCTCCGGAACCGATACTCAGTCCGCCGCCATGCGTCTGGCTGAGCAGGTTCGCGATGCGCTACCCGGCGTGAAACTGATGACCAACCACGGCGGCGGCAACTTTAAGAAGCAGTTCGCCCGCGCTGATAAGTGGGGCGCACGCGTCGCACTGGTGCTGGGTGAGTCAGAGATCGCTGACGGAAACGTGGTAGTGAAGGATTTACGCTCAGGTGAGCAAACTACCGTAACGCAGGAGAGCGTTGCCGCGCATTTGCGCACACTTCTGGGTTAATCTCCCGGGAATTATTAGTCAGGAGAAGGACTGCGTGGAAACTTTTAACAATGAGAACGATCAGGTCGATGCGCTGAAGCGCTTCTTTGCCGAAAACGGCAAAGCGCTGGCGGTCGGGGTGATTTTAGGGATTGGCGCGCTGGTTGGCTGGCGCTACTGGACCTCCCATCAGCAGGATACCGCCAGAGACGCGTCGCTGGCTTACGAACAGGCGACTTCCGCGCTGAAATCAAATACGCCAGAAGTGCTGTCAGGGGCGGAGAAGTTCGCGGCTGACAATAAAAATACCTACGGCGCCTTCGCTTCTCTCGAGCTGGCACAGCATTTTGTTGAACAGAACGATCTGCCGAACGCCGAAAAGCAGCTTCAGCAGGGGCTGGCTGCCGCGTCTGATGATAATCTGAAATCGGTTATCAGTATGCGTCTTGCCCGCGTTCAACTGCAGATGAAGCAGGCTGATGCGGCGCTGAAAACCCTCGACAGCATTAAAGGTGAAGGCTGGACCGCTATTGTGGCTGATTTGCGCGGCGAAATTCTGTTGAGCAAAGGCGATAAGCAAGGGGCCCGTGCGGCGTGGGAAGCTGGCGTGAAAAGCGATGCTTCTCCTGCGCTCAGCGAAATGATGCGTATGAAAATGAATAATTTGTCCATCTGAGAGGGACTCGATGCAATTGCGTAAATTACTGTTGCCAGGGCTGCTTTCCGTTACCTTGCTGAGCGGGTGTTCGCTGTTTAATAGCGAAGAAGATGTGGTGAAAATGTCACCGCTGCCGACGGTAGAAAACCAGTTTACGCCGTCCACGTCCTGGAGCACCTCGGTTGGCGATGGTATCGGCGAATTTTACTCTAACCTTCATCCGGCCTTCGCCGACGGCGTGGTTTATGCCGCTGACCGTAAAGGCACCGTCAAAGCGCTGAACGCCGATGACGGTAAAGAGGTATGGTCGGTGAATCTGGCGGAGAAAGATGGCTGGTTCTCGCGTACCCCAGCGCTGCTTTCCGGCGGTGTGACCGTCTCGGGCGGCCATGTTTATATCGGCAGTGAAAAAGCGCAGCTGTATGCGCTGAATACCAGCGATGGTACCGTGGCCTGGCAAACCCGCGTCGCCGGCGAAGCGCTGTCGCGCCCGGTGGTGAGCGATGGCATGGTGCTGGTCCACACCAGTAACGGCCAGCTGCAGGCGCTGAATGAGACCGATGGCGCCGTGAAATGGACGGTGAATCTGGATATGCCTGCGCTCTCCCTGCGCGGCGAATCCGCTCCGGCCACCGCCTACGGCGCGGCGATCGTGGGCGGCGACAATGGCCGCGTCAGCGCGGTATTGATGCAGCAGGGGCAGATGATTTGGCAGCAGCGTATTTCCACGGCCACCGGGCCGACGGAAATCGACCGTCTGAGCGACGTCGACACCACGCCGATTATCGTCAACGGCGTTGTCTATGCGCTGGCTTACAACGGTAACCTGACCGCGCTGGATCTGCGTAGCGGCCAGATTATGTGGAAACGCGAGCTGGGTTCGGTGAATGATTTCATCGTCGATGGCAACCGTATCTATCTGGTTGACCAGAATGACCGCCTGCTGGCGCTGACTACCGATGGCGGCGTGACCCTGTGGACACAAAGCGATTTGCTGCACCGTTTGCTGACCGCGCCGGTGTTGTATAATGGCAATCTGGTGGTCGGCGATAGCGAAGGCTATATGCACTGGGTGAACCCGGAAGATGGCCATTTTGTGGCGCAGCAGAAAGTGGACAGCTCCGGCTTCCTGACCGACCCGGTTGTGGCCGATGGTCGACTGCTGATCCAGGCGAAAGACGGTACGCTGTACGCGATTACGCGTTAATTACCGCTGTCGTGAGTGATTAAGAAACGGCCCCTGGCAGACAGGGGCCGTTTTGACTTTTTTAAAAACGTCGTTATGACGATGTTGCTTAGTGATTGTATGAGGCATTTAACATGATACCTGTGGTCGCGCTTGTCGGGCGCCCTAACGTTGGAAAATCCACGCTCTTTAACCGCCTGACGCGCACTCGTGATGCGCTGGTTGCGGATTTCCCGGGGCTGACTCGTGACCGTAAGTACGGTCGGGCCGAAGTCGAAGGCCGCGAATTCATCTGTATCGATACCGGTGGTATTGATGGTACGGAAGAGGGCGTGGAAACCCGGATGGCGGAGCAGTCGCTGCTGGCAATCGAAGAGGCCGATGTGGTGCTGTTTATGGTCGATGCGCGCGCGGGCCTGATGCCGGCGGACATCGCGATCGCTAAACACCTGCGCTCTCGTGAAAAGCCCACCTTCCTGGTGGCTAACAAAACCGACGGCATCGACGTCGACCAGGCGATGGCGGACTTCTGGTCGCTTGGCCTGGGCGATATCTATCCTATTGCCGCTTCGCACGGCCGCGGCGTGACCAGCCTGCTGGAGCAGGCCCTGCTGCCATGGGTAGATGAGGTTAATCCGCAGGAGGAGGTGGATGAAGACGCCGAATACTGGGCAAAATTCGAAGCTGAGCAGAACGGTGAAGCGGAAGAAGAGCCTGAAGATGACTTCAATCCGCAGGATCTGCCGATCAAACTGGCGATTGTCGGACGTCCCAACGTCGGTAAATCGACGCTCACCAATCGCATCCTCGGCGAAGATCGCGTGGTAGTTTACGATATGCCGGGCACTACTCGCGACAGCATTTACATCCCGATGCAGCGTGACGAGCGCGAATACGTGCTCATCGATACCGCCGGGGTGCGCAAGCGCGGCAAAATTACTGACGTGGTGGAGAAATTCTCGGTCATCAAGACCCTGCAG
Source organism: Klebsiella sp. GG_Kp175 (assembly GCF_040062325.1). Lineage (NCBI taxonomy): Bacteria > Pseudomonadati > Pseudomonadota > Gammaproteobacteria > Enterobacterales > Enterobacteriaceae > Klebsiella > Klebsiella sp. GG_Kp175. The sequence goes on along the minus strand of NZ_JBEAFX010000007.1, from coordinate 80,049 downwards.
GCGATTGAAGACGCCAACGTCGTGCTGCTGGTGATTGATGCCCGTGAAGGCATCTCCGATCAGGATCTGTCGCTGCTGGGCTTTATCCTCAACAGCGGTCGCTCCCTGGTGATCGTCGTCAACAAATGGGACGGTCTGAGCCAGGAAGTGAAGGAGCAGGTGAAAGAGACCCTCGACTATCGTCTGGGCTTTATCGACTTTGCCCGGGTGCACTTCATCTCCGCCCTGCACGGCAGCGGCGTCGGCAACCTGTTTGAATCGGTACGTGAAGCCTACGATAGCGCTACCCGCCGCGTAAGCACCGCGATGCTGACCCGGATCATGAACATGGCGGCGGAAGATCATCAGCCACCGCTGGTTCGCGGCCGACGCGTGAAGCTGAAATATGCCCACGCCGGGGGCTACAACCCGCCTATCGTGGTGATCCACGGTAACCAGGTGAAGGATCTGCCGGATTCCTACAAGCGCTACCTGATGAACTATTTCCGTAAATCCCTGGACGTGATGGGCACGCCAATCCGTATCCAGTTCAAGGAAGGGGAAAACCCGTTCGCCAATAAGCGCAACACCCTGACGCCGAACCAGATGCGTAAACGTAAGCGCCTGATCAAGCACATCAAGAAAAGCAAATAATCATTAAACCCGCTTCGGCGGGTTTTTTGTGGCCGCCGCGCCGGTAAAAGTCAAAACTTTCCGCCATAATCCCGCGATACTTCGCCGGGAACAGACCGGCTCAAAAGTGGACTTGTTATGCAGATTGGTTTTATCGGCCTTGGCGCGGTGGTGGAAACTGCCTATTTACCGGCGTTGCGTCGCCTGGGATACCGTATTGACAGCTGCCAGGGCTATGATCTGGACAGCAGCAGAGCGCTGCCGGGGATCCAGCGCCGTAGTTCGCTGTCGGCGCTGCTGGCCGAACCCCTGGATACGCTCTTCATCACCACCTCATCCCTCCAGCACCTGCCCGTGCTGGAGAGGGCTTTAGCCAGCGCCATTCCCCGCATCGTGGTGGAGAAACCGATTGTCGCCAACCTTGAGCAGGCCGCCCGGCTGCGGGCGCTGCTGGCGCCGGCCGGGGAGGCCGGTCGCGTGCTGGCCCTCGACCACTGGATGGCGCGTGGGTTAGCGCTGAACGCTCTTGCTCCGCCGTGGCAGGCGGAAGAGGAGGTCAGCGGCCTGCCGCCGCCGCACCTTTCAGCGCAGGATATCGTCTGGATCGAAGGCTATTTGCAGGAGCCAAGCGGCTTTAACGCTGCCGGAGAACCGGTCGCGCTCAACTTTGCCACCGGCGAGCTGGATACCCGGCAGCTGCGTCATCCCGACGGCGTGATCCTCGATATCGGTACCCATGTCCTGGCGATGCTGCGTGAAACCCTGCTCGGCTGCGGAGGCGATGTGACGCTGGAGCTCGCCGTCCGGGCGGCGAAAGACCGTCTCGGCCGGGACATTGCTCATGGGGATACGTTCACCGCCGAGGGAGAGGCGCATCTGCAGGGACGCCTGGGCGATATCCCGCTGAATATCTGGCTTAACAAATATGCTGGTCCCGAGGGCGGGCAAAAGGGGATGCGGATAGGGCTGCGGGACGGGCGAATGCTTGCCCTCAATCGCGCCCCTGATGGCGAGGTGGCGACGCTACAGGACGGTGAGCAGATCCAGCGCTGGACCCGGCCCGGAGCGATCTATGCGCACTGTCTCGAAGAGCAGATCCTTGGCGCGGAGAATGTGTTTACCCGGGCGCCCGAAAGCGTGGCCGGGCTGACGCGGCGTCGGCTTGAGGAAGTGGAGTGGCTGCTCAGGTTGCAGCAGCAATTACGCGGCCCTCATTAAACCCGGAACATGGTAAAATAGATGCAGATAAACATTGAAAGGAATGGTTATGGAACTTGATTGCCCTCTGTGCCACGCGCCGTTAGATGTCAAAGGCAGCAGCGCGCATTGCGCGCAGTGCGAAAGGGTATTTGCCCTTGAGGCGCGCTGCCCGGAATGCCACCAGCCGCTGGAGGTGCTGAAGGCGTGTGGCGCGGTGGATTACTTTTGCCAGCACGGGCACGGCCTGATCTCGAAAAAACGGGTGGAATTTATTCCGCTGGTTTAGGCGGCGATGGCTTTCTGGCCCGCGTTTTTTTCACCGGCGCAATCTGCCTCACTTCGCTTTCGACCCAGCCGTCTTTCAGGCGGGTGGTGAGCAGATCGCCGGTTTTGACCTGTTTTGTCTGCTTCAGTACCGTGCCGTCGCTCACCGAAGTGACGCTATAGCCGCGCGCCAGGGTGGCTAAGGGACTCACCGCCTCCAGATGGGTCACCGCGTGACCAAACCGTTCACGCCGCTCGCTGAGGCGGCCACGCATCGTTTCCGCCAGCCGGTATTCCAGCTGCTGGAGGCGCGATTGCGCCCGGTGGATGCGCGGCTGCGGGTTGTAGTGATTCAGGCGCTGAACGGTGCGCTTTTGCCGCTGATCGGCGCGTTTAAGCTGCGATTCCACGGCGATGCGCATCCGCTGGCGCAGGCGTTCCAGAGCGGTCTGCTGGCGGGCCAGCCGCAGCTGCGGGTGCTGCTGCTGCAGACGATGGAACAACTGGGTAAAACGGCGCTGGCGACTGGCGAGGAAATAGTCCATCGCCATCTCCAGCCGCTGCTGCCCGGCCTGCAGCTGGCGCAGCAGCTCCTGCTGATTGCGGCTGACGATCTCCGCGGCGGCAGAAGGGGTCGGCGCGCGCAGGTCGGCAACAAAGTCAGCGATAGTGACGTCGGTTTCATGGCCGACGGCGCTGACGATAGGGATCTGGCTGGCGAAGATAGCGCGCGCCACCCGCTCATCGTTAAAACTCCACAGATCCTCCAGCGAACCGCCGCCGCGCCCGACAATCAGCACGTCACACTCCTGGCGCGCGTTGGCCAGCGCGATGGCGCGCACAATCTGCCCTGGGGCATCGTCACCCTGGACCGCGGTCGGGTAGACGATCACCGGCAGCCCGGGATCGCGGCGCCTGAGAACATGGAGAATATCGTGCAGCGCCGCACCGGTTTTCGAGGTGATGACGCCGACGCAGTGGGCGGGTGAGGGGAGCGCCTGCTTATGTTTTTGCTCGAACAGTCCTTCCGCCGTTAACTGCGCTTTGAGCTGCTCATACTTCTGCTGTAATAACCCTTCGCCGGCGGGCTGCATGCTTTCGACGATAATCTGGTAGTCGCCGCGCGGCTCATACAGGGTGATGTTGGCGCGAACCAGCACCTGCTGCCCGTGCTGCGGGCGGAACGTGACCCGGCGGTTGCTGTTGCGGAACATCGCGCAGCGCACCTGGGCGTTATCGTCTTTTAAGGTGAAGTACCAGTGGCCGGAAGAAGGCTGGCTGAAGTTAGAGATCTCGCCGCTGATCCAAACCTGGCCCATTTCGCGCTCAAGCAGCAGACGCACCGTCTGATTGAGGCGGCTTACGGTAAAAATTGCGGGGGATTGAGAGGGTAACATGTGAGCAAGATCAAACTTTAAATCAGCAGGTTATTCAGTCGATAGTAACGCGCTCAGAGGGGATGGCAAGTATTATTTGCAAAAAAGGGTAGATGCAATCGGTTACGCTCTGTATAATGCCACGGCAATATTTATCCACCCTGGTCGAGATATTGCCCATGCTACGTATCGCTAAAGAAGCCCTGACGTTTGACGACGTCCTCCTCGTTCCCGCTCATTCTACCGTTCTGCCGAATACAGCCGATCTCAGCACTCAGCTGACGAAAACCATTCGTCTGAATATTCCTATGCTCTCCGCAGCCATGGATACCGTAACGGAAGCGCGTCTGGCTATTGCCCTGGCACAGGAAGGCGGCATCGGCTTTATTCACAAAAACATGTCTATCGAGCGCCAGGCGGAAGAAGTTCGCCGCGTGAAGAAACATGAGTCCGGCGTGGTCACCGACCCGCAGACCGTTCTGCCGACCACCACCCTGCGTGAAGTGAAAGAGCTGACCGAGCGTAACGGCTTCGCCGGCTACCCGGTGGTTACCGAAGAGAACGAACTGGTCGGCATCATCACCGGCCGCGACGTGCGTTTCGTTACCGATCTGAACCAGCCGGTCAGCGTCTATATGACCCCGAAAGAGCGCCTGGTCACCGTGCGTGAAGGCGAAAGCCGTGAAGTGGTCTTCGCTAAGATGCACGAAAAACGCGTTGAGAAAGCGCTGGTTGTGGATGAGAGCTTCCACCTGCGCGGGATGATCACCGTAAAAGACTTCCAGAAAGCGGAACGTAAACCGAACGCCTGTAAAGATGAGCAGGGCCGTCTGCGCGTAGGCGCGGCGGTCGGCGCTGGTGCCGGCAACGAAGAGCGCGTAGACGCGTTGGTAGCGGCAGGCGTTGACGTTCTGCTGATCGACTCCTCGCACGGTCACTCAGAAGGCGTTCTGCAGCGTATCCGTGAAACGCGCGCGAAATATCCTGACCTGCAGATCATCGGCGGCAACGTTGCCACTGGCGCAGGCGCACGCGCGCTGGCGGAAGCCGGCTGCAGTGCGGTGAAAGTAGGCATTGGCCCGGGCTCCATCTGTACTACCCGTATCGTGACCGGCGTAGGCGTGCCGCAGATCACCGCCGTTTCCGACGCGGTGGAAGCGCTGGAAGGCACCGGAATTCCGGTTATCGCCGACGGCGGTATCCGTTTCTCCGGCGACATCGCCAAAGCGATCGCGGCCGGTGCGGCGGCAGTGATGGTCGGCTCCATGCTGGCCGGTACCGAAGAATCCCCGGGCGAAATCGAACTCTATCAGGGGCGCTCTTACAAATCCTATCGCGGGATGGGTTCCCTCGGCGCGATGTCGAAAGGTTCCTCTGACCGCTACTTCCAGAGCGATAACGCCGCTGACAAACTGGTGCCGGAAGGTATCGAAGGCCGCGTGGCCTATAAAGGCCGCCTGAAAGAGATCATTCACCAGCAGATGGGCGGCCTGCGCTCCTGTATGGGGCTGACCGGCTGTGGTACCATTGACCTGCTGCGTACCAAAGCTGAATTCGTACGCATCAGCGGTGCGGGCATCCAGGAAAGCCACGTTCACGACGTGACCATCACCAAAGAGTCCCCGAACTACCGCCTGGGCTCCTGATTTCTTCGCCCGACCTTGCGTCGGGCGATTTATTTACTCTGTTTCACTTGCCTCGGAATTAGCGTCAATGACGGAAAACATTCATAAACATCGCATTCTCATTCTCGACTTCGGGTCACAGTATACTCAGCTGGTGGCGCGTCGCGTGCGTGAACTGGGCGTCTACTGTGAGCTGTGGGCATGGGATGTCACGGAAGCACAGATCCGCGAATTTAATCCAAGCGGCATCATTCTTTCCGGCGGCCCGGAAAGCACCACCGAAGAGAACAGCCCGCGCGCGCCGCAGTATGTGTTCGAAGCCGGCGTGCCGGTATTTGGCGTCTGCTACGGTATGCAGACCATGGCGATGCAGTTGGGCGGCCATGTAGAAGGCTCTAACGAGCGTGAGTTTGGCTACGCGCAGGTTGAAGTGGTTAACGACAGCGCGCTGGTGCGCGGTATCGAAGACTCCCTGACCGCGGACGGCAAACCGTTGCTGGACGTGTGGATGAGCCATGGCGACAAAGTCACCGCCATCCCGTCTGACTTCGTCACCGTCGCCAGCACCGACAACTGCCCGTTCGCCATTATGGCCAACGAAGAAAAACGCTTCTATGGCGTGCAGTTCCACCCGGAAGTGACCCACACCCGTCAGGGTATGCGTATGCTGGAGCGCTTCGTGCGCGACATCTGCCAGTGCGAAGCGCTGTGGACCCCGGCGAAAATCATCGACGACGCCGTTGAGCGTATTCGCCAGCAGGTTGGCGATGACAAAGTAATCCTCGGCCTCTCCGGCGGCGTGGACTCTTCGGTGACCGCGATGCTGCTGCACCGCGCCATCGGCAAAAACCTGACCTGCGTATTCGTGGATAACGGTCTCCTGCGTCTGAACGAAGCCCAGCAGGTGATGGAGATGTTTGGCGACCACTTTGGCCTGAACATCGTTCACGTGGAAGGCGAGCAGCGCTTCCTCGACGCGCTGGCAGGTGAAAGCGATCCGGAAGCGAAACGTAAGATCATCGGCCGCGTCTTCGTGGAAGTGTTCGACGAAGAAGCGCTGAAGCTGGACGACGTCAAATGGCTGGCGCAGGGCACCATCTATCCTGACGTTATCGAATCTGCCGCTTCCGCCACCGGTAAAGCGCACGTCATCAAATCTCACCACAACGTGGGCGGCCTGCCGAAAGAGATGAAGATGGGGCTGGTTGAGCCGCTGCGTGAGCTGTTCAAAGACGAAGTGCGCAAGATCGGTCTGGAGCTGGGTCTGCCGTACGATATGCTCTACCGTCATCCGTTCCCGGGCCCGGGCCTCGGCGTGCGCGTGCTGGGCGAAGTGAAGAAAGAGTACTGCGACCTGCTGCGTCGCGCGGACGCTATCTTCATCGAAGAGCTGCACAAAGCTGACCTGTACAACAAAGTGAGCCAGGCGTTCACTGTATTCCTGCCGGTTCGCTCCGTCGGCGTGATGGGCGATGGCCGTAAATACGACTGGGTGGTTTCCCTGCGTGCGGTGGAAACCATCGACTTCATGACCGCGCACTGGGCGCACCTGCCGTATGATTTCCTCGGCCGCGTCTCTAACCGCATTATCAATGAAGTGAACGGTATCTCCCGCGTGGTGTATGACATCAGCGGTAAGCCGCCAGCAACGATCGAGTGGGAATAATCCCCGGCGTTAGTTGAATAAAATGAAACCCTCTGTTGTTACAGAGGGTTTTTTAATTTATGCCCAGCCTCAATCCCGTCATCCCTCACCGCTATCCATCACTGGGTGGTTTCCTGTGTCCCCGGTGAATGTACCCGTTTATGGTTCCGGCAGATGTTCAGCCGGCCCACGTTTTGCCCCCGGGCAGAGGGCTGGACGCTTGTCCGGCTCTGTTTTACCCACCGATCGCGCCATCGCCAGCGCCAGTCCGGCAACGATCAGCGTTAACCCGGTGGAAATCCACATTCCACCCACGATACCCAGCCGATGGTTCAGCCATGCATAGGTAAAGGGGGCGGCCGCCGCCATCAGTTGCCCGGGGATCAGCAGGAGACCCGTGCGGCTGGCGTAGCTTTCTGCGCTAAACAGCGCCAGCGGCAGCGTCGCTTTCACAATCGTCACCAGCCCATTTATCGCGCCATAGCCGAGCACAAACCCGGCTGCGCACCCGGCATACGCCGTGCTGCTGACACCAAGGAGAAAACAGAGCGGCATGGCGAGCGCGGTAAAACGCGTCAGCGCGAGCGGGGTGATGCGTCGACCGGCCAGCACTTCCCCCAGCCGGGCGCCGGTCTGGCCAAATCCCCACAGCATTCCGATGGCAACCGGCAGGCCAAAGTGGCTGATAAACTCCGGCAGATGGGTGGAGGTGCCGGTGGAGATGAAGGTGATCAGCGCAATAAAGAGCGCATAACGTATGCCGTTACGCCGATCGCCATCCGCTGTTGGGGCTTTCGCTTTCGTCGATGAGCCGAGCCGCTGACGAGGCAGCTGATAACTCAGCCATGCGCTCAGCAGGCCAAACAGCGCATAGACCCGCAGGGCATCCTGCCAGGACATCACGGTGAGTAAAGCCTCCCCCAGCGGCCAGAAGAGGGCAGAGGCCAGACCGCCGGCGAGGGTGATTTGAGAGATGGTTTTCCGCGCCTGCTGGCCGTAAAGGTTCACTACCGCGGCGAACAGGGCATCATACAACGACAGCCGCATGCCGACGCCGGTCAGCAGCCAGGCGCCGTACCAGCCGACCAGCGAAGGGCTCCAGGCCATCATCGCGCAACTGGCGGCTATCAGTAAGGTTCCGCTGGTGACCACCAGTCGTCCGCCAAAGCGAGCCAGCAGCCTGGCGACCAGCGGGGAGACCGCCGCCATGATCAGCATCGCAAGCGTCAGGCCAAGATAGATCTGCGGCGAGCTCCATCCCTTGTCGGCGGCGATAGCTCCGGCAAAGGTGCCGGGCATATAAAAAGAGATACCCCAGTTGATCAGTTGCTGAGCGCCCGCGGTGAAGGCTAGGCGTCGGGGAATAGCCGGTGTTCCCATGGTTTTTCATTCCGTTAAGAGAGTTGTCCTGAGCATACCCGGCAGGCTATTGTTCTGGCAGAGCGGCCACCTTATGCGCGGTATAAGAGAAACTTTGCATGACAACACTGAACCTGGGAAACCTGGCGACCTTCCGGCTGGTCGTACAGCGCGGCAGCTTCTCAGCCGCCGCCGACGCGCTGGGGATCTCCCAGCCTGCCGTCAGCCTGCAGGTGCGTCAGCTGGAGCAATTTTTACAGACCCGACTGCTGGAGCGCACCGGGCGCGGGATCAAGGCGACGGCGGCGGGAATGGCGCTGCTGGCCCACAGCGAGCAGATCGATCGGGCGGTGAATAGCGCGGTGCAGTCGGTCAGTGCATTTAGTCAGGAAGTTAATGGCTCACTGACTCTGGGGACCGGCGCGACGGCCTGCATTCATCTTCTTCCGCCGCTGCTGCAGCATCTTCGTCAGCAGCACCCACTGCTGACGGTGGGGGTGACCACCGGCAACACGCTGGATATCGTCCGGGCGGTGGAGGAAAACCGGCTCGATCTTGGGCTGGTCACGCTGCCCGTTCAGGGACGCAGTCTGGCGGTGACCGCCGTGGTGGACGAGGAGTTCGTGGTCATCCATCCCAGCCACGAGGCGGGGATCCCGGCGGTGTGTACCCCTGAGGAGCTGCAGGCGCTGCCGCTCATTGCCTTCGAGGCGGGCAGCGGCACGCGGGATCTGATTGACCGCTGGTTCCGTTCGGCGGGCCTGGCGGTCACGCCGGTGATGCAGCTGGGGAGCATCGAGGCGATCAAACGCATGGTGCGGGCCGGGCTGGGCTACAGTATTGTGCCCCGCATGGCGGTAGAGCAGGCGGAGGATCGCTATGGCTTAACGGTACATTCTCTGGCCCCGTCGCTGTACCGTCAGCTGGCGGTTGTCATGCGTCAGGATAAAGTGATTACCAAAGGAATGGCGGAAATGCTGCGTCTGCTGCAGGCCGTGCGCTTATAAATCGTCAGCGGCAAAACATGCCTCGTCAGGGATAGTGCCTCGGAAACGGGTGTCTCTACCTGCGGATAGTGGCGTATCCGGCATCAGGATCAACGGGTTACTCGCGGGCGGAGGGCTCGGCGGTGAGCGTTGACTCCTGCGACGCTTTTTTATCCTGGTGATGATACCAGGCGCCGATGGAGGAGTAGACAAAGCGTCCAAAGAAGAAGAGAAAGCTGATAAGCAGTACGATACGGGTCATGCGACGGTTAAATCGATGTCGTTTACGCATACTGGGTGCCTGACTCACAAAAGGTTCCTTGAAGTATACCCGAAGATGGGCGATGGGGGTATTAAGGCACAGGAACGAGGTGGGGTCAATTGATGCAGATGTAAAAGTGCGGCAGTGAAAACATTAATTAATGTTATATAAGATAATCCTCGTATTTACATGCTCTCTTTATTAGCCACGAAAAGCTGAAAAAATAAGTTTTATTAATGTTGGTGTCAGCATTTGTTGATTTACATCAACAGCCTCATTCTCTTCACCACTAAAATCAGCGGACGTTACCGTATCGTTATTACTTATGCGGTCAGCATGGGGTGGTTGGATGCCTGCCTGAATATGCCTCGCAGGAGCAGAGGCTCTCTGTAGAGCACCTATGAATTTATTAAAATACTATCAACAATATCGCGACAAATGGTGGGCCTTACCGCTTCTCCTGCCTGTGTTATTATTACCCCTTGCCAGAGGGATGAATACATATACCATGCTGAATGGGCACATGGTTTATCTTTATTATCTTCCCCTGGCGCTGGTGCTCAGCCTGATGATGTTTTTCGGCTGGGCGGCGATCCCCGGTATTATCGTTGGTCTGCTGCTAACGCTGGCCCGGGGCATGACGCCGGAGCAGGCCGTTGGCGTACTGTTCCATTTTCTGATCCCCTGCGTGCTCTGCTGGGGCGGATATCGCATCTTTGTTCCCCAACGGCAGCAGGTATCGCACGGTAACGTCAGGCTGATGCCGCATCGTCTGTTCTGGCAAATGCTGCTCCCTTCGGTCATTTTTCTGATTTTGTCGCAGATCGCCGAGTATCTGGGGCTACATCCGCGCACAACGGATATGACCGGCGTCTCGCCGTTTAGTTTACGGTCGTTAATCACCTTTCAGGCGCTGATGGTGGGGTGCCTGACCGGTGTACCGTTATGTTATTTACTGCTGCGGGTAATTCGTAACCCTTTTTATTTGCGCGGGTATATTTCTCAGGTTCGCTTACAAATTGATCCAAAAATAAAGAAAATTGAAATCATCAGTTGGGCGGCGATATTAACCCTATTGCTGGGGCTATTATTGATGCCGCTTAATGATACCAGCACCATATTTAGTACAAATTATACATTATCCTTATTGATGCCGGTGATGCTGTGGGGGGCGATGCGTTTTGGCTATCGCTTTATCTCGCTGATATGGACGCCGGTACTGATCGCCGTGATCCATTTTCATTACCGTTATTTACCTATTTATCCAAGTTATAACACTCAGCTGGCGATCACCTCGTCAAGCTACCTGGTGTTCTCGTTTATTGTCGCCTATACGGCGATGCTGGCAACACAGCAGCGGCTGATCTACGCCCGGATCCGACAGATGGCCTTCCTCGACCCGGTAGTACATATGCCGAATCTGCGGGCGCTGAGCCGGGCGCTGAACGGCGCGAGCTGGTCGACGCTCTGTTTTTTGCGTATTCCTGAGCTTGAACTGCTGGGCCGCCACTACGGGGTGCTGTTGCGTATTCAGTATAAGCAAATGCTGGCGAATCACCTGCGTGCGCTGCTGGAGCCGAACGAAGCGGTATATCATCTTGCCGGTCACGATTTAGTGTTTCGTCTCAACAGCGAAGGGCACCAGGCGCGCATTCACTTAATTGAGCGCTCCTTGCGACAGTTCCGTTTTCACTGGGACGGGGTCCCCCTGCAGCCGCGGATCGGCATGAGCTATTGCAACGTCCGCTCGCCGGTGAAGCATCTGTATTTGCTGCTTGGCGAGCTGAACACGATTGCCGACATGTCGCTGGCCAGTGGCCATCCGGAGAATTTGCAGCGCCGCGGCGCCGGGCATGTCCAGCAGGATCTGAAAGACAAAGTGGCGATGATGAACCGCATCCTCAAGGCGCTGGAGCAAGACTATTTTGTCCTGATGGCGCAGCCTATCCAGGGCATTCGCGGCGACAATTACCATGAAGTGTTGTTGAGGATGAAAGGCGAGTCGGGCGAACTGACGGGGCCCAACGAGTTCCTGCCGGTGGCGCACGAGTTTGGGCTGTCCACGCGCGTGGATCAGTGGGTCATTGAGCATACCCTGGCCTTTATGGATGCCAACCGGCGGGCGCTGCCCGGTCTGCGGCTGGCGATCAACCTCTCTCCGGTCTCGTTGAGCCGCAGTCAGTTTCCCGAGGAGGTCGAAAACCTGCTGCAGGCCTACAACATTGAGCCATGGCAGATTATTTTCGAGCTGACCGAAAACTATGCGCTCAGCAACCCCGAGCTAGTTTGCCAGACATTAGAGCACCTGCGGGCACTGGGCTGCCGGGTAGCTATCGATGATTTTGGTACCGGCTACGCCAGCTATGCGCGGTTAAAAACGATGAACGTCGATATTCTTAAAATAGACGGCAGCTTTATTCGCAATCTGCTCGCCAGCAGTCTTGATTACCAGGTGGTGGATTCAATCTGTCGTCTGGCGCGGATGAAGAACATGCAGGTGGTGGCCGAATATGTTGAATCGCCGGAGATACGCCAGGCGGTCATCGCGCTGGGGATCGATTATATGCAGGGCTATGATATTGGCGTCCCGGTGCCTCTGACGCAGCTGGCGGAGGGGATGAGCGCCTGAAGCCGTAAAAAAGCCGGGCGCGATGGCCCGGCTCGCATGATATCCATAGAGGCGATCAGGCGTCTGGCTCTTCTTCCGCAATTTTCAGCAGCCACTCCGGCACACCTTCCCAGTACTGCTGCTCTTTTTCCAGATCCAGCAGCACCAGCGCATTCTGGCTAAACCAGTTGTGCGGGAAGGTCAGCGTCCAGTGGTGAGCTTCCGTCTGCAGCCGTAGCGTCGGCGGCGTGGTGGTGGCCTGACGCTGGTTGTTCAGCAGCACGCCGAGGCGCAGCAGCTGGATCAGCGGCAGAAACTGCTTTTTCCTGAACAGCGTAAAGCGCGGCAGATCGTCGAGTTTTATCGCTTTGCGATGATAGCGCACCAGGGTGGCCATCAGCATCTGCTGCTCCTGGTTGAAGCCCGGCAGGTCGCTGTTCTGCAGAATATAGGCCGAGTGGCGGTGCATGCCGCTGTGGTTAATATTCAGGCCCACCTCATGGAGCATCACCGCCCACTTCAACAGCGCCGCCAGGTGCGGATTGGCCAGCTTGGGATTCTGCTCTTGCCACTGCTCCAGCATAAGGGTGGTGGTTTCCAGCACCCGGCGCGCCTGTTCGCGATCGATGTTGTACTGATTCGCCAGACTCTGCGCCGTACGGCTACGAATATCCTGGTGGCGGAAGCGGCCTTCCATTTCGTACAGCACGCCTTCACGCAGCGCGCCATCAGACAGACGAAGCTCTTTAATGGCTAGCGCGTCAAATACGCCGCACAGAATGGCCAGCCCCGGGGCAAAGACCGCTTTACGATCTTCCGAGAGGCCGGGCAGGCTGAGCGCGTCGAAGTTTTTATGCTTCAGCAGTTCACTGACCAGCATTTCGAGGCGCTCCGGCGTAATAAACCCGTCCTTCTCGCCCATAGCCACCAGCACTTCCTGGGCGGCCTTAATGGTACCGGAGGCGCCCAGCGCCACGGTCCAGCCCTGAATACGGAACTGCCAGGCCAGGGTTTCCAGTTTTTGCACCGCCGCCAGGCGAGCGCGCTGGAAATTTTCTTTATTGATGGTCCCGCCGGGGAAGTAGGCCTGGGAGAAACTCACGCAGCCCATGCGACGGCTTTCCACCAGCCGGGGCTCAAAATCTTCACCGATGACCAGCTCGGTCGAACCGCCGCCGATATCAATCACCAGCTTACGGCCGCGCTCCGGCTGCGTGTGCTCCACGCCCATAAAAATCAGGCGCGCTTCTTCATTACCGGAGATGATCTCGATCGGGTAGGGGATCACTTTTTCCGCGCGTTTAAGAAACTCTGCCGCATTGGTCGCCTGGCGCAGCGTATGCGTCCCGACGATGCAGACGCTGGAAGGGGAGAACCCCTGCAGGCGTTCGGCAAACAGCGACAGGCAGTTCAGCCCGCGGGTCATGGCTTCTTCGCTCAACACCGAGTTTTCATCGAGGCCATCGGCCAGATGTACGCGCTGTTTCAGGCGTCCGATGATCTGCATGGCGCCGTCGACGACACGGGCGATCACCATATGAAAACTGTTCGAACCAAGGTCAACCGCAGCGAACTCCTGCGGCCGAGGGGTTTTTTCGTTTATTGGCATAGGTTAGTCGGGTTGTTCGAGTGATTTGAGATAATCGTAAATCGCCATCTGAGCGCGTACTTTACGGCGATTGCCGCGCGGCACATAGCGATTACTCAGTTCTTTATCAAGATAGCGCGCTTTTACCGTATCGTTGAACAAGATATCAAAAATATCCAGCACCCGCTGTTTCAGGCGCGGGTCGAGCAGCGGGGCGGCAACTTCGATGCGATAATCGATATTACGCGTCATCCAGTCGGCAGAGGAGAGCCAGACCTGCTTATCGCCACCGTTTTCAAAACAATAGACCCGGTCATGCTCGAGGAAGCGGTCCACAATGCTGATGACGCGAATATTTTCGCTGATGCCTTCCAGACCGGGGATCAGCGAGCACATGCCGCGGATTAACAGGTTGACCGGCACGCCGGAGCTGGAGGCGGCATACAGTCTGTCTACCAGTCCTTTATCCACCAGATTGTTCAGCTTCAGGGTAATACCGGACGGTTGCCCGTTCTGCGCATTGGCGATCTCGCGGTCGATCATCTCATACAGCAGACGACGCGAGTTCTGCGGCGACACCAGCAGGTAATCGAAGCTGACCGGGCGGTAGGGGTTTTCAATAAAGTTAAACACCCGGCGAACTTCATTGGTAATGCGCGCATCGGCGGTTAACAGCGAATAGTCGGTATAGATCCGCGCGGTCTTCTCGTTGAAGTTACCGGTGCCGATGTGGGCGTAGCGCACGACCTCATCGCCTTCTTTACGCGAGATCAGGAACAGCTTGGCGTGGATTTTCAGGCCCGGCGCGGAGAAGATAACGTGGACGCCCGCTTCCGTCAGGCGTTTCGCCCAGTGAATGTTGGCCTCTTCGTCAAAACGCGCCTGTAGCTCCACCACTACGGTGACTTTTTTACCGTTGTGGGCGGCGTGGATCATCGCGTCGATGATGCGCGAATCCTTGGCCACGCGGTAGATGTTGATTTTGATCGCCAGTACGCTGGGGTCGAACGAGGCCTGACGCAGCAGCTCCAGCACATGCTCAAAAGTATGATAGGGGTAGTAGAGCAGCACATCGCGTTCGCGAATGGCGTCGAAGCCGTTGCGGAATTTATCAAACCACAGATGACGCAGGCGCGGCATAGGTTTATTGACCAGATTGGCCTTACCCACGTTCGGGAAGCCGATAAAGTCTTTGAAGTTGTGATAGCGGCCGCCCGGCAGCATTGAGTCATAGTTGGAGATGGAGAGCTTATCGCGCAGCATTTCGACCATCGCGTCCGGCATATCGCGCTGGTAGACGAAGCGAACCGGCTCGGCGGTCAGGCGCTGTTTCAGGCTGGAGGACATCAGCTCCATCAGGCTCGACTCCATCTCATGCACCAGATCGTACTCGGCGTCACGGGTCATTTTCATCGAGTAGGCGTTCAGCGCATCGTAATCAAAGAAGCCTTTAAAGATGTCGTCCAGGCAATAGCGCAGAATGTTATCCAGCAGGATCATTGGTTTACGGCGGCGAGGCGCTTCCGGCGGCAGGTTTACGAAGCGCGGGACCTTATCCGACGGAATTTCCAGCAGGGCATAGTTGATGTTCTCCCCGCGGATAATCTCCACCGCCAGATAGGTGTAATCATCTTTCAGGAACTGCACGAGGTCCGTTTCGCGGTTAATCAGGATCGGCGAGATATGCTGCCGCAAATACTGTTTAAAGTAGTTGCGCAGCCAGGCCTGCTGATTGACGGACAGCTGGCGCTCGTTGATCAGGAAGATCTGGTTGCGCGCCATCTCCAGCAGCAGTTCGTTATACAGACTATCGAATTCCTGATCGGCCTTCAGAACGCGGGCCTGGATTTTGCCTAACAGGTGGCGAGAATGGGCGGTACTGCCTTGTTCTTCACTGATAATAATCCGGCGCTTAAGCTCAGCGAAGCGCACTTTGTAAAACTCATCAAGGTTGTTGGAGTAGATCCCTAAGAAGCGCATGCGCTCAATCAGCGGGTTACTTTTGTCCGCCGCTTCCTGCAGCACGCGTTCGTTAAAAGATAACCAGCTGAGTTCTTTTTCGATGTATAGCTTTTCCTGGCCCATTACAACTCACACTCCGGATCATTGATGTCGCTTGTTTCATTATGGCGAGCATTGCCATTGAATGTCCAACTATGTCAAAGCAATATGACAGTTTTCTTTCAACCTGATGTCGGGAAAAAGCGGACGCGTTTGTTTGCTTACGTTATGTTCAATCATGAGTAAATGGGGGGCGAAACGATGTGGGAAACGCGGGCGCTGGAGCTCAATAATCAGGATATCTGGCACTGGCCGTCAGCTTGTCGCTTAATGGAATATGCCATAAAACATGGTTTTAATACCGTGGTGATCGGCCAGGCGGAGCTGTTCGGCAAGCTGGTATCGCCGCAGGGCTACACGCCGTTTGACTATAACGACCGGTTGTCGAGCCAGCAGCGAGCGCGCTGTATCTATCTCAACCGCCTGGCGCTGCGCTGTCGGGAACTGGGGCTGCGCTTTTATCTGCAGGCGAAAGAGCTCAGTTTCCCGACGGAGCTGTTGTTAGCGCATCCGGAACTGCTGGATAACCCGGGCGGTGTGCGTTTTGATGTGGATTTCTGGAGCCGTTGGTTGACCGACAAAGTCCGCGCCGTCTGCGAGGGCGTACCGGCGCTCACCGGCTTGATTATCGCCCTTTCCAGCACTGACGGCTTGTTGCCGATCTCCCGCCCGCAGTGGGATAGGCAGCGTCGCGAGGCGGGGGAAGGGCGCCAGCCGGCGCAGAGCTTCGTGCTGTATCGCCGCTGTTTTGGCGCCTTGAGCCAGGCCGTCGCGGCGCAAAACAAACATCTGGTAATACGCGTCTTCCCGGCAAGCAACGACGATCTCAGTACCGTGCTGGACGCTATTGAACCGCTGCCGCCGACGGTATCGGTATCGATTAAACTGACCCCGGAACGCTTCTGGCCAGCCTTTCCCAATAACCCGGCGCTGCTGGCGGTGCAGACGCGGGATGTGTGGGTTGATATCGATCTGGCCGGGGAGGAAGTTGGTTGGGGAGTTATGCCGTTTCTGCGTATCGATGAACTGCAGGGGCGGCTGCTGTGGTGCCAAAGCCGGAATCCGCGTATCACCGGCGCTATCTGTAAAGCCAGCTGGGAAAGTATTGATAACCACTGGATCCCCGATACCTTAAGCGAATGCAACCTGTTCGCCTGCAGCCAGCTGCTGGGGGACGGGATGGCGAAAAACCAGCAGCAGTTGCTCGACCAGTGGCTGGCGCAGCGCTACGGCTGGTGTCCGCCTGACGACGTGGCGCAGCAGTTCCGGCAGCTTCTCGAGCAGGGAGCGCAAACGCTCTACCAGGCGATCTACGTGCGCGACCACGTCTTCCATCGCCACAGCCAGCTGCCGGAAAGCTACGGGCAGGCGGTGTGGAGCCTGTACGGTCAGCTGGCGCGTAGCCACTGGCTGCCGGGGTCGGCGCAGGATATTCATTTCACCCGCGACGACCCGCAGAAGTCGATGAGCAATCTGACGCAAATCGCGCAGGAAAAGGATGAGGTGGCCAGCGGCGCGCAGCGCCTGGGGGAAGAGGCGTTGGCGTTTGCCCACACGGCGGAGTTTCCTGCAGCGCTGGAGCGGTAGTGGCGTGAAGAGTGGCAGGGGCTGGCGCTCTATTGCCAGCTGTTTACCCATGCGCAAAAGGCCTTTTTTACGCTGCATTTCGCCCGCGAGGTGGAGAACAGCTGGAGCATGCGGGAGATCTGCCATATCAATGTGCAGGCGCTGTACCGTTGCGCGTCTGAGATGGAAACGATCTGCCAGCAGATGAGCGACGCCTCGCCGGCGTTCTACGTCATGTTCGATCCCGGACGGGTGCGTAGCCTGGCGGATAGCCTGAGCACCGAACTGACGGCGCTCAGGTAACGCTTTTACAGCGTGCGATGCAGGGCTTCCACCAGGCACAGCATCGCCATCGCCTGGCCATAGGGCATGGCGGTGAGCGGGATGTGACGATAGTGATCAAGGTCGTGGCCCATCGCGGTGCCGAACGACACCTGCAACAGTTCACCCTGTGGTGAAATATGGTCGATAATTCCCTCGCACGCGCGTTCGGCCACCGGCAGATAATCCGCTTCCAGATAGCCGAGGCGTATCGCTTTGAAGATGCCGGCGGCAAACCCGGCGGTCGCCGAGGCTTCCAGATAGCTGTCGGGGTCGTTGAGCAGCGTTGGCCACAAACCGTTGTCACTCTGGCAGCGGGCAAGCGCGGCGACCTGTATCTGCAGGGTATTTTGCAATTGCCGGTAAACAGCATCATGCTCGTCGAGATCGAGCATCTCCAGCAGCTCCGGGATCGCCAGGGTTATCCAGCTGTTGCCTCGGGCCCACAGAGCGCCGGCGAAGTGGTGTCGGCCGGCGAAATGCCAGCCGTGATACCACAGGCCGCTCTGGCGGTCGCTGAGATAGTGCAGATGCTGTAAAAACTGGTAGATGGCCTCTTCCACCCAGCGCGGTTTATCAAACATTTTGCCCAGTATGGCCAGAGGCAATACCGCCATCATCAGCGTATCGTCCCAGATTTGTTGCTGATGCGCGCTCTCATAGGTGACATGCTGCAGACAGCCTTCATCGGTGCGTGGCATCTGGCGATAGATGGCTTCGCCCCAGCAGTCGAGGTAGGCGCGCCAGTCGCTGCGCGGCGCCTGCTGGTAGCGCAGCGCCAGCGTTAAGAACGGACAAGCCGTATTGATGTTTTTCTCCGGCGTTCCCTCGGCGAAGCGGGCGCTGAACCAGTCGTCAATCAGCTGACGGGCGCGGGGGGAACCGGTCAACTGCTGATAGCGAAACAGTCCGAACAGACCGATGCCGTGCGTCCATTCCCAGCCCTCCCAGCCTTTCGTATCAATGACCCGGCCATCGGCCAGCCGCTGCAACTGGCCGCTCTTATCGTTAATGGCGGTTAGGTTATCGATCAGCGCTTCAATACGCTGAAGGAGTTCAGGACGGTTGCTTTTCTGCGACATAATCACTCCCTTGCGGTAAGACGGCGTGTTGCCAGCGGGCATTGCGGTGCGGATGACCGGTTAGTAGTTCAATAGTTTCTCGCGTCTGCGGGCTGGCATCCTGCGGATGGCCGCCAGCGCGCAGGCGCTCCAGCTCGTTAATCAGAATTTGATGGCGCGGCTGGCTTAAGCGGAAACGAAATGCGCCATACATGGCCAGGATCGCCAGCAGGCCGGGCCCACCAGGAAAACCCACCAGATGCCGTTAAGGGCGGCGGCGTTCTGCGCTTCAGCGCCCTTGGTGAAGCCAAACGCCTCCAGCGCCAGTCCGACGATAAACAGCGCCAGCGCCTGGGAGAACTTGCGCGTCAGCATCATCACGCCGGCGTAAATTCCCTCGCGGCGCACGCCGGTATAGGCCTCATCGACATCCGGCAGAAAGTTATAGACGTTCCACGGAATGAGATAGGTTCCCCCGCGGGCGACGCCCATTACCACCGCACCGCCGAGCAGCAGCCAGGAGAGATGGCTAAAGCCGGCGCTAAGCTGGCTGAACCACAGCAAAGCGCAGAGGATCAGCGCAATGGCCAGCTTATAGGCATTGCCGTTGCCAACGCGAATGCACAGCCAGGTGAAGAACGGGATGGCGAAGAACTGAAACAGCGTCATCAGGCTCATCGCCTGCGATGCCAGGGAGGTCCCGACGCGCAATACATAGGTCATGTAATGCATAAACAGCGAGCCGAAAATATCCAACGCCACCGCGCCGCCGACGTACATCATGATATGAATGCGGAAAGTGCGCAGATGAAACGTTGAAGCCATCTCCCGGTATAACGACCCCAGGGTTTTAAGCAACCCCTGGCGGGCCTGCGGTGGCGGAAGAGCGTCGCGCTCCCAGGTGCCGCGCCAGACAAAAATCCACGGCAGGGCGAAGAGCAGGGCGAAGACGATGCCGATATAGAGAAATGCCTGCGATTGGTCGGCGACGTGAGCCATGATTTGCCCGGGGATCAGCGCGGCGAGAAAGGCCGTCGCCTGCGCGAACAGCATCCTCGCGCCCGACATCTTAGAGCGCAGATCGTAGCGCGAGGTCATTTCTGCCGGCAGTGTATCGTAAGGCACCATCAGTAGCGTAAACACGGTGCTGAAAAGTAAATAAGTGCCGAGGTACCAGGCGTAACCGAAACCGCTCACCCACATCAGGGCGAAACAGAGCGACATCGGCGCGCCGAGAATAAAGAATATCCGCCGGCGTCCCCAGCGGGTGCGGATGTTGTCAGTGATGTAGCCCATCACCGGATCGGTGATCCCATCCCAGATTTTGGCGATGGCGAAAATGGAGGCGGCGGCGGCGGGGGAGAGCCCGGCGACCTCAATATAGAAGTAGAGCAGCCACAGGCCGGTAATGGTCATCGCGCCGCTACCGAAAATATCACCCATCCCCCAGCAGAGGATATTGCGGGTTTTGACTTCTCGCGTTGGGGTTACTGTCCTCGTCATAAGCGTATCTCTTTGGTAAGGAAAGCGAGGTTGCACAGGAAAAGAGGGGAGGCGGGGGCGAAAATGCCGGATACGGGGATTTTGCGCCGTTCTGCGAGCAGCCTGCCAAATGGCGATGAAATGAAATAAATCCCGTGATATGGCTCACGGCTGACGCGATGGCCGCGGGCGGGAACTGTGCGGAGAGTACGCTTTTCGCGGTTGGCCGCGCAGGATTTGCGTTATCCATCACATTTTATCCCGGACGGACCTGGTGAATGTGAAATGCTGCGCAGATATTGCCCCGCGGGCAGTTTCTCCCCTACGCTGGTCGGGCAGGAGATGGTGTGATAGCTGCCTGTTTGATTTTCAGGATACGCTATGAATATTCATCTTTCTCAGCGCCATCCCCACGCGGATGGCGTCACTCCCGATACCGCTCTCTTTCAACAGGCGCTGGACGAGCTGGCGGAGGCCGGAGGAGGTACGCTGGTGGTCGATCACGGCAGGTACGCGCTCGGCGGCTTGCGGATAGGGTCAAATACCTGCCTGTGGCTGTCGCCGGGCGCCAAGCTGATCGTCAGCGAAAACGGCGATGATTTTACCCAAGCGGTCGCGCTGAGCCAGGCAGAGTGCTCCCACCGGGCCTTTCTTTATGCTCTCGATGCGCAAAATGTGAGTATCTGTGGCGGCGGTGAAATCTACGGTAGCGCCGACGGCTGGTTTTCCCGGGATGTCGATGCCATGGGGTACCGCCAGCCCGTCGAGCGGCGGCCGCGCATCATTTTGCTGGAGAACTGCCGCGGCGTGCGACTGGAAAATATTACCGTGCGCCATGCGCCGATGTGGACCATACATCTGGTCTCGTGTATCGGCGTGACGATTAACGGGATTACCGTGGATAACGATTTGACGATGGCCAATACCGACGCGCTGGATATCGACAGCTGCCAGCAGGTGCATATCGCCAACTGCTATTTCAGCGCCGCCGATGACGCTATCTGTCTGAAAACCACGGCCAAGCCTGCGCATATTCAGCGTCCGCTGCGTCAGGTTACGATCGTGAACTGTACGCTGCGGTCGAAAAGCTGCGCCTTAAAAGTCGGTACGGAAACCTGGCAGGATATTGAAGATGTGCTGGTCAGCAACTGCACCATCTTTGATTCCAATCGCGGGATCGGCTTGCTATCCCGCGACGGCGGCCAGCTGCGGCGGATGATCTTCAGCAACATAGCGTTTGCTTGCGTGAGCGCGCCAGCCTGTCACTGGGGGGAGGCGGATCCGGTTTTTCTTTCCGCACGCCATCGCGATCCGGCTATCGCCCCCGGCGCCATCACTCGGATCCAGTTTCGCGGTCTGGTCGGGGAGTGTGAAGGGGCGATTAATTTGCATAGTGAACCAGCGGGCCTGATCCAGCGCATTCTTTTTGACGGCATCCAGCTCCACCAGAAGCTTAATCCACAGATGGAGCAGGGGCTTTATGATGTGCGTCCGCCGTGTAACCCGCAGTCGCCAACCGGCATGGGCATGGATAATGCCTGGTGTCTGAATCCGCACAGCGGCCGTGCCTGGGGGGTTGAGCCTTACCCGGGAGGGCTGCCGGTGATGTATGCCAACGGCGTGACTGACCTGACGCTACGTGAGTTTGATTACCAGCGGCCGACGCCATTGCCTGCGGGGTGGAACCACAACGCACTTTGCCTGGAAAACACAGATAAATAACCGGGGAGAAGTGAGAAAGTAGCCCCGGCAATGACCGGGGCGAGACGTGCTTATACTTCAGCGGCATAGCCCTGGGGGGGAAGCTGTCGTTCATCCAGCCAGGCGTGGTTGCCCACCATGCGCAGACGCCCCTCGACGAACCAGCTTATCACCAGCGGATAAATGGCATGTTCCTGGGTCTGTACCCGCGCCGTAACCTCTTCCTCGCTGTCGCCAGCAAAGACCGGCACTTTGGCCTGCAGGATAACCGGACCGCCATCCAGCTCATCGGTGACGAAGTGCACCGAGGTCCCATGCTCCTCGTCACCGTTTTCCAGCACCTGGCGATGGGTATGCAGGCCAGGATACTTCGGCAGTAACGAAGGGTGGATGTTCAGCAGTCGTCCCTGATAGTGGCTGACAAAGGCCGGGCTAAGGATACGCATATAGCCCGCCAGCACCACCAGATCCGGGGCGTAGGCGTCAATTTCATGCATCAGCTGACGATCGAACGCTTCCCGGTCGGCAAACTGACTTTGCGCCAGCGCGTGGGCCGGGATCCCGGCCGCGCGCGCGCGCTCAAGGCCGAACGCATCGGCCTTGTTACTGAATACCGCACGCAGGGTGCCGTTTATCTGTTTCCGGCCACAGGCGTCGATGATCGCCTGCAAATTACTGCCGCTACCGGAAATCAGCACCACAATGTTTTTCATGCAATGACCACACGCTGTTCGGAATCGGAGGCTTTGATATACCCGATTTTCCACGCGTTTTCACCTTTCTCGTTCAGCAGGGCAATGGCCTTGTCTGCTTCTGCTGCCGGCAGGGCGATAACCATCCCCACGCCGCAGTTAAAGGTACGGTACATCTCATGCTGGCTGACGTTACCGGCGGTTTGCAGCCAGTTGAAAACGGACGGCCACTGCCAGGAAGACTCATCAATCACCGCCTGGGTGTTGTCCGGCAGTACGCGCGGGATGTTTTCCCAGAAGCCGCCGCCGGTCAGATGGGCGATGGCGTGGACGTCAACGCTGGCAATAAGGTCGAGAACCGATTTCACATAGATGCGGGTCGGCGCCAGCAAATGGTCGGCCAGCGGTTTGCCGTCAAGGTCGGTGGTCTGTGGGTCAACGCCGCTAACTTCAATAATCTTACGCACCAGCGAATAGCCGTTAGAGTGCGGGCCGCTGGAGGCCAGCGCCACCAGCACATCGCCGTCAGCGACTTTGCTGCCGTCGATGATTTCTGATTTTTCCACCACCCCGACGCAAAAACCCGCCACGTCGTAATCTTCGCCGTGGTACATCCCCGGCATCTCTGCGGTCTCACCGCCCACCAGCGCGCAACCGGACTGCAGGCAGCCTTCGGCGATGCCGTTGATGACGCTGGCTGCGGTATCGACGTCCAGTTTACCGGTGGCGTAGTAATCAAGGAAAAACAGCGGTTCAGCGCCCTGAACCACCAGGTCGTTCACGCACATGGCGACCAGGTCGATGCCGATGGTGTCGTGACGCTTCAGATCCATTGCCAGACGCAGCTTGGTACCGACGCCGTCGGTGCCGGAGACCAGTACCGGCTCGCGGTATTTCTGCGGCAGTGCGCACAGCGCGCCGAATCCGCCCAGTCCACCCATCACTTCCGGGCGACGGGTTTTCTTCACCACGCCCTTAATACGGTCGACGAGAGCGTTGCCTGCATCAATATCCACGCCGGCATCTTTATAGCTGAGAGAGGTTTTGTCGGTCACTGCGAAGTCTCCACGCGTTTGCGGTAAGCAAGAAAAATCGGCGCAATTCTAACAGGGAAAGCAAACGTTTGCGAGCCTGCTTTACAGTCGGCTTAAAACCGTTGGCGGATGGTCAAATTTGATACTGCTCACGAAAATGAAACCGGGTACAGCCTTGTGCTTGCCTCAGTGTCAGGTAATCCCCATCATATTACTGAAACCGGTTTCTGTGATTGATCGCCGTATGGATTACCGGTGATTTATGTTCGACAGGGGAGGGATGAATGAAGATTGCGGCATTTGATATCGGTGGCACCGCGTTAAAGATGGGCGTCATGACCCGCGACGGAAGGCTGCTGGAAACCGCGAAGCAGTCAATCAATGACAGCGATGGCGATCATATCTTACAGACCATGCTGTCGTGGCTGGCGGCCCACCCGTCATGCGAAGGCATTGCCATCAGCGCGCCGGGCTATGTCGATCCGCACAGCGGATTTATCACCATGGGCGGCGCTATCCGTCGCTTTGATAACTTCGCCATGAAATCATGGCTCGAGACGCGAACCGGGCTGCCGGTCTCGGTGGAAAACGACGCCAACTGTGTGCTGCTTGCCGAGCGCTGGCAGGGTAAAGCGGCGGAGATGGCCAATTTTCTGGTGCTCACTATCGGCACTGGCATCGGTGGAGCGATTTTTTGCCAACATCAGCTGATCCACGGGGCGCGTTTTCGCGCCGGCGAGTTCGGCTATATGCTTACCGATCGTCCCGGCGGACGCGATCCCCGTCGCTACTCGATGAATGAAAACTGCACCCTGCGTGTGCTGCGCTATCGCTATGCAGAACATATTGGCGCGCCGCTGGATAGCGTCACTGGCGAAATGATTTTTGACCGCTATGACGCCGGCGACCCGGTTTGCCAGCGTCTGGTCGCCGAGTTCTTCAATGGCCTGGGCCATGGCCTTTATAACCTCGTCAATATCTTCGATCCGCAGACCATTTTTATCGGCGGCGGCGTTGTGGAACGTCCTGGATTTCTGACGCTGCTGCGCCAGCATCTGGCCTGGTTCGGCATTGCCGACTATCTCGATACCGTCAGTCACGGCAACGATGCCGGCCTGATTGGCGCGGTTTACCATTTCAATCAGCACTATCGTTCGCCTGGCGACGATCGACCTTAGGGAGAGACTATGTCCGGATTTAAAGAAGGTTTTCTGTGGGGCGGCGCGGTGGCGGCGCATCAGTTAGAGGGCGGCTGGCAGGAGGGGGGCAAGGGGGTCAGCGTGGCGGATGTGATGACCGCCGGCGCCCACGGCGTGCCGCGGGAAATCACCGACGGCGTGGTGGCGGGAAAAAACTACCCGAACCATGAGGCGATCGATTTTTATCATCGCTACCCGCAGGACCTGGCGCTGTTTGCCGAAATGGGCTTCAAATGTTTCCGCACCTCGATTGCCTGGACGCGTATTTTCCCGCAGGGCGATGAACAGGAGCCGAACGAGGCTGGCCTGCAGTTTTATGACGATCTGTTCGACGAATGTCTGAAACACGGTATTGAACCGGTCATTACGCTGTCGCATTTTGAAATGCCCTATCACCTGGTCACCGAGTACGGCGGCTGGCGTAACCGCAAGCTGATCGACTTTTTCGTGCGCTTCGCCAGGGTCGTCTTCACCCGCTATCAGCATAAAGTGAAGTACTGGATGACCTTCAACGAGATCAACAACCAGGCTAACTACCATGAGGACTTTGCCCCTTTCACCAACTCCGGTCTGAAGTATTTACCGGGTGAAGATCGGGAACCGGTAATGTACCAGGCCGCACATTATGAGCTGGTGGCCAGCGCCCTGGCGGTGAAAGCGGCGCGCGAGATCAACCCTGCTCTGCAGATAGGCTGCATGATCGCCATGTGCCCTATCTATCCGCTGACCTGCGCGCCGGACGATATGATGATGGCGATGAACGCCATGCACCGTCGGTACTGGTTCACCGATGTCCACGTGCGCGGCCGCTATCCGCAGCATCTGCTCAACTATTTTGCCCGCCGCGGCTTTAGCCTGGACATCACCGAAGCCGATCGTCAGGCGTTAACCGAAGGCTGTGTCGACTACATCGGCTTTAGCTACTATATGTCCTTCGCCACCAAAGCCACCGAAGACAACCCCTTGCTCGATTATGATGAAACCACCAGCCTGGTCTCCAACCCGTACGTGAAAAAGTCGGACTGGGGCTGGCAGATTGACCCGGTCGGCCTGCGCTATTCTCTGAACTGGTTCTGGGATCACTATCAGCTACCGCTGTTTATTGTCGAAAACGGTTTTGGCGCGATCGATGTTCGTGAAGCGGACGGCAGCGTGGATGACCAGTACCGTATCGATTATCTCTCCGCGCATATAGCGGAGATGAAAAAGGCGGTGGTCGAGGATGGCGTCGATCTTATGGGTTATACCCCGTGGGGCTGTATCGATCTGGTTTCCGCCGGAACGGGGGAGATGAAAAAACGCTACGGCTTTATCTACGTGGATAAAGATAATGAAGGCAACGGCACGCTGGAGCGCAGTAAGAAGAAGTCGTTCGACTGGTATAAGAAGGTGATTGCCAGCAACGGGGAGCAGCTATAATTCCCCCGTGGCGCTGCGCTTATCGGGCCTGCGGGGTTTGCGGTCCGGGTAAGCGTTAGCGCCGCCCGGCAGAACCCCGCGCTAAAACCGGAGCCTCGCCTCCGGTTTTTTTGTCTCTAAATCACTTTGCTTGATATACGTCAAGCAAGATGGGTATGGCCTAATCCGAAAAAAGCGGTATAATCCCGCGATTTTTTTTGTGGCTGCCCCTCAGAGGAGAAAGAGAATGAAGATTGTGGAAGTCAAACACCCACTCGTCAAACACAAGCTGGGCCTGATGCGCGAGCACGACATCAGCACCAAACGCTTCCGTGAACTCGCCTCTGAAGTGGGCAGCTTACTGACTTATGAAGCCACCGCCGATCTGGCGACCGAGAAAGTGACCATCGAAGGCTGGAACGGCCCGGTGGAAGTTGAGCAGATCAAGGGCAAGAAAATTACCGTCGTGCCAATCCTGCGCGCAGGCCTCGGCATGATGGAAGGGGTACTTGAGCACGTGCCGAGCGCGCGTATCAGCGTGGTGGGTATTTATCGCAATGAAGAGACCCTCGAGCCGGTACCTTACTTCCAGAAGCTGGTGTCCAACATCGATGAGCGTATGGCGCTGGTGGTTGACCCGATGCTGGCCACCGGTGGGTCGATGATCGCCACTATCGATCTGCTGAAAAACGCCGGCTGCACCAGCATCAAGGTGCTGGTACTAGTGGCGGCGCCGGAAGGAATTGCCGCGCTGGAGAAAGCGCACCCGGACGTTGAGCTGTACACCGCCTCTGTCGATAAGGGACTGAACGAGCACGGGTACATCATTCCCGGTCTCGGCGATGCCGGCGACAAGATCTTTGGTACGAAATAATCGCATAACGATAAATAAGCCGACTTTGAGAGTCGGCTTTTTTTTGAATAAAACACACATAACTAACCATCTCAGAGGAAAACACTATGACGCGCCGTGCTATCGGGGTGAGTGAAAGACCGCCGCTTTTACAGACTATCCCGCTTAGTTTGCAGCACCTGTTTGCCATGTTTGGCGCAACGGTGCTGGTGCCAATCCTGTTCCACATCAACCCGGCCACCGTGCTGCTGTTCAACGGTATTGGTACGCTGCTGTACCTCTTTATCTGTAAAGGCAAAATCCCGGCGTATCTGGGATCGAGTTTCGCCTTTATCTCTCCAGTGCTGCTCCTGCTGCCGCTGGGCTATGAAGTGGCGCTGGGCGGTTTCATTATGTGCGGCGTGCTGTTCTGCCTCGTCTCCTTTATTGTCAAAAAAGCCGGTACCGGCTGGCTGGATGTGATGTTCCCCCCGGCGGCGATGGGGGCCATCGTGGCGGTTATCGGTCTGGAGCTGGCGGGCGTGGCGGCCAACATGGCCGGGCTGCTGCCGGCCGACGGCCAGTCGCCGGACAGTAAAACCATTATTATCTCGATGGTGACCCTGGCGGTGACGGTGTTTGGTTCGGTCCTGTTCCGCGGCTTCCTGGCGATTATCCCGATCCTGATTGGCGTTCTGGTGGGCTATGCGCTGTCGTTTGTGATGGGCGTGGTCGATACCACCCCGATCGCCGAAGCGCACTGGTTCGCGCTGCCAACCTTCTACACGCCGCGTTTTGAATGGTTCGCCATCTTCACCATTCTGCCCGCTGCGCTGGTGGTGATTGCCGAGCACGTCGGTCACCTGGTGGTGACGGCCAATATCGTCAAACGCGATCTGATCCGCGACCCGGGCCTGCATCGTTCGATGTTTGCCAATGGCCTGTCGACGATCGTTTCCGGCTTCTTCGGCTCGACGCCTAACACCACCTACGGGGAAAATATCGGCGTGATGGCGATTACCCGCGTCTACAGCACCTGGGTTATCGGCGGCGCGGCGATCATTGCGATTCTGCTCTCCTGCGTCGGCAAACTGGCGGCGGCGATCCAGATCATCCCGGTGCCGGTGATGGGCGGCGTGTCGCTGCTGCTGTACGGGGTAATCGGCGCCTCAGGGATCCGCGTACTGATTGAATCGAAGGTGGATTACAGCAAGGCGCAGAATCTGATTCTCACCTCCGTGATCCTGATCATCGGCGTCAGCGGTGCCAAAGTGCACATCGGCGCCGCTGAGCTGAAAGGGATGGCGCTGGCCACCATCGTCGGTATCGCGCTCAGCCTGATTTTCAAGCTTATCAGCGTCCTGCGTCCGGAAGAGGTGGTTCTCGACGCCGCGGATAGCGAAGAGGTTAAATAACGATCGTCTGGCCGGGCGGCGATCCCGCCCGGTTCTCTCCTGACCTAAATCTGTGATAAACTCTTCGCGTTTTTCTGTAAGCCTATGTTGAGGTCCATCTGAACGCACCGGCACAGCTCTCTTTGCCACTGTATCTTCCTGACGACGAAACCTTCGCGAGTTTCTGGCCGGGTGATAATCCTTCCCTACTTGCTGCCCTCCAGAACGTACTGCGCCAGGAACACAGCGGGTATATTTATATCTGGTCACGTGAAGGGGCGGGTCGCAGCCACCTGTTACATGCCGCCTGCGCCGAGCTTTCCCAGCGCGGGGATGCCGTGGGCTACGTGCCGCTGGATAAACGCACCTGGTTTGTGCCGGAGGTGCTGGAGGGGATGGAACAGCTGGCGCTGGTCTGCATCGATAACATCGAGTGCGTCGCCGGGGATGAGCCCTGGGAAATGGCCATCTTTAATCTCTACAACCGGATCCTGGAATCAGGTAAAACCCGTCTGCTGATCACCGGGGACCGGCCGCCGCGGCAACTGAATCTTGGTCTGCCGGATCTCGCCTCGCGGCTTGACTGGGGGCAGATCTATAAGCTGCAGCCGCTGTCGGATGAAGACAAGCTGCAGGCCCTGCAGCTGCGCGCCAGACTGCGCGGCTTCGAGATGCCGGAGGACGTTTGCCGCTTCCTGCTGAAGCGGCTGGATCGCGAAATGCGCTCGCTGTTTATGACCCTCGATCAGCTGGATCATGCCTCGATTACCGCTCAGCGCAAGCTGACGATCCCCTTCGTGAAAGAGATCCTTAAACTCTAGTCCGCCTGCGGAGTCAGTTCCTCCTCCGTCAGCCCGGTCAACCGGGCGACCAGATCGCGCGCCAGGCCACTGTGTAGCATAGCGGCGGCGATACGCTGCGCCTCTTCCTTCCGGCCTTCCTGACGGCCCTGCGCCAGGCCCCGCTCCAGGCCCTGTTGTTCCAGATATTCCGCAATTGTCATCAACGTCTCCTTGTGCTGCGGCGTACGTAACGCCAGCTCGCGAATGAACTTGATCGGCTCTCGCGCGTTGCCTGCCTGCACCAGATAGTGCATCAGGGCTTGTACCTGCGATTCCGTCGCCAGACCAGTCAATAATAATTCGCTCAGCTTGTCGAGGAGCTGCGCCAGATCGCGTTGTCGAATATGTTTTTGCAGTAACTCCAGCGTCGCCATGCGCTGATGGGTGGCAATGTCGTCATCCGGAATGACGGTAATGTCCGCCAGCGGAAACGCCCCGTGATAAAGGTGGCCGGCCAGCTCCGGAGCGACGAATTCATCGAGCCAGCGCAGCGAGAACGGGTAGGGGCTCACCAGACCGTGGTAGAAGAGAACAGGGATCACCAGCGGCAGCCGATCGTGGCCGGCATCAAGGTGGCGCTGCATGGCGGCGATGGCGTAGCGCATCAGACGAAAGGCCATATGCCGATCGGGCGTGCTCTGGTGTTCGATAAGCGCATAAATATAGCCGTCTCCCGCCGTGGTTTTCAGGGAATACAGAATGTCGGCGTAAAAGGGACGCAGATCGTCTTCGACAAAATGCCCGGACTCGAGATGCAGCGTACGCAGATCGCACACCTTAAGCAGCGTCTCGGGCAGGTACAGCCGCAGAAAATCGCGGGCGGTATCAGGATGGGAGAGATAGCTCTTAAATACGGCATCATGAGGCGTTGAGGTTGGTTTTTTCATGTTCATCCGTCCAGTGGATTGAGCGATAGATGAACAGTAGCACTGCAAGGCGGGCGGGAGGGATTGGCGTGGAAGATCTGGAATCGGCTACGTAAAAAAGCGCCGCGATAGCGCGGCGCGGGTGGGTTAGCTTACGATCTCGAGGACCTGCTCCGGCGGTCGGCCAATACGCGCCTGGCCGCGGCTAACGACAATGGGGCGTTCGATAAGCTTAGGATTGGCGACCATCGCCTGTATCAGCGCCGCGTCGCTGAGCGCCGGGTCGGCAAGATTGAGCGATTTATACAGATCCTCTTTCTGGCGCATGAGCTCGCGGGGGCTCTCCATATCCAGCAGCTGCAGCAGTTGACGCAGCGTCCCGGCATCCGGTGGCGTCTCAAGATAAAGCACCACCTCAGGATCGATGCCGTGGCTCTTCAACAGGCTCAGCGTTTCGCGGCTCTTCGAGCAGCGTGGGTTATGGTAAATTTTTACCGCGTCGGTCATGGGGTCTCCTTACATTTTTTGGTAGGGGCGGAAGCGGGCCTGTAGCTCACGTAGCTGGTCGATGCGGGCATCGTAGCGGGCCTGCTGCAGACTACCGAGTTTCACTTGCGAGCTGGCGCTGCTGAGCAGGGAAATCGCCTGTTCCAGCTGGCCGACCAGCGCCATGCTTTCTGCCCGCGCCGCCAGCTCCTGGTCGCGATTGCCCAGGGCGCCTTCCGCCTGAGCCAGCAGGTCCCAGCCGTTGCCATCCTCTTTATAGGTAAAGGTATAACGATTCAGGATGGTCGCCGCTTCCCCGGGCTGTCCGCCCTGCAGGAGGGCGTTGGCCAGGTTCAACTGCAGCACCGGATTGGTGCGCAGTTCACGAGCGTTTTTAAGACGGTTGATGGCGTCGCCGGTTTTCTTCTGCCCGAGGTCGATATCGGTGGCCAGATCGAGATACCAGGGATTTTGCGGATCGGCGCTGAGCAGCGGCTGCAGCGTTTTGCGCGCCTGGTCAAAGTTGTTGCTTTCCATCGCCAGCAGGGCGCGGCCATACTGCGCGGCATGCTGCTGGCGGATATTGCCTTTATCCCAGGCGTTGAGCAGATCGATGCCCAGCTTATTGTCGCCGTTGGTGTACATTCCGAGGGTACGCGCCTTCGCCAGATAGAAGTCCGCTGAGGACTGCACGACAACCGGGCGCATCTGGTTGGCGCGGTTACGAGCATCGGCAAGCCGGCTTTCCGGCAGAGGGTGGGTGAGCAGCATTTCCGGCGGCCGCGTCGAGTAGCGCGACTCATCAAGCAGTTTACCCATAAACATCGGCATGGCCTGCGGGTCGAATCCCGAGCGTTGCAGAACCTGAATACCAATCCGGTCGGCCTCTTCTTCGTTCTGACGGGTGAAGCTGATCATGCCCTGTTGGGTGCCGGCCAGCGTCCCGGTCAGCGCCGCCATCCCGGCCTGCGGGCTGGCCATCGCCAGCAGAATTGAACCCAGCGCGCCGACCCAGGTCAGCGGCGCATTGCGCTTCTGATCTTCCATTGCGCGGGCAAGATGCCGCTGCGTAACGTGGGAAATTTCGTGCGCCATGACAGAGGCCAGTTCGCTCTCATTATCGGAATAGCGGAACAGGGCCGAGTGGAGGACCACATTGCCGCCGAAGAAGGCGAAGGCGTTGATTTGGTCGTTATTAATCAAATAGAAGTGGAACGGGGTGCGCACCGAATTCGCATGCGAGACCAGACGCATGCCCAGCCCGTTGATGTATTGCACCAGCAGAGGGTCGTTGATCAGCGGCGCGCTGCCGCGCAGCTGGCGGACGTAGTAATCCCCCATCTGCATTTCCTGACCAATCGACAGCGTGCTTCCTGCGGAGGTCCCCATGTCCGGCAGGGTATCTGCGGAGTCAGCAAAAGCAGGGCCTAACGAACCCAGCGTCAGCGACGCGATCACGGTCGCCACCAGCGTTTTCTTCAACTGCCTGAACATAACCTCTGTCCTGTAATGTGGGTGTGCCAGTTTGACCGATTGTGCGACGCAATGTTCCCTGGCCGCATCCCAGCGAGTTTAGCTGGCGTTAGACACATTGAAAATAGGTTCTTCACGGCGGAGACGGGTTTGTCTGCTGCGCATCAAAAAGCGAAGTCTTTTTTGTGACATTTCGATACAATTCCTCCGTTTGTCGCCGCTTTGCGCTTCAGGGAAGGTTTTATGCTCGAGATGTTAATGCAGTGGTACCGCCGTCGATTCAGCGACCCTGAGGCGATAGCGCTGCTGGTTATTTTGCTTGCCGGTTTCGGCATCATGTTCTTTTTCAGCGGCCTGCTGGCCCCGTTACTGGTGGCTATCGTGCTGGCCTATTTGCTGGAGTGGCCGACCGTGCGCCTGGAGCGCATCGGTCTGTCGCGCACCTGGGCGACCTCGCTGGTGCTGATCCTCTTCGTGGGCATCCTGCTGTTGCTGGCTTTCGTGGTGCTGCCGGTGGCCTGGCAGCAGGGGATCTACCTTATCCGCGATATGCCGGGCATGCTCAACAAGCTCTCTGATTTTGCCGCCACGCTGCCGCGGCGCTATCCGGCGTTAATGGATGCCGGCATCATCGATGCGATGGCGGAAAATATGCGCACCCGGATGCTGACGGTGGGCGACTCAGTGGTCAAGTATTCTCTCGCCTCGCTGGTGGGGCTGCTTACGCTGGCGGTGTATCTGGTGCTGGTGCCGCTGATGGTCTTCTTCCTGCTGAAGGATAAAGAGCAGATGCTCAACGCGGTACGCCGCGTGCTGCCGCGCAACCGCGGCCTGGCCGGGCAGGTATGGAAGGAGATGAACCAGCAAATCACCAACTACATTCGCGGTAAGGTGCTGGAGATGATTGTCGTCAGCGTCGCCACCTGGATAGGCTTCATCCTTTTCGGCCTCAACTACTCGCTGCTGTTGGCGGTGCTGGTGGGCTTCTCGGTGCTGATCCCCTATATTGGTGCATTTGTGGTGACCATTCCGGTGGTGGGGGTGGCGCTGTTTCAGTTTGGCGCGGGCACCGAGTTCTGGAGTCTGTTCGCGGTCTATCTGATTATTCAGGGGCTTGACGGCAATCTGCTGGTCCCGGTGCTGTTCTCGGAAGCGGTGAATCTGCACCCGCTGGTGATTATCCTGTCGGTGGTGATCTTTGGCGGTTTGTGGGGGTTCTGGGGCGTCTTCTTCGCCATTCCGCTGGCCACGTTGATTAAAGCGGTGGTGCATGCCTGGCCGGATGGCCTGGTGGTCGACGACGACTAAGGCATTGAGGATAAAAAAAGACGCCGGGCGAGGTTCTCTCACCCGGCGTCTTGCTTTGCATCAGGCGTTTTCTTTCAGCCAGTTCAGCACCACGTCGTGGTGATTGCTGGTTTTGAAGTCATCAAAGACGTGTTCGATTTTGCCATCGGCATCGACGAGGAAGCTGATACGGTGGATCCCGTCGTAGGTTTTCCCCATAAAGGATTTTTCGCCCCAGACGCCAAACTGCTCGCAAACCTGATGGTTTTCATCAGACAGCAGCGTAAAGTTCAGCAGCTCTTTTTCGGCGAAGCGGGAGAGCTTTTCCGGTTTATCGGTGCTGATGCCCAGCACTTCCACACCGGCTTTCTTCAGGTCGTCCATGTTGTCGCGCAAGCCGCACGCCTGGACGGTGCAGCCCGGGGTCATGGCCTTCGGGTAAAAATAAACCAGGACACGCTGTCCCTGGAAGTCGGTTAAATTTACTTCCTCGCCGTCCTGGTCCGGTAAGCTAAATTTCGGTGCAAGATCACCGGCTTTCAGTGGGGTCATGGGTTAAACTCCATCCTGTTCATCATGCTGTGAATAATTAACGATGTTAATACTGCCTTGTGCGTTGAGTTCTGTACATAGGGCTTTGAACGCTTGTTCGATATTTGCTGCATTTTGCGTCGCAGGACTGTGGGCAGTTATCTGAATAAAAAGCTGCGCGGAATCACCGTCTCCCGGCTGCGTGCGGGACACCAGTTCCGCGATATTCATATTCCATGTATCGCACAGGGCAGTGAAGCGCTCGATGATATGCGGTGAGTCCGGCACCTCAACCTGGACCCAGACGGTGTTTGGCATGGCCTGCGGGGGGCGCGCGGTGGTGCGTTTCATCACGATCAACAGCTCCAGCTCCGCGCCTTTCAGCGGCAGGGTTGATTCGATCAGGTTAATCGCATTCCACGACCCGGAAAGCAGCATGATAAACGTAAACTCATCACCGAGCATGGCCAGCCGGCTGTCTTCGATATTACAACCGCAGCTGCTGACGTGGCGAGTGATCGTATTCACGATGCCGGGACGGTCAGCCCCCAGGGCGGTAATAACCAGATAGTGTTGTAATGAGGCTGTCAAACCTGTTCTTCCTTTAAAAAGGTGAGGTAACATTAGGAAAGCATAAAAAAAACCGCCATACAACATCCCTGATGGCGTCGGGTCTCTTGCTTTTATTGCAGCTCCAAACGTAACATTGAGAATCTTGTCGCACTTCTGCTCTGAGGATGGCCCATGTTCACGGGAAGTATTGTAGCGCTTGTCACGCCGATGGATGAAAACGGTAATGTCTGCCGGACAAGCCTGAAAAAACTGATTGATTACCATGTCGCCAACGGAACCTCGGCGATCGTTTCGGTAGGGACTACCGGTGAATCCGCAACGCTGAGCCATGAAGAGCACGGCGACGTGGTGATGATGACGCTGGAACTGGCTGACGGGCGTATCCCGGTGATCGCTGGAACGGGAGCCAATGCAACCGCAGAGGCGATTAGCCTGACCAAGCGTTTTAACGACAGCGGCGTTGTCGGCTGCCTGACGGTCACTCCTTATTATAACCGTCCTACCCAGGAAGGCCTGTTCCAGCACTTTAAAGCTATCGCCGAACATACTGACCTGCCGCAAATTCTGTATAATGTGCCGTCCCGTACCGGTTGCGATATGCTGCCGGAAACCGTTGGCCGTCTGGCGGAAATTAAAAATATTGTCGGTATTAAGGAAGCTACAGGGAACTTAAGTCGCGTTCACCAGATCAAAGAGCTGGTTTCAGACGACTTTATTCTGCTGAGCGGTGACGATGCGACCGGTATGGACTTCATGCAGCTCGGCGGCGTGGGCGTGATTTCCGTCACCGCCAACGTGGCGGCGCGCGAAATGGCCGACATGTGCCGTCTGGCGCTGGCGGGTCAATTTGCCGAAGCCCGGGCGATTAACCAGCGTCTGATGCCATTGCATACAAAATTATTTGTCGAACCCAATCCTATCCCGGTGAAATGGGGATGCAAGGCGTTGGGTCTTGTGGCGACCGATACGCTGCGCTTGCCGATGACGCCTATCACCGACCAGGGTCGTGAAGCCGTTACCGCCGCGCTGAAGCATGCCGGTTTGCTGTAAAGTTTAGGGAGATTTGATGGCTTACTCAGTACAGAAGTCGCGCCTGGCGAAGGTTGCGGGTGTTTCGCTGGTTCTACTCCTCGCGGCCTGTAGTTCCGACTCGCGCTATAAGCGTCAGGTGAGCGGTGATGAGGCCTATTTACAGGCGTCACCGTTGAGCGAACTTCACGCGCCGGCGGGGATGATCCTGCCGATTCAGGTGGGTGATTACAACATTCCGGTGGCCAACAGCACCGGCGCGGTCGGCAAGGCGCTGGACATTCGCCCGCCGGCGCAGCCGCTGGCATTGGTTAGCGGCGCCCGCACCCAGTTCAACGGCGATACCGCGACGCTGATGGTCGAGAACGGCCGCAGCGGTTCGCTGTGGGCGCAGGTTACCAGCATTCTTCAGTCGAAGAACTACGTTATCGCCAAGCGCGATGATGCGAGCCAGACGCTGAACACCGACTGGGTTGAGTGGAACCGTCTTGATGAAGATCAGCAGTATCGCGGTCGTTATCAAATCTCCGTCAAACCGCAGGGCTATCAGCAAGCGGTGGTGGTCAAGCTGGTGAATCTGGAGCAGGCGGGTAAACCGGTTGCCGATCCGGCGTCACTGCAGCGCTACAGCACCGCCATGCTGAACGTCATTTCGGAAGGCCTGGACATGAACGCCACCAGCGCCCAGAACGCCGCCCAGCGCAGCGCGGGCGCCACCTTCGACGTGCAGAGCGCTGCCGACGATACGGGTCTGCCGATGCTCGTTGTTCGCGCGCCGTTTAACATGGTGTGGCAGCGTCTGCCAGGCGCCCTCGAGAAAGTGGGGATGAAAGTGACCGACAGCACGCGCTCTCAGGGCAGCATGGCGCTGACCTACAAGCCGCTGTCTGACAGCAGCTGGCAGGAGCTGGGCGCACGCGACCCGCAGCTGGCCTCCGGTGACTACAAACTTCAGGTCGGCGACCTCGATAACCGCAGTAGCCTGCAGTTCATCGACCCGAAAGGCCACACCCTGACGCAGTCGCAAAATGACGCCCTGGTAGCCGTATTCCAGGCCGCATTTAACAAGTAAACGAAAGGGCTGGAGCAATCCGGCCCTTTTAATATATAGTGACGCAAACGTGTGCGTATGCACATCATCCTTCAAATTGCCTCTTTGTTGGCCGCCTTCGTTCACCCCAGTCACTTACTTTTGTAAGCTCCTGGGGATTCGCTCAGTTGCCGCCTCGATGCACTTTGAATGATTTTGTGTATAGGTGGAAACGTATTTTTAGGCTCAATATCACTGGAGTAGTGAAAGATGAAAAAGCAAGCTGAGTTGTATCGTGGTAAGGCGAAGACAGTATACAGCACCGATAATCCGGACCTGCTGGTACTGGAATTCCGTAACGATACGTCAGCAGGTGATGGCGCGCGCATCGAGCAGTTCGATCGTAAAGGCATGGTGAATAACAAGTTCAACCACTTCATTATGAGCAAACTGGCAGAAGCGGGCATCCCTACCCAGATGGAAGCGCTGCTCTCCGATACCGAATGCCTGGTAAAAAAACTGGATATGGTGCCGGTGGAGTGCGTGGTGCGTAACCGTGCGGCAGGCTCGCTGGTAAAACGTTTAGGCATTGAAGAAGGAATCGAGCTGAATCCGCCGCTGTTCGATCTGTTCCTGAAAAACGATGCCATGCACGATCCGATGGTCAACGACTCCTATTGCGAAACCTTCGGCTGGGTGAGCAAAGAGAATCTGGCGCGGATGCGCGAGCTGACCTACAAAGCCAACGACGTGCTGAAAAAGCTGTTCGATGACGCCGGTCTGATTCTGGTGGACTTTAAGCTGGAGTTTGGTCTGTTCAAAGGCGAAGTGGTCCTGGGCGATGAGTTTTCGCCGGACGGCAGCCGCCTGTGGGACAAAAACACCCTCGATAAAATGGACAAAGACCGCTTCCGCCAGAGCCTTGGCGGCCTGATCGAAGCCTACGAAGAAGTGGCTCACCGTCTGGGCGTTAAGCTCGACTAACCCGCCCGCCGCCAGAAGATGGCCTCATCTTCTGGCGTCTCTTGCTGTTTCCTGTGGTAATCCTGCGCTGAACCGCCTACGATCTCTGCTATTGATACATAACAGGGAATGAGGTGCTTATGCGCTGGCAAGGGCGTCGCGAAAGCGACAATGTTGAAGATCGACGTGGACAATCAGGCTCGCCGTTTGGCGGCGGCGGGGGCGGCGGCTTCCGTCTGCCGAGCGGGAAGGGCGGCATTGTACTGCTGATTATTGTGCTGGTGGCGGGCTACTACGGCGTGGATTTGACCGGCATGTTGACCGGCGAACCGATGCCGCAGCAGCAGACCTCCACGCAGCGCTCCATCAGTCCGAAAGACGATGAAGCGGCGAAGTTTACTTCCGTCATTCTGGCCACCACCGAAGATACCTGGGGACCGATTTTTGAAAAGATGGGCCGCCAGTACCCTCAGCCAAAGCTGGTGCTCTACCGCGGCGCGACCCGTACCGGCTGCGGTACCGGCCAGTCGGTGATGGGGCCGTTCTACTGTCCTGCCGACAGTACGGTCTATATCGACCTGTCATTCTACGATGAGATGAAAAATAAACTGGGCGCCGATGGCGACTTTGCCCAGGGGTACGTCATTGCCCATGAAGTGGGTCATCACGTACAAAAACTGCTGGGCATTGAGCCGAAGGTTCGCCAGCAACAGCAGCATGCCACCGAGGCCGAAGCCAACCGGCTGTCGGTTAAGATGGAGCTACAGGCAGACTGCTTCGCCGGCGTCTGGGGGCATAATATGCAGCAGCAGGATATTCTGGAAACCGGCGATCTGCAGGAGGCGTTAAACGCCGCCGAGGCCATCGGCGACGACCGTCTGCAGCAGCAGA
Source organism: Klebsiella sp. GG_Kp175 (assembly GCF_040062325.1). Classification (NCBI taxonomy): domain Bacteria; kingdom Pseudomonadati; phylum Pseudomonadota; class Gammaproteobacteria; order Enterobacterales; family Enterobacteriaceae; genus Klebsiella; species Klebsiella sp. GG_Kp175. The sequence goes on along the minus strand of NZ_JBEAFX010000007.1, from coordinate 41,812 downwards.
GCCAGGGGCGGGTGGTACCGGACAGCTTTACCCACGGAACGTCAAAACAGCGCTACACCTGGTTCAAACGCGGTTTCGACAGCGGCGACCCGGCGCAGTGCAACACCTTCGGCAGCGCGCTGTAATCGCCCCTGATGATGGACGCGCTGCTTGACCTCACCGCGCAGATGGCGCGGGAGGGGATTCGCCGCCTGCTGGTGCTCAGCGGCGACGAGGCCTGGACGCTGCAGCAGGCGCAGGCGCTGCGGGAGCGGCTCGGCGGCGATGGCCTGTGGGTGGGCTCCGAGCCGGTTTCTGCGCCCGGCGTGGCGCCTGGCGCCCTGAAGACGCTGCTGGGGCGGGAAGTGATGCACGCCTTTTTCGATGCCCGGCGCGGGTTTGATGTGGCCGCCCTGGCGGCCCTGAGCGGTACGCTGCGGGCGGGAAGCTGGCTGGTGCTGCTGACGCCCTCTTTCGCCGACTGGCCGTCCCGGGTGGATGAGGACTCCCTGCGCTGGAGCGATACGCCCGACCCGATCTCTACCCCCAACTTTGTTCTCCGCTGCTGTCGGCAGTTTATCGCCGACCCCGAGGTGCTGCTCTGGCGGCAGTCGGACTCGCCGCGGCTCCCGCTGGCCGTCCGGCACCCTGACTGGCATCCCGCCGATGGTCACCCGCTGGCCGAACAGGCGGCGATCCTTGGGCAATTATTGCGTCTACCGCCTGGTATCGCAGCAGTGACGGCTGAACGAGGGCGAGGCAAATCCGCCCTCGCGGGCATGCTGCTGCGCCAGCTCGCGGGCGAGGCCATTGTTACCGCCCCGACCCGCAGCGCCGTCGACGTGCTGGCGAGCTTTGCCGGCGAGGCGTTTCGCTTTATGGCTCCTGATGCGTTGCTGTCGTCGAAGGAAAAGGCGTCCTGGCTGATTGTCGATGAGGCCGCGGCTATACCGGCTCCGCTTCTCCGGCAGCTGGTTAGCCGTTTTCCCCGCACGCTACTTACCACGACGGTGCAGGGTTATGAGGGCACCGGTCGCGGGTTCCTGCTGAAATTTTGCGCCAGCCTGCCCTATCTGCAATTGTTCAGCCTGAGCGCGCCGATCCGCTGGGCCGCAGGCTGCCCGCTGGAGTCGGCCATCAGCCAGCTGCTGATCTTCAGCGATGAGGCATTTCGCGACGCGCCGACGGGGGAGGTAGTCCTGGAGGCGGTCAATCAGTCTAGCTGGCAAACGCAGCCGGCGCTGCCGGAAGCGATGTACCAGCTGTTATCCGGGGCGCATTACCGCACTTCTCCTCTCGATCTGCGGCGCATGATGGACGCTCCAGGCCAGGCTTTCCGCTGCGCTCGCGCCGGCGGTGCGGTGGCGGGCGCCCTGTGGCTGGTGGCCGAAGGGGGACTTTCTCCCGAACTCAGCCGGGCGGTGTGGGCGGGTTTTCGCCGGCCGCGGGGGAACCTGGTCGCCCAGTCGCTGGCGGCGCATGGCGGCAGTCCCCTGGCGGCGACGCTGCGCGGGCTGCGGGTCAGTCGGATCGCCGTCCACCCCGCCCGCCAGCGCGAAGGGCTGGGGCAACAGATGATCGCCGATATCGCCGCCGATGCCGCAGGTTATGATTATCTCTCCGTCAGCTTTGGCTATACCCCTGAGCTGTGGCGCTTCTGGCAACGCTGTGGGTTTATTCTCGTGCGGCTGGGCACCCATCGCGAGGCCAGCAGCGGGTGCTATACCGCGATGGCTCTGTTCCCGCTGACTGCAGCGGGGCATCAGCTCGCGCAACGGGAGGCACAGCGGCTACAGCGTGATGAATACTGGCTGCGCCCGTGGCGGCAAGCGTCCGCGCCGCTGCCGGCCGTTTCAGGGGCTATGCTTAGTGATGAGGACTGGCTGGAAGCGGCGAGCTTTGCCTTCGCCCATCGCCCGCTGGCCGCGGCGCTGGGTTGCCTCAATCGCCTGCTGTTGCAGGCCGACATCCCGTTGCCGGCCCTGCGCGGGCGTCTGCAGGGGGAAGAAGAGGCCGAACTCTGCGCCGCGCTGCAGCTAACAGGGCGTAAAGCCCTGCTGGCGAGATGGCGTCAGGAGGCCGCTGACGCTTTGCGCTTCCTCGATGCAGCGCGCGCCGAGGCGCTGCATCAGCAGGTGGCGAACCTGCAATTTTTTTAACTAACTCATTCAGTTAAATGGCATGGTCATATCTGGCGAGCGGCGTACACTGCCCGCATACACTAAGGAGACAGCCATGAAACACGATCATTTTATTGTTCAAAGCCCTGCGACGCCTGCGCAACAGCTGTTGCTGCTGTTTCATGGCGTGGGGGATAACCCGGTCTCCATGGGGCAAATTGGCAGCTGGTTCGCGCCGCAGTTTCCTGATGCGCTGATCGTGAGCATTGGCGGGGTGGAGCCTTGCGGTCCTGACGGTCGGCAGTGGTTTTCGGTGCAGGGAGTGACGGAAGAAAATCGTCAGCAGCGTATCGACGCCATTATGCCGACCTTTATTGAAATTGTGCGCTACTGGCAGGAAAAGAGCGGCATCAGCCCACTGGCCACCGCGCTGATCGGCTTCTCTCAGGGGGCGATCATGTCGCTGGAGAGCATCAAAGCAGCGCCGGATCTGGCTTCGCGGGTGATCGCCTTTAATGGCCGCTATGCGACGCTGCCGGTTACCGCAACGACGGCCACCACCATTCACCTGATCCACGGTGGTGACGATCGGGTTATCGATCTGGCGTGGGCGGTGTCGGCACAGGAGGCGCTGTTGCAGGCGGGGGGCGACGTGACCTTAGATATTGTGGACGATCTGGGGCATGCCATTGACGATCGCAGCATGCAGTTCGCGATCGAGCGACTGCGCTACACCGTGCCGAAGCACTATTTTGATGAGGCGCTGAGCGGCAGTACGCCGAAAGGGGACGATATCATCGAAATGCTGTAACCCCGGCGGGCGGGGTTACAGGCGGGCGCTACCGCGATAACGGCAAACTTACGGTTTCTTCGACTGGTCGTGCTTCGGCCAGTCGTCGTCATCGTCCCATTTATCGTTAAAATCACGGTGCGGCGGCAGATCGGGTTTGTTGTTGAGGAATTTTTTGTGGTCAACGCGGTTTAGATCTTTAATCACGTTGATAATTACCCCCACCAAAAAGACCAGCACCAGAATCCACCAGTGTTTAATAAGCCATTCCATGCGCGCTTCCTCTTTACGTCAGTACGTCAGGCGACCAGCTGTTCCATTACGCGTTGATACATCCGCGCCAGCAGCTGCAGGTCGGCGGCGTTCACACATTCATTAATTTTGTGAATTGTGGCGTTCACGGGGCCCAGCTCAACCACCTGCGCCCCCATGCGCGCGATAAACCGTCCGTCTGAGGTGCCGCCGTTGGTTAACAGCTGCGGTTTGATCTCATTATAGTGCTCAATGGCATTGACGACCGCATCCACCAGCTTGCCCCGTCCGGTAAGGAACGGCTGTCCGGAGAGCCACCACTCCACGCTGTAACGCAGCTGGTATTTTTCCAGCAGGGCGACCACCCGGGCTTTGATCGTCTCGTCAGTCAGTTCCGTACTGAAGCGGAAGTTGAACTGGACGAACATATCGCCAGGGATCACGTTGTTGCTGCCGGTACCGGACTGCACGTTGGCAATCTGCATGCTGGTCGGCGGAAAGTATTCATTGCCTTTATCCCACTCGATATTGACCAGCTCCGCCAGCATCGGCGCGGCGCGATGGACGGGGTTATCGGCAAGGTGCGGATAGGCGACGTGGCCCTGTACGCCGTGAATGGTCAGGTTGCAGGTCAGCGAGCCGCGGCGGCCGTTTTTCACCACATCGCCGACCACTTCGGTACTGGAGGGTTCGCCGACCAGACAGTAGTCCAGACGCTCGTTACGCGCCATCAGCGTCTCCACCACTTTGACGGTGCCGTTTTTCGCGCTGGCCTCTTCATCAGAGGTGATCAAAAACGCCAGCCGGCCCCGATGGTTCGGGTACTGCGCGACAAAACGCTCTGCGGCAACCACCATCGCCGCCAGCGAGCCTTTCATATCCGCCGCCCCGCGGCCAAACAGCATCCCGTCGCGGATGGTAGGTTCGAACGGTGGATTGATCCAGCGGTCGGCGTCGCCTGCCGGGACCACGTCGGTGTGGCCGGCGAAGGCCAGCGTCTCGCCGTGGCCGCGCCAGGCCCAGAAGTTCTGCGTATCGCCGAAATCCATCGGTTCAACGGTAAAGCCGATCGCACGCAGGCGTTCAATCATTAACGCCTGGCATCCCGCATCATCGGGGCTAAGGGAAGGGCGGCGAATAAGCTGCTGAGCCAGCTCAATGACCGGGCAAGACATAGACTATACCTCGTTAAACTGCTGATAACTTGCTTCACTAAAACCCAGCAGCATAGGACGACCGGGCGCGCAGAGCAATGGGCGTTTGATGATCGCCGGCATTTCCAGCATCAATGCGGCGGCGGCATCGGCATTATCGATGCTGTTGCGCAGCGATTCGTCCAGTTTGCGCCAGGTGGTGCCGCGGGTGTTCAGCAGCGCCTGCCAGCCCAGTTCGGCAATAAAGGTATCCAGTTGCGCGCGGTCGAGGCCATCGGTGCGGTAGTCATGGAAGCGATAGTCAATCTGATGTGCTTCCAGCCAGCGGCGGGCTTTTTTAATGGTATCGCAGTTTTTAATTCCGTACATGGTGAGCATAGATAAACCTTTAACATTCAATTAAGCGGTTAACTCAGATATTTCCGAATATATAAGCCTTATTGAAATAATACGTGATTCAGATGAATAAATATAACTTTTTACCAGGCAATTCATGCAATGCGTTAGGGTGATTAAAATTCGCCCAGCCGCGGGCATGATGTGAGGGCATTAACAATATTACGAAAATGTTGCTTGATGGTGCTCTGCATCACATAATTTTTACATACGAGACGGCATAGTGGCGGCAACCAGAGGTTTTATCTCTGTCAGCGGTCCACAAGACAATCAGAGCAATAGGGGAGCACAACTTCCCATCAGCAATGAAGTTATATAGAATCGACCATAATAATAAGAGAGGCTATTATGATTGAACATGAACTGGGGAACTGGAAAGATTTTATTGAAGGCATGCTTCGTAAATAAATTTCCGCAATGTGAGCAGGGGAATAACGCGACGTAAATAAGCGCGTCATAGTTCTGAACACATAAAGAAGGCGACCATCCAGGTCGCCTTTTCTGTTATTACGGCTCGCCGCCCACGTCCGAGGGTTTATTGCGGACGCTCCTTCAGCGGAAAGCGGCGACGCACCAGCACAAAGAACAGCGGTACGAAAAAGATGGCCAGCACGGTGGCGGAGATCATCCCGCCCATCACCCCGGTGCCGACCGCATGCTGGCTGCCGGAACCGGCGCCGGTGCTGGTGGCCATCGGCAGCACGCCGAAGATAAACGCCAGCGAGGTCATCAGGATAGGGCGCAGGCGCTGACGGCAGGCCGACAGCGTGGCGCTGAGCAGATCCTGGCCTTTCTCGTTAAGCTCATTGGCGAACTCGACGATCAGAATAGCGTTTTTCGCCGACAGGCCGATCACCGTCAACAGGCCCACCTGAAAATAAACGTCATTCTCCAGGCCGCGCATCCAGGTCGCCAGCAGAGCGCCAATCACCCCGAGCGGAACCACCAGCATCACCGAGAACGGCACCGACCAGCTCTCGTACAGCGCCGCCAGGCACAGGAACACCACCAGCAGGGAAATCGCGTACAGGGCCGGCGCCTGAGCGCCGGAGAGGCGTTCCTGATAGGACATGGCGGTCCATTCGAGGCCAAAGCCGGTCGGCAGCTGCGCGGCCAGCTTCTCCATCATGTCCATCGCGGTACCGGTACTGATGCCCGGCGCCGCTTCACCGACGATCTCCACCGCCGAGTAGCCATTGTAGCGCTCCAGGCGCGGCGAACCGGTCTCCCAGTGCGAGGTGGCGAAGGCCGAGAACGGCACCATCGTGCCGCTGCTGTTGCGGACGTACCAGAGATTGATATCGTCAGGCAGCATCCGATATTTCGCCGCCGCCTGGACGTAGACTTTCTTCACCCTCCCGCGATCCATAAAGTCGTTGACGTAGCTCGACCCCCAGGCGGTTTGCAGCGTATCGTTGATGTCGTCAATGGAGACGCCCAGCGCCTGAGCTTTACGCTGATCGATATCGACCTGCAGCTGCGGGCTGTCGTCGAGCCCGTTATGCCGGACGCGGGTCAACAGCGGGTTTTTAGCCGCCAGCTCAAGCAGCGTATCGCGCGCCGCCATCAGCGCATCGTGCCCCTTACCGGCGTGATCTTCCAGCTCCATGTCGAAGCCTGCCGAACTGCCGAGGCCGCTGATTGCCGGCGGGCTGCTGGCGATGACCCGGGCTTCGTTGATCTGATTAAACGCTTTGGTGGCGCGTTCAATAATGGCAAAGGAGGAGCCGGTTTGCGGATCGCGCTGGTCCCAGTCTTTGAGGCGCACAAACATGCGGGCTACGTTCTGTCCGTTGCCGCCGGGGCCGGAGCCAACGGTAGCGAACACTGACTCGACGTTCTGCTTCTCGTTATTGAGGAAGTAATCTTCCGCTTTCTGTACCACTTTCAGCGTCTGCTGTTGGGTGCTGCCGCTCGGCAACTGTACCGAGGTGGTGAACATCCCCCGATCCTCCAGCGGCAGGAACGAAGTGGGCAGATGCAGGAACAGGAACACCATCCCGCCGAGCAGGACGATGTAGATCAGCATCCAGCGCAGCGAGCGGTGAAGGATCTTGCCGACGAAAGTTTCATAGCGGCTGGCGCTGCGGTTAAAGGTGCGGTTGAACCAGCCGAAGAAGCCTTTTCGCTCATGGGATTCACCTGGTTTAATCGGCTTGAGCAGGGTAGCGCAAAGGGCCGGGGTGAGGATCATGGCCACCAGCACCGAGAGGACCATCGCCGCGACAATCGTAATAGAGAACTGGCGATAGATAGCGCCGGTGGTGCCGCCGAAGAAGGCCATCGGCACAAACACCGCCGACAGCACCATCGCGATCCCCACCAGCGCGCCCTGAATTTGTCCCATCGATTTGCGGGTGGCTTCCCGCGGCGACAGTCCTTCCTCGCTCATGATGCGCTCAACGTTCTCCACCACCACGATGGCGTCATCCACCAGCAGGCCGATCGCCAGCACCATCGCGAACATCGTCAGGGTGTTGATGCTGTAACCACAGGCATAGAGCACCGCGAAGGTGCCCATCAGCACCACCGGTACGGCGATGGTCGGGATCAGAGTGGCGCGGAAGTTCTGCAGGAAAAGATACATCACGAGGAAAACCAGCAGGATCGCCTCCAGCAGGGTTTTCACCACGTCGGTAATAGAAGCCTTCACGAAGGAGGTGGTCTCGTAGGCGACTTTATATTCCAGCCCGTGCGGGAAATACTGCGAGAGCTCATTGAGGCGAGCGATCACGCGCTCCGCGGTGGCCATTTCGTTGGCGCCGGAGGCGAGCTTAATTCCCAGGCCAGAGGCGGCCTGGCGATTGTAGCGGCTAAGATAGTCATACTTCTCCGCCCCCATCTCCACGGTAGCGACATCGCCGAGGGTCACCTCTGAGCCATCCTGATTGACGCGCAGGGTGATATTGCGGAACTGTTCGGGGGTTTGCAGCAGAGATTGCGCGTTGATGGTGGCGTTCAGCGCCTGCTTATCCACGGAAGGCGTGCCGCCGAGCTGGCCGACGGCAATCTGGGCGTTCTGCGAACTAATAGCGTCGGTAACATCCTTGGTGGTCAGCTGGAAGCTATTGAGCTTTGCCGGATCGAGCCAGATGCGCATTGAGTATTGCGAGCCGTAGGCGTCGATATCCCCCACGCCGTTGACGCGACTGAGCGGGTCCTGAATGTTACTGGCGACGTAGTCGGCGATATCCTGTTTATCCATACTGCCGTCGGTGGAGACGAAGGCGAGGGTCAGGATATTGGTATCGCCGGTCTTGCGTACCGTAACCCCCTGGTTTTGCACCGCCTGCGGCAGTTTACGCATCGCCGACTGCAGCTGGTTTTGCACCTGCTGTACCGCTTCGTCCGGGTCGGTACCGGCGGTAAAACTGAGGGTGATGGTCGCCTGGCCGGTGGCGCTGCTCTGGGATGACATATACATCAGGTTATCGAGGCCGGTCATATTCTGTTCGATAACCTGGGTGACGGTATTCTCCAGGGTTTGTGCGGAGGCGCCAGGATAGTTGGCTGTGACCCGTACATTCGGCGGGGCCAGATCGGGATACTGTTCAACTGGCAGCGACAAAATGGCAAGGGTGCCCGTCAGGCATAACAGGATTGCCAGCACCCACGCAAAAATGGGGCGATCGATAAAGAAATTCGCCATCAGAATGAAAACCTCATATGCACATGTTCTTGTTATTGCACAGCCTGTGCCACTTTAGCGCCAGCGCCTCCGGCAATCGTGGAGAAATTAAGGAGATAGTGTAATTTATCATGTTGCTTTTGCCGTATCGTAAAGAAACATCGACCTTTCGTGCCGCCAGGTCGGCCACACCGCTTCGCCCGCCGCACCCGGGGACGCATTATCCCTTGCCGGTGTGAAACCTGATTTCATATAAGTCAAAAAAATTGATCCAAAACGGATTCTTTCCAGAAAAAGGGTATCCTGGGCAAATGAACATTGTTCCGGCCTCGTCTTGTCGGGTAATAAATAGGCATGCGCATTAAGGGGTTATTCACCAATAAGACAAAAGGAAGCCATGAACCACTTTATATTGAGCGATAGCCGAAAATGTATCGGTTGCCAGGCCTGCGAAGTGGCCTGCGTAATGGCGCATAACGAGGAGCAACATGCGCTGACCCCGCAGCGCTTTTTGCCACGTATCACCGTGATTAAAGCAGAGGGGCAGCGTAACGCCATCACCTGCCGCCACTGCGAAGACGCCCCCTGCCTCCGCAGCTGCCCCAACGGCGCCATCGCCCAGACTGGCGACAGCGTTCAGGTCTGTCAGGAGAAATGCATTGGCTGTAAATCCTGCATGGTGGCCTGCCCGTTCGGGGTGATGGAGGTGGTGGTGACGCCGCAGGCCGCAGGCCAGGTGAAAGCCAGCGCGCAGAAATGCGATCTGTGCGCGGGCCGCGAGGCGGGACCGGCCTGTGTGGAAAACTGTCCGGCGCAGGCGCTGACCCTCGCCGACGATGAGACATTGACCACGATGGCCAGGCAGCGGCGTCTGCGTTCGGCCTGCCAGGAGGCGCAGCCGTGGCAGCGCGGCGCGGCCCCCGCCAGACAGCCCGACGCCGGCGAGAAGGTCAGGCAGATGGCGATGACGCCGCCGCGCGGAGAGCCGGATAAGCTGCCGGCGGAGGTGCGCAAGAACCACTTTGAGGAGATCTATCAGCCGTTCAGCCCGACCCAGGCCCGGCAGCAGGCCGCCCGCTGCCTGAAATGTGGAGAACACAGCATCTGTGAATGGACCTGCCCGCTACATAACACTATTCCGCAGTGGGTCGAGCTGGTGAAGGCAGGGGATATCGCCGCCGCGGTCGCCCTGTCCCATCAGACCAACTGTCTGCCGGAGATCACCGGCCGCGTCTGCCCCCAGGACCGGCTGTGTGAGGGCGCCTGCACCCTGCGCGAGGAAAGCGGTGCGGTCACCATCGGCAATATTGAGCGATTTATATCCGACCAGGCGCTGGCCAGTGGCTGGCGTCCGGACCTCTCGCAGATTAAGCTGAACGGTAAACGGGTGGCGATTATCGGCGCCGGGCCGGCCGGTCTGGCCTGCGCCGATGTGCTGGTGCGCCACGGCGTGCAGCCGGTGGTCTTTGACCGTCATCCGGAGATCGGCGGTCTGCTGACCTTCGGCATTCCGGCGTTCAAGCTGGATAAGTCGCTGCTGACCCGGCGGCGGGCGATTTTCAGCGAGATGGGCGTCCGCTTTGAGCTCAACTGCGAGGTGGGGAAAGATATCCCTCTGGCGACGCTGCTGGCCGAGTATGACGCGGTGTTCGTCGGCGCCGGAACCTATCGCTCCATGAAGGCCGGCCTGCCGAATGAAGAGGCCCCCGGGGTCTACGATGCGCTGCCGTTTCTTATCGCCAACACCAAACAGGTGATGGGGCTGGCGGAATCGGCGCAGGAGCCTTATGTCAACACCGCCGGGCTGAACGTGGTGGTGCTGGGGGGCGGCGATACGGCAATGGACTGCGTGCGTACCGCGCTGCGCCATGGCGCCCGCCAGGTGACCTGCGCCTATCGGCGGGATGAAGCCAACATGCCGGGCTCGAAAAAAGAGGTCAAAAACGCCCGCGAAGAGGGAGCGCTTTTTGAGTTTAACGTCCAGCCGGTGACGCTTGAGCTGGACGAGAACGGGCGGGTGAACGGGGTTCGCTTTTTGCGCACCGAGCTGGGTGCTCCGGACGCCGGGGGAAGACGCCGCCCGACGCCGATCCCCGGCAGCGAGTTTGTTATGCCGGCAGATGCGGTGATCATGGCCTTTGGCTTCCACCCGCACCGCATGCCCTGGCTGGAAGCGGCGGGGGTGGCACTGGACAGCCAGGGGCGTATTAAAGCCGGAGTGGAGAGCCGTTACCGTTATCAGACCAGCCAGGAGAAGATTTTTGCCGGCGGCGATGCCGTGCGCGGCGCCGACCTGGTGGTGACGGCGATGGCGGAAGGCCGTCACGCGGCGCAGGGGATCCTTGACTACCTGGGGCTGAAAACGACGCCGCTTCACTGACGACAAACCCGGCTCCGCAGCGTAGTATGAGGGCGTCCTTTTACGCTGTGGGGTCGGTATGTCACTCAATATTCACGTCATTAAAGATAAAATCCTCTCTGAGAACTGGTTCGTACTACGCAACATGACCTATGAGCTGACGCGGGCGGACGGCAGCGTCGTGCGCCACAAGCGCGAGGTCTACGATCGCGGCAATGGCGCCACCGTGCTGCTCTATAACCGCCATAAGCAGACGGTGGTCCTGGTGCGTCAGTTTCGGGTCGCCACCTGGGTCAATGGCAATCATGACGGCATGCTGATTGAAACCTGCGCCGGGCTGCTGGACAACGACGAGCCGGAGGCCTGCATTCGTAAAGAGGCAGTGGAAGAGACCGGCTATGAAGTGGGCGAGGTGCGAAAGCTGTTTGAGCTGTTTATGTCGCCAGGGGGCGTCACCGAAGTGGTGCATTTCTTTATCGCTGAGTACAGCGACGCGCAGCGAACGACCAGCGGCGGCGGGGTGGATGACGAAGCCATCGAGGTGCTGGAGCTGCCCTTTAGCCAGGCGCTGCAGATGGTCGCTGACGGGGAGATCCGCGACGGGAAAGCGGTCATTCTGCTGCAGTATTTGCAAACCTCTGGCCTGATGTCGGGGAACTCTGACAAATCCGATTGAGTCAGCGGCTGCCGTTGTCCAGGATAGGCGCCGTGGTTGGGTTTATCTGGGGTCGGGCGGTTCATGCTTTTTCGCATCATTTTTTTCCTCTTTCTGGCGGTGCTGCCTTGCTCACAGGCATGGTCGGCACCGGCGCAGCAGCGCTTCAACGACTGGCAGGTCACCTGTAATAACCAAAACTTCTGCGTCACCCGCAACGTGGGGCTGCATTATGGTCTGGTGATGACCCTCAGCCGCAGCGCCGGGGCGGCTACTGATGCCAGCCTGCGTATCGAACTGGGCGGCACCGGCAATCCGGTGGCGACGCTCGCGCCGATAGCGCCGCGCCTGCTGCTGGATGGTAAACCGCTGTCCCTGACCGACAAGCGCTGGCGCATTGAAGATAAACTCATTAAAACTGACGACAGCGTGACGATCGATGCGTTCCTCCAGCGGGTACAGGAGGGAAAAACCCTCTCGTTGGCCAACGGCCTGCAGACTATCTCCCTGCAGGGGCTGAAAGCGGCCCTGTTTTTTATCGACGCCCGGCAAAAGCGGGTGGGCAGCGAAACGGCCTGGGTTGGCAAAGGGGAGGAGCCGCCGCTCAGCGTACCGCCGGCGCCGGCGCTGCGCGCGGTGGCGAGCGCAGACATGGCGCAGTCGCCGCTGGGGCGTGATGAGCTCAACGATCTGATGGACTATGGCAATGAGCGGATGAGCAACAGTAACTGCTCCCTCGATCCGTTCCGCCGCGAAATTCGCGTCACTGCCCTGACGGATGACAAAGTGCTGCTAATGACCAGCTGCGAATCCGGGGCGTACAACACCGTCTGGCTGGCCTGGCTGGTCTCCCGCCAGCGCCCGTATGTCGCCCGCCAGGTGCGGCTAACGCTGCCATTTCAGCCGCCGGGCGAGGCGCCGCGGGAGATAGAGCTAATTAACGCCAGCTATGATGACCGCCGCCATGAGCTGGTGACCCTGGACAAGGGGCGCGCGTCTGGCGATTGCGGGATCCAGACCCGCTGGCGTTTTGACGGCCAGCGGTTCAGCCTCTCCCGCTACGCGCAGCAGCCGACGTGCGACAACTGGCAGGGGCCAGACGCCTGGCCCACGTTGTGGATCACCCGTTAAGCACCTGTTCGGCGGTGGCGACGATATGGTCGACCGTAAAGCCAAAGAACGGGAACAGCTGCTCCGCCGGGGCGGATTCACCGTAGCCGGTCATGCCGACAATCTTGCCTTTTAAGCCGACATATTTATACCAGTAGTCCGCTATCCCGGCCTCGACCGCCACCCGGGAGCTGACGTCCGACGGCAGCACCGACTCGCGCCAGGCCTCGTCCTGAGCGTCAAATACATCGGTGGAGGGGAGCGAAACCACTCGCACATTCACCCCGTTGGCCAACAATTTTTCCGCCGCCAGGACGGTGATCTCCACTTCCGAGCCGGTGGCGATGAGGATCAGGTCGGGTTTGCCTCCGGCATCCTTCAGCACGTAGCCGCCCCGGGCGATATCCTGCACCTGTTGCGGGGTGCGCGGCATCTGCGCCAGGTTTTGTCGCGACAGGATCAGCGCCGTCGGTCCGCCCTGACGCGCGATGGCCGCCTGCCAGGCGACAGCGGTCTCCACCTGGTCGCATGGGCGCCAGGTGCTGAAGTTGGGCGTCAGCCGCAGACTGGCCAGCTGTTCCACCGCCTGGTGGGTCGGACCGTCTTCCCCCAGACCGATGGAGTCATGGGTATAGACCATGATCTGCCGGGCCTTCATCAGCGCCGCCATGCGCGCGGCGTTGCGGGCGTATTCCACAAACATCAGGAAGGTCGAGGTATAGGGGATGAATCCCCCGTGCAGGGCGATGCCGTTGGCCACCGCGGTCATGCCGAATTCGCGCACGCCGTAGTGAATATAGTTGCCCGCGGCATCCTCTTTAATCGATGTCGAGCCAGACCAGATGGTCAGGTTACTCGGCGCCAGATCCGCCGAACCGCCCAGCAGCTCCGGGAGGTGCGGGCCGTACGCGTTCAGCGCGTTCTGCGAGGCTTTACGGCTGGCGATCTTCGCCGGCTCGGCCTGCAGCTTCGCCACGTAGTCGCGGGCGGTCGCGGCAAAATCCTCCGGCAGGGCGCCATCCATGCGGCGGGTCAGCTCAGCGGCCAGCTCCGGGAACTGCTGCCGGTAGGCGGCGAATTTCTCGTTCCAGGCGTGCTCGGCTTTTTCGCCGCGTGGACGCGCATCCCAGCCCTGATAGATCTCTTTCGGGATCTCAAAGGGGGGATGTTTCCAGCCCAGCTGCTGGCGGGCCAGGGCCACCTCTTTTTCACCCAGCGCCGCGCCGTGCGACTCCTCTGAGCCGGCTTTGTTGGGCGAACCGAAGCCGATGATGGTCCGACAGATGATCAGCGACGGCTTATCTTTCACCGCCTGCGCTTCCGTAATGGCCTGTTTGATGGCCTGAGGATCGTGGCCGTCAATGTCGCCGATCACGTGCCAGTGGTAGGCGCGGAAACGTTCTGCCGTATCATCGGTAAACCAGCCGTCGGTTTTGCCGTCGATGGAGATGCCGTTGTGGTCGTAAAAACCGATCAGCTTGCCCAGTCCGAGCGTGCCTGCCAGCGAACAGGCCTCATGGGAGATCCCCTCCATCAGACAACCATCGCCCATGAAAACCCAGGTGTGATGGTCGATAATCTCATGACCGGGGCGGTTAAACTGCGCCGCCAGGGTGCGTTCGGCGATGGCCATACCGACGGCGTTCGCCAGCCCCTGGCCCAGCGGGCCGGTGGTGGTCTCCACCCCGGGGGTATAGCCATGCTCCGGGTGACCCGGCGTTTTAGAGTGCAGCTGGCGGAACTGCTTCAGCTCTGACAGCGGCAGATCGTAGCCGGACAGGTGCAGCAGACTGTAGAGCAGCATCGACGCGTGGCCGTTGGACAGAATAAAACGGTCGCGGTCCACCCAGCCAGGGTTCTGCGGATTGTGCTTGAGAAAATCGTTCCACAGCACTTCGGCAATGTCTGCCATCCCCATTGGCGCACCGGGGTGGCCGGAATTGGCTTTCTGCACCGCGTCCATGCTCAGGGCGCGGATGGCGTTGGCAAGCTCTCTTCGGGACATAGTTTTCTCCGTGAGACTAAAGTGACAGTTTGGCGGCAAGCAGATCTTCCAGTTTGCGTTGATCGACGGCGAACAGGCGGATACCCTCCGCCAGCTTTTCGACCGCCATCGGATCCTGATTATGTTCCCAGCGGAACTCCGCCTCGCTGAGCGGCACCGGGCGCGGCAGGATCTGGCTGGCAGGGATCAGTTTGCGCACCACCGGGGCGTCGCTGGCCTGCAGCTCTTTTAACAGGGGCGGGGCGATGGTCAGCCGGTCGCAGCCGACCAGGGCGAGGATCTGCTCGGTGCGGCGGAAGCTGGCGCCCATCACGATGGTGTTGTATTTATGCTGTTTGAAGTAGTCATAGATATTGCGCACGGATTTCACCCCGGGATCTTCCTCAACCACGTAAGGATCCAGCGGTTTGCGCGCCTGATACCAGTCATAAATACGTCCGACGAAAGGGGAGATCAGATAGACCCCGGCCTCGGCGCAGGCCCGGGCCTGGGCGAAGGAAAACAGCAGCGTCAGGTTGCAGTGGATCCCCTCTTTTTCCAGGGTCTCGGCGGCGCGGATCCCCTCCCAGGTGGAGGCCAGCTTGATCAGGATCCGCGACTTATCAATGCCCATCTCCTGATACAGCGCCACCAGATGGCGCGCTTTCTCGATGCTCTTCTCCCGGTTGAAGGAGAGCCGGGCGTCCACCTCGGTGGAGACCCGGCCAGGAATGCTTTTGAGGATCTCCGCGCCAAAATTGACCGCCAGCTTATCGCAGGCGTGAGTCACCTGCGCTTCACGGCCGCCTCCTTGCTTTTTCGCCCAGGCGATCGCGTCGTCAATGAGTCCGCTATAGGACGCCAGGCCGGCGGCCTTCAGCAGCAGGGAGGGGTTAGTGGTGGCATCTTCCGGATGGTAGTGGCGGATGGATTCGATGTCGCCGCTGTCGGCGACCACGGTGGTGAACTGCTTGATACTGTCTAGCTGATTCATAGATAAGTCCTCCTGGAACAAGGTGTTACATGAGTGCTTGCCGGTATGCGGTATAAATATTGATGAGGTACATAACCAAAAAGCATAGCAGACGGGGCTATTATTGGCGGCGAATCCGGGTAACATAACCGCTATAAATTGATAACAACCAGATCATAGCGATGGCCAGAGTTTGGCGGTGTTCAAAGTTTATCGCCCCGCCAGGAGGGATACTGTCTGCCACTGAAAGGTGAACGACAGGATGGTCATCACGCTTTTTCCCTACGAACGATACGTGAAAGAAAGGAATATAAAATGGATGAGCAGTTAAAACAGAGCGCCCTCGACTTCCACGAATTTCCGGTTCCCGGAAAAATCCAGGTCTCGCCGACCAAACCTCTCGCCACCCAGCGCGATCTGGCGCTGGCCTACTCGCCGGGCGTCGCGGCCCCCTGTCTGGAAATTGAAAAAGATCCGCTGGCGGCCTACAAATATACCGCCCGCGGCAACCTGGTGGCGGTGGTCTCCAACGGCACCGCGGTGCTGGGACTCGGTAACATCGGCGCGCTGGCCGGCAAGCCGGTGATGGAGGGCAAAGGCGTCCTGTTTAAGAAATTCGCCGGCATCGATGTGTTTGATATCGAAGTCGATGAGCTGGACCCGGATAAATTCATTAACGTCGTCGCCGCCCTCGAGCCGACCTTCGGCGGTATCAACCTCGAAGATATTAAAGCGCCTGAGTGTTTCTACATTGAGCAGCAGCTGCGCGAGCGGATGAATATTCCGGTTTTCCACGACGATCAGCACGGCACGGCGATCATCAGCACCGCGGCGATCCTCAACGGCCTGCGCGTCGTTGAGAAGAATCTGTCCGACGTGCGGATGGTGGTCTCCGGCGCCGGGGCGGCGGCAATTGCCTGCATGAACCTGCTGGTGGCGCTGGGGATGCAAAAGCACAACATCGTGGTCTGCGATTCGAAAGGCGTTATCTATAAGGATCGTGAGCCGAACATGGCGGAAACCAAAGCGGCCTATGCAGTGGAAGACGACGGCAAACGCACCCTCGATGACGTGATCGACGGCGCGGACATTTTCCTCGGCTGCTCCGGTCCGAAAGTGCTGACCCCGGAGATGGTGAAGAAGATGGCGCGCGCGCCGCTGATCCTCGCCCTGGCCAATCCGGAGCCGGAAATTCTGCCGCCGCTGGCGAAGCAGGTCCGCGATGATGCCATCATCTGCACCGGCCGCTCCGACTATCCTAACCAGGTCAACAACGTGCTCTGCTTCCCGTTCATCTTCCGCGGCGCGCTGGACGTCGGCGCGACGGCGATCAACGAAGAGATGAAGCTGGCGGCGGTGCATGCCATTGCCGAGCTGGCCCACGCTGAGCAGAGCGAAGTGGTGGCCTCCGCCTACGGCGATCAGGATTTAAGCTTTGGCCCGGACTACATCATTCCGAAACCGTTCGACCCGCGGCTGATCGTCAAGATCGCCCCCGCGGTGGCGAAGGCGGCGATGGACTCCGGCGTGGCGACGCGCCCGATCGCTGATTTTGACGCCTATATCGAGAAGCTGAGCGAGTTCGTCTATAAGACCAACCTGTTTATGAAGCCTATCTTCTCTCAGGCGCGCAAAGAGCCGAAGCGTGTGGTGCTGGCGGAAGGGGAGGAGACCCGGGTGCTGCACGCCACCCAGGAGCTGGTGTCGCTGGGGCTGGCCAAACCGATTCTGGTGGGCCGCCCAAGCGTGATTGAAATGCGCATCCAGAAGCTGGGCCTGCAGATCAAGGCCGGCGTTGACTTCGAGATCGTCAATAATGAATCCGACCCGCGGTTTAAAGAGTACTGGAGCGAGTACTATCAGCTGATGAAGCGCCGCGGCATTACCCAGGAGCAGGCGCAGCGGGCGGTGATTAGCAACACCACAGTGATTGGCGCCATCATGGTTCACCGTGGCGAAGCGGATGCGATGATCTGCGGGACTATCGGCGAATATCATGACCACTACCGCGTGGTGCAGCCGCTGTTCGGCTATCGCGACGGCGTCAGCACCGCCGGGGCGATGAATGCGCTGCTGCTGCCGAGCGGTAACACCTTTATCGCCGATACCTATGTCAATCACGATCCCTCGCCGGAAGAGCTGGCGGAGATCACCCTGATGGCGGCGGAAAGCGTGCGTCGCTTTGGTATTGAGCCGCGGGTGGCGTTGCTGTCGCACTCCAACTTTGGCTCTGCCGACTGCCCGTCAGCCAGCAAGATGCGTAAAACCCTGGAGCTGGTGAAGGCCCGCGCCCCGGAGCTGATGATCGATGGTGAAATGCATGGCGACGCCGCGCTGGTGGAAAGCATCCGCAACGATCGCATGCCGGACAGCCCGCTGAAAGGGTCGGCCAATATTCTGGTGATGCCGAATATGGAAGCCGCCCGGATCAGCTATAACCTGCTGCGCGTCTCCAGTTCGGAAGGGGTAACCGTCGGGCCGGTGCTGATGGGAGTCGCGAAGCCGGTGCATATTCTGACGCCGATCGCCTCCGTGCGTCGCATCGTGAATATGGTGGCGCTGGCGGTTGTCGAAGCGCAAACCGAACCGCTGTAAACGTCATAAAAAAGCCCCGGTACTCCGGGGCTTTTGGTCTGAATTGGCTTCGTTTAGATCCAAGCTTTCACTTTAATAAACTCGCTCAGCGCCGCTTCGGGGCTGCCGGCCTCCGGCTGGTAATCATATTCCCAGCGTACCAGCGGCGGCATCGACATCAGAATCGATTCCGTCCTACCGCCGGTCTGCAGACCGAACAGGGTGCCGCGGTCCCAGACCAGATTGAACTCGACGTAGCGGCCGCGGCGATAGAGCTGAAAGTGGCGCTCGCGCTCGCCGTACGGCGTGGCTTTCCGGCGTTCGACGATGGGTAAATAGGCGTCAGCATAGCCGTTCCCGACCGCCTGCATAAAGGCGAAGCAGTGGTCAAAATCCGGGGTGTTCAGGTCGTCAAAGAACAGACCGCCGATGCCGCGCTGCTCCTGGCGGTGCTTGAGATAGAAGTACTCATCGCACCATTTTTTATAGCGCGGATAGACTTCCTCGCCGAACGGCAGACACAGATCGCGGGCGGTACGATGCCAGTGGACGGCATCCTCTTCAAAGCCATAGTAAGGGGTTAAATCAAAGCCGCCGCCGAACCACCACACCGGGTCGGCGCCGGGCTTCTCGGCAATAAAGAACCGCACGTTGGCATGGCTGGTGGGCACATAGGGGTTCAGCGGATGAACCACCAGCGAGACGCCCATGGCTTCAAAGCTGCGTCCGGCCAGCTCCGGGCGGTGGGCCGTGGCGGAGGCAGGCATGGCGTCGCCATGGACGTGGGAGAAGTTGACCCCGGCCTGTTCGAACACATTGCCCTCGCGCAGCACCCGGCTGCGTCCGCCGCCGCCGCCTTCCCGCTGCCAGGCGTCTTCAATAAACGGCGCGCCATCTACGGCGCTCAGCTGCTGACAGAGGCTGTCCTGCAGCTGGAGCAGAAAAGTTTTAACCTGCGCGGCATCGGGTTTCATTAACGTCTCTTCGAATGGGCTTTCTGGTTATCGAACCAGTGGAAATAGCTGATAATGCCGTTGGCAATCGCGGTGGCGATTTTCTGCCGGAAGGCGGTGGTGCCGAGCAGTTTCTCCTCGTTCGGGTTAGTAATGAACGAGGTTTCCACCAGCACGGACGGTATGGACGGCGACTTCAGCACCACGAACGCCGCCTGTTCGGTATTGCGGCTGTGTAGCTTATGCACCGGCTTGATCTTTTTGAGGATATGCGAGCCCAGCGTCAGGCTGTTTTTAATGGTGTCGGTCTGCACCAGATCGAACAGCACCTGCTGCAGCAGATGGTCTTTATCCGTCGCTTTCTTACCGGCGACCTCGTCGGCGCGGTTTTCGCGATCGGAGAGGTATTTCGCCATGGCGCTACTCGCCCCGCGGTTTGACAGGGCGAACACCGAGGCGCCGGCGGCGCTCGGGTTGGTGAAGCCGTCGGCGTGGATCGACATAAACAGATCGGCGCCGTGCTGATGGGCAATCTCCACGCGGTCATACAGCGGGATAAAGGTATCGCCGGTGCGGGTCAAGCGGGCGTCAATGCCGTTGCTGCGCAAGATGCTGCGCACGTTCTTAGCGATCGCCAGTACCACATGCTTCTCTTTCGAGCCATTATGGCCGATAGCCCCGGTGTCGATGCCGCCGTGGCCCGGGTCGAGCATCACAATGCGGCGGGCGCCGGCCTTTTTGGCGGCGGGTTTGCTGTGTCCATTTGATGTTTTCAGTGGCTGCTCTTTTGCGCTGACCTGTGCAGTGACGCCGCTCAGCGTCATGGCAGCCAGCCCGGCTTTCAGCACCTGACGGCGCGAAGCAAGTATTTTTAAGGGTTTAAAAGTGCTCATTCGGCCTGAATTGTAAACAAGTGATGTCCAATGTTATATCGTATCGCGTTTGCCGTTACGACCATTCAAAATAAGAATTGTTTTACTTTTCATTTCAATACATGACAAAGTCATATTATGCCATTTTTTGTCGCTGATTTCGCCTGATATTGGCTATCAGTCATATTCGCGCCATAATCACTGTTTTTAACCGTCAATGGTGGGGAATACCATGGAGATTCGCGTTTTTCGCCAGCAGGATTTCGAAGAGGTTGTGACGCTGTGGGAGCGTTGCGATCTGCTGCGTCCCTGGAACGATCCGGAGATGGATATTGAGCGCAAGCTGAATCACGATGTCAGCCTGTTCCTGGTGGCGGAAGTGAACGGCGAAGTCGTCGGTACGGTGATGGGCGGATATGACGGCCATCGCGGGTCGGCCTACTATCTGGGGGTCCATCCGGAATATCGCGGCCGGGGGATTGCGAACGCGTTGCTCAACCGGCTCGAGAAAAAGCTGATTGCCCGCGGCTGCCCGAAAATCAATATTATGGTCCGCGAGGACAACGACGTGGTGCAGGGGATGTATGAGCGGCTGGGCTATGAGTACGCCGACGTTCTGACCCTGGGCAAACGCCTGATTGAAGATGAAGAATACTGAGTTTATCCCCGCCGATTTTGATGCCCATGGCCGTCTGCGCCTGCCTTTTCTTTTCTGGTGCGTACTGTTGTTACAGGCCCGCACGTGGGTGCTGTTCTTGATGGCCGGCGCGTCGCGCCAGCAGGGCGACGCGATTCTGAATCTGTTCTATCCCGATCACGACCGCTTCTGGCTCGGTTTACTTCCCGGCGTGCCGGCGGTGCTGGCCTTTCTGCTTAGCGGCTATCGTCAGCGCCTGCCGCGCCTGTGGCGGGCGATGCGCTGGCTGCTGGTGCTATCGCAAGTGCTGCTGTTGCTCTGGCAGCCGATGCTATGGCTGAGCGGCGAATCGCCCTCATCGCTGACCATTGCGCTGCTGGTCGCGGATGGTTATGCCCTGTGGTGGCTGGCAACCAGCCGTCGCCTCGGCGCCTGTTTTCGCCAGACTAGCTTTTAATGGCACTTTTTACCGATCGTGAACTCCAACATGCGTTGAATGACTCAGAAAGGATTGTGAAATGAAATCGCTACGTGTAATGCTCTGCGCGCTTCCGCTGGCGCTCACCGGCTGCTCAACGATGAGCGCGGTCAACTGGTCGGCGGCCTATCCGTGGAACTGGTTTGGTTCTTCCACCGAGGTGACCGAGCAGGGGGTGGGTAAACTGACGGCGTCCACGCCGCTCAACGAACAGGCCATTAGCGATGCCCTGGGGGGCGACTATCGTTTGCGCAGCGGAATGAAGACCGATAAGGGCAATATCGTCCACTACTTTGAAGCGCTGAAAGACAACAGCGTGGCCTTGACCATCAATGGCGACAACGGCGCCATCAGCCGGATTGAGGTGCGTGATGCCGAAATCAAAACCGCCAGCGGCGTGAAAATCGGCACACCGTTCAGCGATCTGTACAGCAAAGCCTTCGGCAACTGCCAGAAAGGCAGCAATGACAACGGGGCGGTCGTCGAGTGTCAGGCCGAGGGGAGCCAGCATATCAGTTACGCCTTCACCGGCCACTGGAGCGGCCCGGACGAACTGATGCCCTCCGACGATACGCTGAAAAACTGGAAGGTCAGCAAAATTATCTGGCGTCGCTAAATTGATCTGAAGAGACACGACGGCCCTGAAAAACGGTTACAATGGCGCGTTAGCAACGCGACAGCGTTGTGGTTGCATCATTTCAGGAGGAGCGATGTCTCAGGTTCAGAGCGGCATTTTGCCGGAACATTGCCGCGCGGCGATTTGGATTGAAGCCAATGTCAAAGGGGACGTTAACGCCCTGCGCGAAGCGAGCAAAATTTTTGTCGATAAAGTGGCCACCTTTCAGGCTAAATTCCCTGACGCCAAACTCGGTGCCGTGGTGGCGTTCGGCAATAACGTCTGGCGTCAGCTGAGCGGCGGCGAAGGGGCGGAAGAGTTAAAAGATTTTCCGGTCTACGGCAAAGGGCTGGCGCCGTCCACCCAGTATGACCTGCTGATTCATATTTTATCCGCCCGCCATGAAGTGAACTTCTCGGTAGCGCAGGCCGCGCTGGCCGCCTTTGGCGACGCTATCGAGGTGAAAGAAGAGATCCACGGCTTCCGCTGGGTGGAAGAGCGTGACCTCAGCGGCTTCGTCGACGGCACCGAAAACCCGGCGGGGGAAGAAACCCGTCGTGAAGTGGCGGTGATCAAAGACGGCGTGGACGCGGGCGGCAGCTACGTGTTCGTCCAGCGCTGGGAGCATAATCTCAAACAGCTGAACCGCATGAGCGTGCCGGATCAGGAGATGATGATCGGCCGCACCAAGGAAGCCAATGAAGAGATCGATGGCGACGAACGTCCGGTCACGTCGCACCTGAGCCGCGTTGACTTAAAAGAAGATGGCAAAGGGCTGAAAATTGTTCGCCAGAGCCTGCCGTATGGCACCGCCAGCGGTACCCATGGCCTCTATTTTTGCGCTTACTGCGCGCGTCTGTACAACATCGAGCAGCAGCTGCTGAGCATGTTCGGCGATACCGACGGCAAACGCGATGCGATGCTGCGCTTCACCAAACCAGTGACCGGCGGCTATTACTTCGCGCCCTCCCTGGAGCGTATTCAGGCGCTGTAATTTGTCCCCTCACCCTAACCCTCTCCCCAAAGGGGAGAGGGGACGGTACGGTGCGGTTATGGAATCTGCGTGTGGACTCTCTTTCTCCCTCTCGCTGAGGGAGAGGGAACCGTTCGGTGCGGTTATGGAATCTGCGTGTGGACTCTCTTTCTCCCTCTCGTTGAGGGAGAGGGAACCGTTCGGTGCGGTTATGGAATCTGCGTGCGGACTCTCTTTCTCCCTCTCCCTCAGGGAGAGGGGCGGGGTGAGGGCATTGGCGACTCAAGCGCTTCAAGTATCCGCTCCATCACCGCCTCTTCATACTCTTCAAACTCATTATTCCAGAAGCGTAAAACCCGCCATCCCTGACTCTGTAGCCAGCGGGTACGGCGAACATCGTAGACGCGTCTCTGATCGTGTTGACCGCCGTCAAGTTCAATCGCCAGCCGTGTTGCGCAGCAGGCAAAATAGAGAATATAGGGGCCAACGGGATGCTGGCGGCGAAACTTATAGCAAGCAAAACGGCGGTTGCGCAGTAAGTACCATAGTCGACGTTCTGTTGGCGTTAAGCTACGTCTGAGCTGACGAGCAAATATCTGTGTGTTTTTCATATAAACACAGTGCGCGCCTGGCTGCCGTTTGTCACAATGACACGTCTAATCTGCGAGCCGCTTTCAGCTAAGCTTTGCCAGGTGCTTATTCCCTTTTCGACTTCCAAATCGCCAAACGGTATATAAAACCGTTACTCCTTTCGTACCCGTTATAAATATGATGATCATCAGTAAATGATCATTTTTGATAAGGGTGCGCAATGGCCGTTAAATCACTGAAAAAAGGATATCTGGCGCTGGCGGCTTCCCTGCTGCTGGTGGCGCAGGCGCAGGCGACGGAGCTGCTGAACAGCTCCTATGATGTCTCCCGCGAGCTGTTTGCCGCCCTTAACCCGCCTTTTGAGCAGCAGTGGGCGAAGGACAATGGTGGAGACAAGCTGACCATCAAGCAGTCGCACGCCGGCTCTTCCAAGCAGGCGCTGGCGATCCTGCAGGGCCTGAAGGCGGACGTGGTGACCTACAACCAGGTGACGGACGTGCAGATCCTGCATGACAAAGGCAACCTGATCCCGGCCGACTGGCAAAGCCGCCTGCCAAACAACAGCTCGCCGTTCTATTCGACGATGGGCTTCCTGGTGCGCAAAGGCAACCCGAAAAACATTCATGACTGGAACGACCTGGTCCGCTCTGACGTTAAGCTGATCTTCCCGAACCCGAAAACCTCGGGCAACGCGCGGTACACCTACCTGGCGGCCTGGGGCGCGGCGGATAAAGCCGACGGTGGCGATAAAGCCAAAACCGAACAGTTTATGACCCAGTTCCTGAAGAACGTCGAAGTCTTCGACACCGGCGGACGCGGGGCGACCACTACCTTCGCCGAGCGCGGCCTGGGCGATGTGCTGATCAGTTTCGAGTCGGAAGTGAACAATATTCGCAAGCAGTATGAGGCGCAGGGATTTGAAGTGGTGATCCCGAAAACCAACATTCTGGCGGAGTTCCCGGTGGCCTGGGTGGATAAAAACGTCAAAGCCAACGGCACGGAAAAGGCGGCGAAAGCCTATCTGAACTGGCTCTACAGCCCGCAGGCGCAGACCATCATTACCGACTACTACTATCGGGTAAACAACCCGAAAGTGATGGATTCGCTGAAGGATAAATTCCCGCAGACCGAACTGTTCCGCGTGGAGGACAAGTTTGGCTCCTGGCCTGAGGTGATGAAAACCCACTTCGCCAGCGGCGGCGAACTGGACAAACTGCTGGCGGCGGGGCGTAAGTAATGTTTGCTGTGTCGTCCAAGCGCGTGCTGCCGGGCTTTACCCTGAGCCTCGGCACCAGCCTGCTGTTTGTCTGTCTGATTTTGTTATTACCGCTCAGCGCGCTGGTGATGCAGCTGGCGCAGATGAGCTGGGCGCAGTACTGGGATGTGATCACCAACCCGCAGGTGGTGGCGGCCTATAAGGTGACCCTGCTGTCGGCGTTCGTGGCCTCGATTTTTAACGGCGTCTTCGGTCTGCTGATGGCGTGGATCCTTACCCGCTATCGTTTTCCGGGCCGCACGCTGCTGGATGCCTTAATGGACCTGCCGTTTGCGCTGCCGACGGCGGTAGCCGGCCTGACCCTGGCCTCGCTGTTTTCGGTAAACGGCATTTACGGGGAATGGCTGGCGAAGTTCGATATTAAAGTGACCTATACCTGGCTCGGTATCGCCGTGGCGATGGCTTTCACCAGCATCCCGTTCGTGGTGCGTACCGTGCAGCCGGTGCTGGAAGAGCTGGGACCGGAATATGAAGAGGCAGCGGAAACGCTGGGCGCCACGCGCTGGCAGAGTTTCCGCAAGGTGGTCCTGCCGGAGCTGTCGCCGGCGCTGCTGGCGGGCATCGCTCTGTCGTTTACCCGCAGCCTCGGCGAATTCGGCGCGGTGATTTTTATCGCCGGCAACATCGCGTGGAAGACGGAAGTGACGTCGCTGATGATCTTTATTCGTCTGCAGGAGTTTGACTATCCGGCGGCGAGCGCCATCGCCTCGGTGATCCTGGCCGCCTCGCTGCTGCTGTTGTTTTCCATCAATACCCTGCAGAGTCGCTTTGGTCGACGCGTGGTAGGTCACTAATGGCGGAAGTTACTCAATTGAAACGCTACGACGCGCCCCGCATCAACTGGGGCAAATGGTTTCTGATTGGCGTCGGGATGCTGGTTTCCGCCTTCATCCTTGTGGTGCCGATGCTCTACATCTTCATCCAGGCCTTCAGCAAAGGGTTAATGCCGGTGCTGGAAAACCTGGCGAACCCGGACATGCTGCACGCCATCTGGCTGACGGTGATGATCGCCTTGATTACCGTGCCGGTGAACCTGGTGTTCGGGACCTTGCTGGCCTGGCTGGTCACGCGCTTTACGTTCCCGGGACGCCAGCTGCTGTTGACGATGCTGGATATCCCGTTCGCCGTCTCGCCAGTGGTCGCGGGTCTGGTTTATCTGCTGTTCTACGGCTCTAACGGTCCGCTGGGCGGCTGGCTTGATGCACATAATCTGCAAATCATGTTCGCCTGGCCGGGCATGGTGCTGGCGACGATCTTTGTCACCTGTCCGTTTGTGGTGCGTGAGCTGGTGCCGGTGATGATGAGTCAGGGCAGCCATGAAGATGAGGCGGCGGTATTGCTGGGGGCTTCCGGATGGCAGATGTTCCGCCGGGTGACGTTGCCCAATATTCGCTGGGCGCTGCTGTACGGCGTGGTGTTGACCAACGCCCGCGCCATCGGCGAATTCGGCGCGGTATCGGTGGTCTCCGGTTCGATCCGCGGAGAAACGCTGTCGCTGCCGCTGCAAATTGAATTACTGGAGCAGGATTACAACACCGTCGGCTCGTTTACCGCCGCGGCCCTGCTGACGTTAATGGCTATTCTGACCCTGTTTTTAAAGAGTATGTTGCAATGGCGTCTGGCCAACCAGGAAAAACGCGCGCAACAGGAGGGAAATCATGAGCATTGAGATTGCCAATATTAAGAAATCGTTTGGTCGCACCCAGGTGCTGAATGATATCTCGCTGGATATCCCTTCCGGACAAATGGTCGCGCTGCTGGGGCCTTCCGGCTCCGGGAAAACTACCCTGCTGCGGATTATCGCCGGGCTGGAGCATCAGACCAGCGGTCATATCCGCTTCCACGGCACCGACGTCAGCCGGATGCACGCCCGCGACCGTAAAGTGGGCTTCGTCTTCCAGCACTATGCGCTGTTCCGCCATATGACGGTGTTCGATAACATCGCTTTTGGCCTGACCGTGCTGCCGCGCCGTGAACGACCCAATGCGGCGGCGATTAAAGCCAAAGTGACCAAACTGCTGGAGATGGTGCAGCTGGCTCACCTGGCGGATCGCTATCCGGCGCAGCTGTCCGGTGGTCAGAAGCAGCGCGTGGCGCTGGCGCGCGCCCTGGCGGTAGAGCCGCAAATTCTGCTGCTGGATGAACCTTTCGGCGCGCTGGATGCGCAGGTGCGTAAAGAGCTGCGCCGCTGGCTGCGTCAGCTGCATGAAGAGCTAAAATTTACCAGCGTGTTCGTCACCCACGATCAGGAAGAGGCGATGGAAGTTGCCGACCGGGTGGTGGTGATGAGCCAGGGCAACATCGAACAAGCCGATGCGCCTGAACGCGTGTGGCGTGAGCCGTCCACCCGCTTCGTGCTGGAGTTCATGGGGGAAGTGAATCGTCTGCAGGGGGTTATCCGCGGCGGACAGTTCCACGTTGGCGCCCACCGCTGGCCGTTAGGCTATACCCCGGCATACCAGGGGCCGGTGGATCTGTTCCTGCGTCCGTGGGAAGTGGACATCAGCCGCCGAACCAGCCTGGATTCGCCGCTGCCGGTGCAGGTCCTGGAGGCCAGTCCGAAAGGACACTACACCCAATTAGTCGTCCAGCCTCTGGGGTGGTATGACGAACCGCTGAGCGTGGTGTTAACGGGCGATGAGGCGCCGTCCCGCGGCGAACGGCTGTTCGTCGGGCTGCAAAATGCGCGCCTGTACAACGGTACCGAGCGTATCGAGCCGCGCGGCGAGCTTGCTCTGGCGCAGTCGGCCTGATAGCTTAAATCCATGTGCTTTTGCCGGGTGAGGCTGTGCTTACCCGGTCTGAAATTATCACGCGTCTGGTAGGCCGGGTAAGCGAAGCGCCGCCCGGCTTTTTTATTGAGTAAACATCGTGAATACACTCGAACACACCATCGGCAATACCCCTCTGGTCAAACTTCAGCGTCTCGGACCGGACAACGGCAGCGAAATCTGGGTCAAACTCGAAGGCAATAATCCGGCCGGTTCGGTGAAAGATCGCGCTGCGCTGTCGATGATCGTCGAAGCGGAAAAGCGCGGCGAAATTCAGCCCGGCGACGTGCTGATCGAAGCGACCAGCGGCAACACCGGTATCGCGCTGGCGATGATCGCCGCGCTGAAAGGCTACCGGATGAAGCTGCTGATGCCCGACAACATGAGCCAGGAGCGCCGGGCCGCGATGCGCGCCTACGGCGCCGAGCTGATCCTGGTCACCAAAGAGCAGGGGATGGAAGGGGCTCGCGACCTGGCCCTCGAGATGGCTCAGCGCGGGGAGGGCAAACTGCTCGATCAGTTTAACAACCCGGACAACCCCTACGCCCACTACACCACCACCGGGCCGGAAATCTGGCAGCAGACCGCAGGGCGTATCACCCACTTTGTCTCCAGTATGGGGACCACCGGCACCATTACCGGCGTGTCACGATTTCTGCGCGAACAGAGTAAACCGGTGACCATCGTCGGCCTGCAGCCGGAGGAGGGCAGCAGTATTCCCGGGATCCGCCGCTGGCCGGCAGAGTATATGCCGGGGATCTTTAACGCTTCGCTGGTGGATGCGGTGCTGGATATTCATCAGCAGGATGCCGAGAACACCATGCGTCAGCTGGCGGTGCGGGAAGGCATTTTCTGCGGCGTCAGCTCTGGCGGCGCGGTAGCCGGGGCGTTACGTATCGCCCGCGAAAATCCAGGCGCGGTGGTGGTGGCGATCGTCTGCGATCGCGGCGATCGCTACCTCTCCACCGGCGTGTTCGGCGAGGAACACTTTAGCCAGGGAGCGGGTATTTAATCATCGAGCAGGTCGGTGCCGTAGGAGTTATCGACCGTGCACAACCAGCGCTCCCCCCGCTTCTGAAAGACATAGGTTGCGCGTCGCGTAACCTGTGTTATTCCCTGTGCCGTCGGGATATCCAGCCGGGTCTCCATAATCACCAGTGCATTGCCGCCGCCCTCAATGACCTCCATTTTCCCCTGGGTTACTATCAGCCGGTGCTGGAAATAGTCGGCAATGGCGATAAACGCTTTGCGGATATTCTCTTTCCCTCTGACTACCATGCCCGGTTTGACGACCAGCGCGGCGTCTTCCGCGTAATAGCCCATCAGGGTATCGTAATCTTCCTGCGAGATAGCGCGATCGCAGGCTTCGATGACTGCTTTTAGGGTCAGGTCAATGTGATGCATCTCTGGTGCTCCTTATTGTGAGCGATGTGTCCGCCACCGTGAGCGTTTCATCCGTTTCGACGATCCGGGCATGCAGGTAAGACTACGCCTGTTTTCGTTTATTTTTACAGTAACTTGTCGGCAGTAGCTACCACTCCCCGATGCGTTCGACGCACTACCTGCGTCAGGGAGCGTCTAAGACCTGGGCTATATCGGCCGCCAGGCGGGCAATCTCATTGTCATTCAGGCGGCCCAGCGACAGGCGTAGCCCGTGGGAGGGCGTACGAATGCCAAACACCTCCCCCTCGCGGACCAGCCAGCCGGCGCGGGCCAGGCGTAAGGCGTAGGGCTGGCTCGCCGTTGGCAGCGGCAGCCAGAAATTAAGGCCGTCGCCAGGCGTAGCATGGCTGTAGCCGTGCCGGGCCAGCGCTGCCGCCAGTTTCTCATTCTGCTGGCGATAGTGACGGCGGGTCTCCGTCATCGAGGCGATAAATGCCTCATCGGTGAGACAGGCCAGCGTCAGATACTGCAGCAGATGACTGACCCACTGGCTGCCGGCGTTAAGCCGCAGGCGCAGCGCCGAGGAGGTGTCGATATCGCTGGCGATAAAGGCCAGCCGCAGGTCTGGCCCGAGGGTTTTTGACATCGAACGCACCACCGCCCAGCGCTGGGTGCTCGCGGGCAGAGGAGAAAACCAGGGCGTAGCCGACAGCAGGGCAAAATGGTCATCGACGATCGCCAGCACCTGCGGATAACGGACCAGCACCTCCCGCAGGGCATGCGCCCGGGTTTCCGTCAGGCTACAGCCGGTAGGATTGTGCGCGCGCGGGGTTAAGATCACCGCCCGCGCGCCGTTGCGTAACGCCTCCTCCAGCCCGACAGGATCCATCCCCTCGGCATCCACCGCCACCGGGCAGGGGGTAAAGCCAGCGTAACGCACCATATTGATGCTGCTAAGAAAACAGGGATCTTCAACCACCACGCCGTCGCCGGGGAGCAGCAAGGCGCACAGCAGACGCTCCAGCGCGTCAATCGCCCCGCTGGCGAGGTTCAGGGCAAAGGGAACGGTTATCTCCCCGGAAAACCATGCCTCAGCCCATTCGCCAAGCCGCGGCTCGATGGGGGCATCGCCATACAGGTGGGGCGTGCGGGCAATTTGGCCCAGATAGCGTGCTAAATCAGGCAGCCTGGCGGGGTCCGGATTGCCGCTGGAGAGATCGTTCAGCGGCGTCGTGGGGTCACCGCCCTCCAGCGCCGGCAGCGGATCCCGTGCTTTGATGGCCGTGCCGTTTCGTCCCTGGCTCACGGCCAGACCAGATGTCACCAGCCGTTTATAGGCGGCGGCGACGGTATTGCGATTCACCGCCAGCTGGCTGGCGAGCTCGCGTACCGGCGGCAGAACCTCTCCGGGCTGCAAGCCACCGCTCTGCACCAGATGGCGGATATGATCGAAGATATCGCTGGCGGTTTTTCCGGCAAACATTATTGACCTATGACAAAATGAAATTTAGCATAGGACGAATCATAATCAGAGCGTGACCCGCTGTCCAGCGGGGGGAGAAAAGATGGGCCAGCAAGATGACATACAATCAGTGCTCTTTCACGACAAAAGCCGGGCGTCGGAAGTCGATATCGTCGCCGTGCAGTCGCAGGTAGTTTACGGCAGCGTCGGCAACAGCATCGCGGTACCGGCGATTAAACAGCACGGTTTGCGCGTGCTGGCGGTGCCGACGGTGCTGTTCAGCAATACGCCCCATTATGAGACGTTCTATGGCGGCATTATCCCGGAGGAGTGGTTTGTCGGGTACCTGCAGGCGCTTGAGGAGCGCGACGCGTTGCGCGAACTGCGTGCGGTGACCACCGGCTATATGGGCAACGCCGTGCAAATTGAACGCCTGGCGCAGTGGCTGACGCGGGTCCGCGACCGCCATCCCGATCTCTGTATTCTGGTGGATCCGGTGATTGGCGATGTCGACAGCGGCATCTACGTCAAGGCCGAGATCCCGGACGCCTATCGTCAGCACCTGCTGCCGCTGGCGCAAGGGATCACCCCTAATCTGTTTGAGCTGGAGACGCTGAGCGGCCGGCGCTGTCGCAATCAGCAGGAGGCGGTCGCCGCGGCGCGAAGCCTGCTGTCGGACAGTCTCAAGTGGGTGGTGATCACCAGCGCGCCAGGAGAGGCCGCTTCGACAATCAATGTGCTGGTGGTGACGGCCGATGCAGTGCAGGTGGTGGTTCACCCGCGGGTGGAGACGGACTTGAAGGGTACCGGCGATCTGTTTTGCGCTGAGCTGGTGAGCGGGTTGCTTTCGGGCCTGGCGCTGGGGGCAGCGACGGAAGCAGCCGCCCAGCGCGTGCTGGAGGTGATGAACTGGACTGCCGCGCAGGGGTGTGACGAACTGATCCTGCCGCCGCTGGAGCAACAGAGATGAAAAGCTATCGGTTAGTGATCCGTCAGCAGGGACGCATTGTTGGTCATTTTGATACCACAGGGGAGGCGGCGCTGGAGGATGCCTGCGTGGCGCGGTCGCTGTTCGGCCTGGCCGGTGGATATCAGTGCGAACTGCTGGTCTCTGACGGCGAGCGGCGCATTCTGGAGAGCACCCCGGAAGGATTGCGTCTCTTATCTCGCGAAAAATGCTATCAGCCGGTGACCCACGCGATATAAAAAAATGGCGCCTTTCGGCGCCATTTCAATGCAGCAATCATTACTTCTTGATGCGGATTACCGGGGTTTCACCCACGGTCACGCTACCGGACAGTTTGATCAGCTCTTTGATCTCGTCCATGTTGGAGATAACCACCGGAGTCAGGGTAGACTTGGCTTTCTCTTCCAGCAGCGGCAGATCGAATTCGATAACCGGGTCGCCGACTTTCACGCGCTGGCCTTCTTCAGCGATACGCTTGAAGCCTTCGCCTTTCAGTTCAACGGTATCAATACCGAAGTGAACGAACAGCTCGATGCCGCTATCAGATTCAATAGAGAACGCATGGTTGGTTTCGAAAATTTTACCAATGGTACCGTCTACCGGCGCGACCATTTTGTTGCCGGTCGGTTTGATGGCAATCCCATCGCCCACAATTTTTTCCGCAAAAACCACATCCGGCACGTCTTCAATGTTGACGATCTCACCGGAGAGGGGAGCAACAATCTCAATAGTTCCGGTGTCTTTCTTGTCATCAGAAACCAGAGATTTCAATTTATCAAACAAACCCATGATCTTCTCCTAAGCAGTAATTTGGGCCGCGCATCTCGTGGATTAGCAGATTGTTTTTTCTTCAATGAACTTGTTAACCAGCGTCATTAACTCGTCCGTTGTCGGTTGAGCAAGAGCCTGCTCTGCTAATACTTTCGCATCTTCGAAGTTCGTGTTACGAATAATCTTCTTGATGCGCGGGATGGAAATGGCGCTCATAGAGAATTCGTCCAGCCCCATACCCAGCAACAGAAGTGTAGCACGTTCATCGCCCGCAAGCTCACCGCACATGCCAGTCCATTTACCTTCAGCGTGAGAAGCATCAATAACTTGCTTAATCAGATTCAGTACAGACGGTGACATCGGCTGGTAAAGATGTGAAATCATATCATTACCACGGTCAACTGCCAGAGTATATTGCGTTAAATCATTGGTGCCGATACTAAAGAAATCAACTTCTTTGGCCAGATGACGAGCAATGGTCGCCGCAGCCGGTGTTTCCACCATCACGCCGATCTCAATGGATTCGTCAAATGCTTTACCTTCGTCACGCAGTTCCTGTTTGTAGATTTCGATCTCTTTCTTCAGCGCACGCACTTCTTCAACAGAGATGATCATCGGGAACATAATGCGCAGCTTACCGAAAGCGGAGGCACGCAGGATGGCGCGAACCTGATCGCGGAGGATCTCTTTACGATCCATGGCGATACGCACGGCACGCCAGCCGAGGAACGGGTTCTCTTCTTTCGGGAAGTTCATGTACGGCAGCTCTTTGTCGCCGCCGATGTCCATGGTACGCACGATAACGGCCTGAGAGCCACAGGCTTCAGCCACCGCTTTATAAGCCGCAAACTGCTCTTCTTCGGTTGGCAGCGCGTCGCGATCCATGAACAGGAATTCAGTACGATACAGGCCTACGCCTTCGGCGCCGTTGCGCTCAGCACCTTCGACGTCGCGAACGGTACCGATGTTGGCGCACACTTCAACCTGATGGCCGTCGAGAGTAATCGCCGGCAGATCTTTCAGTTTCGCCAGTTCGGCTTTTTCTTCCGCAACCTGAGCCTGCAGATTACGCAGCGCTTCAATTTGCTCGTTAGACGGGTTGATCAGAACCTGGTTGTTCACCGCGTCGAGAATCAGATAGTCGCCGTTTTTCACCTGCGCCGTGATGCTGCCGGTGCCCACGATGGCCGGCAGTTCCAGGGAACGCGCCATGATGGAGGTGTGGGAGGTACGGCCGCCCGCGTCGGTGATGAAACCCAGCACTTTTTTCAGGTTCAGCTGTGCGGTTTCAGACGGGGTCAGATCGGCGGCGACAAGGATGACTTCATCCTGAATCGCGCTCAGATCGATGATAGCCAGACCAAGGATGTTGCGCAGCAGGCGCTTACCGATATCACGTACGTCAGCCGCACGTTCTTTCAGGTATTCATCGTCCAGCTCTTCCAGGGCAGTGGCCTGACCGTCGATAACTTCATTGGCTGCCGCGTCGGCAGTCATGTGCTTATCTTTAATCAGGGCTATGATTTCCTGCTCAAGCTCCTCATCTTCCAGCAGCATAATATGCCCTTCGAAGATGGCTTCTTTTTCTTCACCGAAAGTTTCACCAGCTTTGGTTTTGATGACCTCCAGCTGGGCGGAGGCCTTGGCGCGGCCGCTCAGGAAACGTTCGACTTCCTGATCAACCTTATCGGCAGAAATTTTCTTCCGGTCGATGACAATTTCATCTTCCTTCAGCAGCAGTGCTTTGCCGAAGGCGATACCCGGGGATGCTAAAATGCCTGAAATCATAACCCTACCTTACTTGTGACTGATATGAAAAAGAACCCGTGAACTTACTCGAGTTCAGCCATCAGTTTAACCAGATGCTCAACAGCTTTCTGCTCATCTTCGCCTTCCGCGGAGAGGGTCACTACGGTGCCCTGGGTCAGGCCCAGAGTCTGCAGTTTGAACAGGCTTTTGGCGCTGGCGCTTTTGCCGTTGGAGGTTACAGTGATCTCAGAAGTGAAGCCTTTAGCTTCTTTAACAAACTGAGCAGCAGGGCGGGTGTGCAGACCGTTCGGAGCGGTAATGGTAACTTCTTGCTGGAACATTATATTTCCCCAACTTATAGGTTTAGTGTTGTGGACCTAAAGTCTAGTCTAACGACTCGACTTTAGCCTGTATTGTTAGCGCCGGCGTTACGTTTCCGGCCTTGGCGTCGGCAGCGCCTGGCGCTGCGAAGACCTGCGGGCCATTGACGTCTAGCACGTCATTAAACATTATGCCGCGAAAGGAAGACTTGAACCAAATCATAAAATCGATTCAGCTGGCGGAAATCCTCTTCTGAATAATTTCGCGCATCAAAATAAATGTGCTGGTTAAATACCAGACCCTACGAGGTGAATCAATGCCAGGAGGGGTAAAACTTTGACGTATGCCACAAAAAAGCACCTGAAAAGGTGCTTTTTTACACATTATTTACAAGCTGGCACTACTGTTGCAGTTCTTTCTCGGTGAAGAGATCGGCAAACAGCGCGGTGCTTAAATAACGCTCACCCGAGGAAGGCAGGATAACCACAATATTCTTATTGGTAAAGGCCTCATCTTCCTGCAGCTTCAGCGCCGCGGCAACGGCGGCCCCGGAAGAGATACCCGCCAGGATGCCTTCTTCTTCCATCAGGCGGCGTGCGGTGGAGATCGCTTCATCATTGGTGATGCCGATTACTTTGTCCACCAGCTTCAGATCCAGGTTGCCAGGAATGAAGCCGGCGCCGATGCCCTGAATTTTGTGCGGGCCCGGCTTGAGCTCTTCCCCCGCCAGCGCCTGGGAGATGACCGGCGAATCGGTCGGTTCAACCGCGACGGTGATCAGATCTTTTTTGCCCTTGGTGTTTTTAATGTAGCGGCTGACGCCGGTCAGCGTACCGCCGGTACCGACGCCGGAGATGAAGACATCCACCTGACCGTCGGTGTCTTCCCAGATTTCCGGGCCGGTGGTCTTTTCGTGGATTTCCGGGTTAGCCGGGTTACTGAACTGCTGCAGCAGCAGGAATTTTTCCGGGTTGCTGGCGACAATCTCTTCCGCTTTCTGAATGGCGCCTTTCATGCCTTTGGCGCCTTCGGTCAGCACCAGGTTGGCGCCCAGCGCTTTCAGAAGCTTACGACGCTCAATGCTCATGGTTTCCGGCATGGTTAGCGTTAGCTTGTAGCCGCGTGCCGCCGCCACGTAGGCGAGGGCGATACCGGTGTTGCCGCTGGTCGGTTCGACCAGTTCCACGCCAGGTTTCAGCACGCCGCGCTTTTCAGCATCCCAGATCATATTGGCGCCGATACGGCATTTTACGCTAAAGCTCGGGTTACGAGATTCTACCTTTGCCAGGATACGGCCGTTACCAATTCGGTTCAGTCGTACCAGCGGCGTATGACCGATAGTCAGGGAGTTGTCTTCAAAAATCTTACTCATGGCCCGTCCTTAACTGTATGAAATTTGGGGGTACGGCATCAGCATACCCGCTTAAAGAATATGCGGAAGTAAGGATTTAGCATATCTATATGCGTAAGGGAAATAATGATGAGCAAGAAGGAATAAGCGGAGATATAAGGAGCGGCGCTCGCCGCTCCCCGGGGGAGGTGTGACGACTACTTCCAGCTGGCGTGTCTGTCGCGATAGCAATCGACCCACATGGCGGTGGCGCCGCAGATAGCCACCGGGAGGATCACCAGGTTTAACACCGGGATCATGGTGAACAGGCTGGTGAGCGCGCCAAACTGCATATTCATCACCTTGCGGCTGCGCAGCGCTTCGCGCATGGTCCTGAAGGGAACCTTGTGGTTATCGAAGGGGTAATCGCAGTATTGAATCGCCAGCATCCATGCGCTGAACAGGAACCAGAGTACCGGAGCCACCGTCTGGCCAACGCCGGGTATAAAGTAGAGCAGCAGCAGCACGATGGCGCGGGGCAGGTACCATGCCAGCTTCTGCCACTCACGCTTCATGATGCGCGGAATATCCTTCATGATGCCAAAGACGCCGACGTCCGGCGGGGTGGCGCCAGTCAGACGCGCTTCCAGCTGTTCCGCCAGCAGGCCGCTGAACGGTGCGGCAATCCAGTTGGCAATAGTAGAAAAGAAGTAGCCAAACACCAGCAGGATCGACAGCACCACCACCGGCCACAGCAGGTAGTTCAGCCACTGCAGCCAGTCAGGTACATGGCTCATCAGCGAAGGGATCCAGCTGTCGAGACGGGTAAACAGCCACCAGAAAGCACCGCCCATCAGCAGCACGTTAACCAGTAAAGGCAGGAAGACATAACGACGTATGCCCGGCAGCCCGATGAGTTTCCAGCCCTGCGAAAAATAGTGTACGCCGCTACGCGGGGTCGGTGCGGATGATGAAACCATAGCCAGGCATTGCTCCTTTTTTAACATCCAGTGTGAATGTTCGCTTATTTTATCGGGTCGTCAGACAATAACCAGTTAGGAAATGTTCGAAAAAACAGCAAAAAGCACGATTTAGTTCATCTTTATGTGGTGAAAGCGACCGACGCACTTGCACTTGAGGTAATCGGCAAATACTCTTAGTGAGTAAATGTTTGCCGTGGTGGCAAGGTGTTAGAACAACAGAGAATATAATGATGCAGGATTTGCGTCTGATATTAATCATTGTTGGCGCGATCGCCATAATCGCTTTACTGGTACATGGTTTCTGGACCAGCCGTAAAGAACGTTCTTCGATGTTTCGCGATCGCCCACTGAAACGTATGAAGTCGCGCGACGATGAGTCGGAAAACGACGACTTTGATGATAATGTTGAAGGCGTAGGTGAAGTCCGCGTTCATCCGGTGACTCACGCTCCGCACGGCGCGCATGGGGAGCATGAAGCCCCTCGTCAGGCGCCGCAGCACCAGTACCAGCCGCCTTACGAGCGCCAGATGCAGCAGCCTGTGCGTCCTGAGGAACCGGTTCGTCAGGCGCCGCCGCCGCGCCAGGCCCCGGTACAACCGCAGGGACAACCGTCTGCGCCGCATGCCGCTCCGCAGCCGGGCTGGCAACAGCCGCAACCCGCGCAGCCGCCCGTGCAACCGCAACACCAGCCGCAGCCTGTTGTGCAACAGCCTGTCGCGCCGAAGCCGGTGACCCCGACCGTCGCCCAGCCGCAGCCGGCCGCTCCGCAGCAGCCTGCGCCACAGCCTGTTGCCGCGCCGCAGCCCGCGGTGGCTGAACCGCAGCCGACAGAGCCGCAGCAGCCTGCAGCGCCGCAGCCGAAAGAGCGTAAAGAGACGGTCATCGTGATGAACGTCGCCGCGCACCATGGCGCGCAGCTTAACGGCGAGGTGCTTATCAATAGCATCCAGCAGGCCGGCTTCAAGTTTGGTGAAATGAATATTTTCCACCGCCATCTGAGCCCGGACGGCAGCGGCCCGGTGCTATTCAGCCTGGCCAACATGGTGAAGCCGGGGACCTTCAATCCGGACAGCATGGCGGATATGATGACCCCTGGGGTGACTATCTTTATGCAGGTCCCTTCCTACGGTGATGAACTGCAGAACTTCAAGCTGATGCTGCAGTCTGCGCAGTATATCGCCGATGAAGTGGGCGGCGTGGTGCTTGACGATCAGCGTCGCATGATGACGCCGCAAAAACTGCGTGAATACCAGGATCGTATTCGCGAAGTGAAAGACGCGAACGCCTGACGTCCCGCGTTATCTCAACTCCTTCTCAACCCCCGCCTGTCGGGGGTTTTTTATCATTGATGGTGTGATATGGAACCGATCGAACAACAACTGACTGAACTGCGAACCACGCTTCGCCATCATGAATACCTGTACCACGTTATGGACGCGCCGGAAGTGCCCGATGCGGAGTATGACCGGCTGATGCGCGAGCTGCGCGAGCTGGAGAGCCAGCATCCGGAGCTGATTACCCCGGATTCGCCGACTCAGCGCGTGGGGGCGGCGCCACTGACCGCCTTCAGCCAGATCCGCCATGAAGTGCCGATGCTGTCACTGGACAACGTGTTTGACGAAGAGAGCTTTCTGGCCTTCAACAAGCGGGTGCTGGATCGCCTGAAAAGCACAGACCCGCTCATCTACTGCTGCGAGCTGAAGCTCGACGGTCTCGCGGTGAGCATTCTCTACGAAAACGGCGTGCTGGTGCAGGCGGCGACCCGCGGCGACGGCACCACCGGCGAGGATATTACCTCTAACGTGCGAACCATCCGCACCATCCCGCTCAGGCTGCATGGCGATAATATCCCCGCACGCCTGGAGGTGCGCGGGGAAGTGTTCCTCCCACAGGCCGGGTTCGAAAAAATCAATGAAGAAGCTCGCCGCACCGGCGGAAAAGTGTTTGCTAACCCGCGCAATGCGGCGGCGGGCTCGTTGCGCCAGCTGGACCCGCGCATCACCGCGAAGCGACCGCTTACTTTCTTCTGCTACGGCGTTGGGGTGCTGGAGGGCGGTGAGCTGCCGGCCAGCCACTCGGCCCGTTTACAGCAGTTCAAAGCATGGGGATTACCGGTGAGCGATCGCGTCACTCTTTGCCATACCCCCGAGGAAGTGCTCACTTACTATCGTAAAGTCGAGGAAGATCGTCCCCATCTGGGCTTTGACATTGATGGCGTGGTGATCAAAGTCGATTCGCTGGCGCTGCAGGAACAGCTGGGTTTCGTCGCCCGCGCGCCGCGCTGGGCCGTGGCCTTTAAGTTCCCGGCCCAGGAGCAGATGACTTTCGTCCGGGACGTGGAGTTCCAGGTGGGTCGCACCGGGGCGATTACGCCGGTGGCGCGCCTGGAGCCGGTCCATGTCGCCGGCGTGCTGGTGAGTAATGCCACTTTGCATAACGCCGATGAGATTGAACGCTTAGGCTTGAAAATCGGCGACAAGGTGGTGATTCGCCGGGCAGGCGACGTGATCCCTCAGGTGGTCAACGTGGTGCTTTCCGAACGTCCGGCAGATGCCCGGGATGTTGAATTCCCGACCCACTGCCCGGTTTGTCAGTCCGACGTTGAGCGAGTGGAAGGCGAGGCGGTAGCCCGCTGTACCGGCGGCCTGATCTGCGGCGCGCAGCGCAAAGAGTCGCTCAAGCACTTTGTCTCCCGTCGCGCGCTGGACGTTGACGGCATGGGCGATAAGATCATCGACCAGCTGGTGGAGAAAGAGTACGTCCATACCCCGGCGGATCTGTTCCGGCTGACCGCAGGGAAACTGACCGGGCTGGATCGGATGGGGCCGAAGTCCGCGCAAAACGTGGTCAACGCTCTCGAGAAAGCCAAAGAGACAACCTTCGCGCGTTTCCTCTACGCCTTGGGCATTCGCGAGGTAGGAGAAGCCACGGCGGCAGGCCTGGCGGCGCATTTTGGCACCCTCGAAGCCCTGGAGCAGGCTTCCATTGAGGAGCTGCAGAAGGTCCCTGATGTCGGCATCGTCGTCGCCACCCATACTTTCAACTTCTTTGCCGAAGAGAGCAACCGCGATGTCATCGCGCAGCTGCTGGCGGAAGGGGTTCACTGGCCGGCGCCGGTGGTGGTGAAGGCGGAAGAGATTGACAGCCCGTTTGCAGGCAAAACCGTCGTCCTGACCGGCAGCCTCAGTCAGTTGTCGCGGGATGATGCCAAAGCGCGTCTGGTGGCGCTGGGGGCGAAGGTGGCGGGCAGCGTGTCGAAGAAAACCGATCTGGTGATTGCAGGCGAAGCGGCGGGTTCTAAGCTGGCGAAAGCGCAGGAGCTCGGCATCGAGGTGATTGACGAAGCCGAAATGATGCGCCTGTTGGGAGAATAACGTGGATAAAGCGCAGCTGGTCGAGATCGCCAATACCGAGATGCCGTTCGGTAAATACAAGGGGCGTCGTTTAATCGATGTCCCGGAGGAGTATTTATTGTGGTTCGCGCGCAAGGATCAATTCCCTGCCGGCCATCTCGGCGAGCTGATGGCGCTGACCCTGCTGATTAAAAGCGAGGGGCTGAGCGATCTGGTCCAGCCCCTGAAGAAAGCGCGTTAAGCTTTGGCAGCGTTAGTCTTTTCCTGAGCGAGACGCGCATCGGTTTGCTGCTTATAGCGCCGTGCCAGCACCGCGCAGACCATCAGCTGGATTTGATGGAAGATCATCAGCGGCAGCACCATGATGCCGAGGATGGAGGTCGGGAAGAGAATATTGGCCATCGGGATGCCGTTGGCCAGGCTCTTTTTCGAACCGCAGAAGACGATGGTAATTTCATCGGCTTTGTTAAAGCCGCAGCGGCGGGCGACGAACACGTTGACCGCGATGACGATGGCCAGCAGCACCAGGCTGACTACCACGATAAACAGCAGCGATCCCAGGCCCACTTTATGCCAGATCCCGTTCACCACCGCCTCGCTAAAGGCGGAGTAGACCACCAGCAGAATCGAGGTCTGGTCGGTCTTACCAATCCACTTCTTATGCTTCGCCACCCAGTTGCCGATCCACGGCCGCGATAAATGGCCGAGCACGAAAGGCAACAGCAGCTGCAGCATGATCTTTCCGACCTGCTCGAGGCTACCGCCTGCGCCGTGAAGGTTCATCAGGACCCCCACCAGCAGTGGTGAAACAAAGATGCCCAACAGGCTGGAGGCCGAAGCTGAGCAGACCGCCGCCGCGACGTTGCCTCCGGCCAGCGAGGTGAAGGCGATGGCGGATTGCACGGTGGCCGGCAGAATGCACAAATAAATAAAACCGCTGTAGAGCATCGGATCGACCTTCACCGGCGCCCACCAGGCAAACAGAACCCCCAGCACCGGGAAGAGGATAAAGGTGCTGCACATCACCCACAGATGCAAACGCCAGTGGCTGCCGCCGGCGATAATTGCCTCCCGGGAGAGTTTGGCGCCATGCATAAAGAACAGCAGGGCGATGGCGGCGGTGGTGAGATGTTCAAAGAAGGGGACGAAAGTGCCACGGGCCGGGAAGAATGAGGCCAACAGGACAACGGTGACCAGGGTTGCCGTAAACGGATCGAGAATGCGGAAAAGTTTCATAAACGCTCCTGAAAAGAGATGCGCTATTGTGCTTTTTTTGATTTGAGAAATAAAATTGATTTATTGCATCTATTCATGAATTAAAAAGATGAATTACTCTCTGCGTCAGTTAAAAGTATTCGTTACCGTTGCCCGCGCCAGGAGCTTTAGCCGGGCGGGGGAGATGATTGGCTTAAGCCAGTCGGCCGTCAGCCACAGCGTCAAGGAGCTGGAGCATCAGACCGGAGTCCGTCTCCTTGACCGTACCACCCGGGAGGTGGTCCTCACCGAGGCGGGTCAGCAGCTGGCAGGCAGGCTGGAGCGTTTGCTCGATGAGCTTGCGGTGACGCTGCGCGATGCCGGTCGGGTAGGCCAGCAGCTGAGTGGCACCGTTAAGGTCGCCGCCAGTCAGACGATTTCCGCCCACCTTATTCCGCAGTGTATTGCTCACAGTAATCGACGTTATCCTGATATCGATTTTGTGCTGCACGACCGGCCCCAGCAGTGGGTCCTGGAGAGTATTCGCCAGGGAGAAGTGGATTTTGGCATCGTGATTGATCCGGGCCCGGCGGCCGATCTGCAGTGCGAGGTGGTCCTGGCGGAACCTTTTTTGCTGCTCTGCCGGGAGGATCATCCTTTTGCCAGCCTGACTGAAGTGCCGTGGCAGGCGCTACAGAATGAGAGACTGATCCTGCAGGACTATGCTTCCGGCAGCCGTCCGCTGATTGATGCGGCGCTCAGCAGGCTGGCTGTCCGGGCGAACATTGTGCAGGAGATTGGCCATCCGGCAACGCTGTTTCCGATGGTGGAATCGGGAATTGGCATCAGCGTACTGCCGGCGCTGGCGCTGCCGTTACCGCAGGGAAGCCATCTGGCGGTGAAGCGACTGACTCCGGTAATGGAGCGGCAGCTGATGCTGGCATGCCGGAAAAACCGCTCGCTGTCGACCGCCGCCCAGGCGTTATGGGAAATCGTGCGAGAAGAAGGGGGCAATCTCACCGCCGCCAGGGTTGAAGATCCGCTGTATCAGCGTTGATCGCGTTTTATCGCCACGGGGAAGCTCGTGGCCGGGGCTGTGTTCCACGCATAGCAAAAAGGCGCCTTTAGGGCGCCTTTTTACATTGGTGGGTCGTGCAG
>NZ_JBEAFX010000006.1:0-182288 GCF_040062325.1 Klebsiella sp. GG_Kp175 | reverse complement strand
ATCCTGCACGACCCACCAATGTAAAAAGGCGCCCTAAAGGCGCCTTTTTGCTATGCGTTGAACTCAAGGATTCGAACCTGCGGCAGGTTCGGGTCTCACGTAGTGAGACAACGGAGCCGCTTGCGGCGACGGCCCGAAGGGCGAGGCGAAGCCGAGTCATCCTGCACGACCCACCAATGTAAAAAGGCGCCCTAAAGGCGCCTTTTTGCTATGCGTCATTCTCCACAATCCTACTTCAGCATGACCCCCTGCCGCCGCTTACCGTGACGCCATAAGGCACGAACCGGTAGCCCGGGAAGATGCGTAGCATCATCCCCGGGGAATAGGTGCTCATGTACAAAATTAATCACGACTTTTTGCTCGTAATCCGCTATCTTGTTTAGCATATAAAACACCATGACCGTGTTAAGGCGCAGACAGGCCATAGTGACGGTCTTAGAGTTAAGCCAGTAAAACGAGATTGCATGATGAGCGTAATGTTTGATCCTGAAACGGCGATTTATCCCTTCCCACCGAAACCGCAGCCGCTGACCGTCGACGAAAAGCAGTTTTACCGCGAGAAAATCAAGCGTCTGCTGCGCGAGCGCGATGCCGTGATGGTGGCGCATTACTACACCGATCCTGAAATTCAACAACTGGCGGAAGAGACCGGCGGCTGTATAGCCGACTCGCTGGAGATGGCGCGCTTTGGCGCCCGCCATTCG
Organism: Klebsiella sp. GG_Kp175; assembly: GCF_040062325.1. NCBI lineage: Bacteria > Pseudomonadati > Pseudomonadota > Gammaproteobacteria > Enterobacterales > Enterobacteriaceae > Klebsiella > Klebsiella sp. GG_Kp175. The sequence continues at coordinate 181,584 of NZ_JBEAFX010000006.1, read as the reverse complement.
GCCTCCACGCTGCTGGTCGCCGGGGTGCGTTTTATGGGGGAAACCGCCAAAATCCTTAGCCCGGAAAAGACCATTCTGATGCCGACCCTGAACGCCGAGTGTTCGCTGGATCTGGGCTGTCCGATTGAGGAATTCAACGCCTTCTGCGACGCCCATCCCGATCGCACCGTGGTGGTCTATGCCAATACGTCCGCCGCGGTGAAGGCTCGCGCCGACTGGGTGGTGACCTCCAGCATCGCCGTAGAACTCATTGACCATCTGGATAGTCTTGGTCAAAAGATCCTCTGGGCGCCGGACCGCCATCTTGGCCGCTATGTCCAGCGTCAGACCGGCGCAGACGTGCTCTGCTGGCAGGGGGCGTGCATCGTGCACGATGAGTTTAAAACCCAGGCACTGACGCGTATGAAGGCCCTCTATCCTGAAGCTGCTGTACTGGTCCATCCCGAGTCGCCGCAGGCAATCGTCGAGATGGCCGATGCCGTAGGTTCCACCAGTCAGCTGATCGCGGCGGCGAAAAGCCTGCCCCAGCGCCAGCTGATCGTGGCCACCGATCGCGGTATCTTTTATAAAATGCAGCAGGCGGTGCCGGAGAAAACGCTGCTGGAAGCGCCCACCGCTGGTGAAGGGGCGACCTGCCGCAGCTGCGCGCATTGTCCGTGGATGGCGATGAACGGCCTGAAAGCCATTGCCGAGGGGCTCGAGCAGGGCGGCGCTGAACATGAAATCCACGTCGACGAAGCGCTGCGGACCGGCGCATTAATTCCCCTTAACCGGATGCTGGATTTTGCGGCTACACTACGGGGATAACGTATTGTCGCGTCGCAAGACGCTGAGGGGATGAAATGGATTTTTTTAGCACGCAGAATATTTTAGTACATATACCCATCGGCGCCGGGGGGTACGATCTCTCCTGGATAGAGGCCGTGGGGACCATCGCCGGGCTGCTGTGTATCTGGCTGGCGAGCCTGGAGAAGATCAGCAACTATGCATTCGGTCTGGTCAACGTCACGCTGTTCGCCATCATCTTCTTTCAGATCCAGCTGTACGCCAGCCTGTTGCTGCAGCTGTTCTTCTTTGCCGCTAACGTTTACGGCTGGTATGCCTGGTCGCGGCAAAGCAGCAATCATGAGGCCGAGCTGCAGATCCGCTGGCTACCACGCAGTAAAGCCCTGGGCTGGCTGGCGGCCTGCGTGGTGGCGATCGGCTTGCTGACCCTGTTTATCAATCCGTTTTTTGCCTTCCTGACGCGAATCGCGGTCAGCCTGATGCAAGCGCTTGGTTTGCAGGTCACGATGCCGGAACTGCAGCCGGATGCCTTCCCGTTCTGGGACTCCTGTATGACGGTGCTGTCGGTAGTGGCGATGATCTTAATGACCCGCAAATACGTTGAGAACTGGCTGCTGTGGGTCATCGTCAACGTCATAAGCGTGGTGATTTTTGCCCGTCAGGGCGTCTATGCTATGTCGCTGGAATATCTCTTGCTGACGTTCATTGCGCTGAACGGCAGCCGAATGTGGATAAACAGCGCGCGTGAGCGAGGTTCTCACGCGTTTTCTGGCTAATGATGGTGGTGATGATCGTGCCCGGCGTGCATCGTGTTGAGATGGCACTCCGGGCCGCTGCAGGGCTGGTACTCCATCTGCACCGTGGCATGCTCAATTTCATATTTATGTTCCAGGAAATGCAGGATGCGGTTGAGTAACGCATCATGATCGTGCGGCGGGACCACCTGCACATGCAGCGTCATCACCGGTTTTTCCCCCACCAGCCAGACGTGAACGTGGTGAACATCGCGCACCTCCGGGATAGAGCGGCGGATATCCCGCTGTAGGGCCGCCACATCCAGCGAACGCGGTGCGCCTTCCAGCAGCTCATTCAGACTCTCCTTCAGCAGCCGCCATGCGCTACGTAGCACCAGGCAGGAAACCAGCACGGAAAGGATCGGATCGACAGGCGTCCAGCCGGTGGTGAGGATCACCACGGCGGCCACAATCGCGCCAACCGAACCCAGCAGATCGCCGAGCACGTGTAGCGCCGCAGCGCGCACGTTGAGATTCCGCTCTTCGCTGCCACGATGCAGGATCCAGAAAGCCAGCACGTTGGCCAGCAGGCCAGCGACCGCAATCACCATCATCGTCACCCCGGCGACCGGCTGCGGATGCTGGAAGCGCTGAATGGCCTCCCAGACAATCAGCATGGTGATCACCACCAGAGCAATGGCATTGAGAAACGCCGCCAGGGTGGTCAAACGCAGCCAGCCAAAAGTATGGCGGGCGTTCGGGGGACGGCTGGCGAAGCGAACCGCCAGCAGCGCAAACAGCAGGGCGGCGGAGTCGGTGAGCATATGGCCGGCATCCGCCAGCAGGGCCAGCGAGCCGGAGATCGCGCCGCCGATGGCTTCTATCAGCATAAAACCGGCGGTGACGATGAACGCCCAAAGCAGCCGGCGGGCGTTGCCGTTATCCGGAGCCTGGGCAGGGGAGTGCGAATGCGAGTGCGCCATGGTGTCGTCCCTTGATAGTTATCATTATCACGCTATGACAGCATAAACAGAGAACGATAACAAACAGAGAAAAGGCGAGCCCAGCTCGCCTTTTCTCTGTTCGCACTCACCGCATCAATTACTGGGTGGTGCCGTCGGTTTTGCTGTTGTCATGGTTTATGCTGTCGCCGTTGTCCAGTTTCTTACCGGTATCCGGACAGCGGCCGTCTTTACACATCGAGTTTTTATGTACCTCATCGCTCGACATATTGTCCTGGCTCATCGTCGAGCCGTCAGGATGAAGCATGGTGCCGCCAGAGCCAGAGTTAATTTGGCTATTATCCACGTTATTCGGCGCCACGTTTTCACGGGCATCCGGCGCCACCTGGCCGGCATCAGCGGAAGAGTTGGCCTGGCCATTGTTGGACTGGGCGCCGGTGTCTGCCGCCAGGGCCGCGCCGCTGGCAAGACTTAAGGTGGCGGTGAGCAAAAGGGTCGTCAGTTTTTTCATGTTCATCGGATACTCCTGTTGGGTCGGGAAGCGGTAAAAAACGCCTCCAGCGGTAAGTGTGCCAGGGATCTGACTCGCTATGGTTTAAGACTCCGCAGACGATCGCAGTGTCACTATATAATCCTGAAACGTAAGACTTAATTAGCTTTAACAGTTAAATATTGTAGTTCATGAGCCTGGGTTCGCTACTTTATGGCGTATTTTTGCCTATTTCCAGGATTATTCCATCACTACTGTAAAATCACGTTTACACTATTTCAGCGAAGAGATAGATTGGAGGGATTGCATTTCATTGAATAAGTATGGCAACGCTGGAAAGAAGATGAATTATCAGAACGACGATTTACGCATTAAAGAGATCAACGAATTATTACCTCCCGTTGCGCTCCTGGAAAAATTCCCTGCTACCGAAAATGCTGCAAACACCGTTGCACATGCTCGCAAAGCGATCCACCAGATCCTCAAAGGCGATGATGACCGCCTGCTGGTGGTGATTGGGCCTTGTTCTATTCACGACCCGGCGGCGGCGAAAGAGTACGCTTCCCGTCTGCTGACCCTGCGCGAGGCGTTGAAGGGCGAGCTCGAGATCGTCATGCGCGTCTATTTTGAGAAACCGCGCACCACCGTCGGCTGGAAAGGGCTTATCAACGATCCCCATATGGATAACAGCTTCCGCATCAACGACGGGTTGCGCATTGCGCGCAAACTGCTGCTGGACATTAACGACAGCGGTCTGCCGGCGGCGGGGGAATTCCTCGATATGATCACCCCGCAGTATGTCGCCGATCTGATGAGCTGGGGCGCCATTGGGGCGCGTACCACCGAATCTCAGGTTCACCGCGAGCTCGCCTCGGGGCTCTCCTGCCCGGTGGGCTTTAAGAATGGTACCGATGGCACCATCAAGGTGGCTATCGACGCGATTAACGCCGCCGGCGCGCCGCACTGTTTCCTGTCGGTCACCAAGTGGGGCCACTCCGCTATCGTTAATACCAGCGGCAACGGCGACTGCCATATTATTCTGCGCGGCGGCAAAGAGCCGAACTACAGCGCGAAGCACGTGGCGGACGTGAAGATCGGCCTGGCTAAAGCGGGCCTGCCGGCCCAGGTGATGATCGATTTCAGCCATGCCAACTCCAGCAAGCAGTTCAAGAAGCAGATGGAAGTGGGCGCCGACGTATGCCAGCAGATTGCCGGCGGCGAGCGCGCCATTATGGGCGTGATGATTGAAAGCCATCTGGTGGAAGGCAACCAGAGCCTCGAGAGCGGTGAACCGCTGACCTACGGCAAGAGCGTCACCGACGCCTGCATCGGCTGGGAGGATACCGAAACGATCCTGCGTCAGCTGGCGGAAGCAGTGAAAACCCGTCGCGGCTAAGCTACTCTGCGTTAGCGCAGGTCATAAAAAAAGCGTGGAGATTTCCACGCTTTTTTGTTTTGACCGGGGAAATTACTTCGCTTTACCCTGGTTGGCGACGGCAGCCGCTTTCGCCGCGATCTCTTCCGCATTGCCCAGATAGTAATGTTTGATCGGCTTGAAGTTTTCATCGAACTCATACACCAGCGGTACGCCGGTCGGGATGTTCAGTTCGAGGATCTCGTCTTCGCCCATGTTGTCGAGGTATTTCACCAGCGCGCGCAGGGAGTTACCGTGAGCGGCGATGATCACGCGCTCACCGCTTTTCAGGCGCGGCAGAATGGTTTCGTTCCAGTAAGGCACGACGCGGTCGATGGTCAGCGCCAGGCTTTCAGTGGTCGGTAGTTCGGCGTCGGTCAGTTTTGCATAGCGCGGATCGTGGCCCGGGTAGCGCTCGTCGTCTTTGGTCAGCTCCGGCGGAGTGACAGCGAAGCCACGACGCCACTGTTTAACCTGCTCGTCACCGTATTTCTCAGCGGTTTCCGCTTTGTTCAGGCCCTGCAGCGCGCCGTAATGACGCTCGTTCAGCTTCCAGGATTTCTCAACCGGCAGCCAGGCCTGATCCAGTTCGTCCAGTACATTCCACAGGGTATGGATGGCACGTTTCAGCACGGAGGTATAAGCAAAATCAAAGCTGAAGCCTTCAGCCTTCAGCAGTTTACCTGCCGCTTTCGCTTCGCTAACGCCTTTCTCGGACAGATCAACGTCGTACCAACCGGTGAAGCGGTTTTCGTTGTTCCACTGGCTTTCGCCATGACGAACCAGTACCAGCTTAGTTACAGCCATTCTCTTACTCCTCTCTACACGCCATCCCTCGCGCCGCGAACGGTGCGCTGAATATGTTGGTGTATGTGTTATTGATTGATAACTATTCTCATTATATTGCCGTGATTTGGCTCACGGCAATGCTTATCCCTAACCATAGCGAAAATAGTGGCTCAGTGTAAGGTGCTTGTAAAACACAGGTTATTTTTTTGCCCTTTGGTGACGGAAAATAGAGCAGGTTGCTGAAAAAAGAGGCGCCAGAGAGGAGGGCGGGGACGAAAAGCAGCGCCCCCGGCGGAGGGCGCTGGCTATTAACGGGCGATAAACTGATATTCCGTCAGGCTGACGTACTCCTGGCCCGGACGTAACACACAGTCCGGCTGCGGCCATTCCGGATGATTCGGCGAATCCGGGAGGAATTCGCTTTCCAGCGCCAGCCCCTGCCAGTCGGCGTAGGGCTCTGTCGTCTGCGACGGGGTGCCGCCGAGATAGTTGCCGGAGTAAAACTGCAGCGCCGGAGCGGAGGTATAGACCGTCATCTGCAGCTTACCGTCCTGCGACCAGACCTGCGCCGCAGGCTGGCTGGCGTCGCCTCCGGCGTCCAGCAGGAAGGCATGATCGTATCCTTTCACCTTTTGCTGATCGGCGTCGGCGAGGAAGTCGGCGGCGATGGTTTTCGGCTGGCGGAAATCAAAGCTGGTGTTAGCAACATCTTTGAGTTCACCACCCGGGATACCGTCGCTTTCCACCGGCAGATACCTCTGGGCGAGGATCTGCAACTGGTGCTGGCGCACGTCGCGCTGTTCACCGTCGAGGTTGAAATAGACGTGATTGGTCATGTTCACCGGGCAGGGTTTATCCACGGTGGCGCGATAGGTAATCGCGATGCGGTTATCGTCGGTCAGACGATAGTGCGCGGTGGCCTGCAGCGTGCCGGGAAAGCCTTGATCGCCATCGGGCGAGGTCAGGGCGAAGAGCACTTCTTGCTCGTCGGCGCGGACGATGCGCCAGCGGCGCTTATCAAACCCTTCGGGGCCGCCGTGGAGCTGGTGGCCCGCGTCGTTTGAAGGCGTAACGTTGACGAGCTGGCCGTCAAGCGGGAAGCGGCTATTGCCGATGCGGTTGGCGTAGCGGCCTACCGAGGCGCCAAGAAACGCGGCCTGGCGGGCATAGTCCTCCAGCTTCGCGCAGCCCAGCAGCGGGCGGCGCAGGCTGCCATCGGCCAGCGGCACCTCGGCGCTGAGCAGCGTTGCGCCCCAGTCCGCCACGGTGACGGTCATCCCCGCCTTATTGCGCAGGGTTACCTGCTGCCAGGGCTGGCCGTCCGGCGCCAGCGCGGTGGTTTGCGTTACCATTGGCCAGCCCCCTGTGACGGTTTGCAGACATAGAACGTCTCTTTAATTCCGGTTTTCGCTTCATACTCGTTGGCAACGGCCTGCTGCACGGTATCGACCAGATCTTCCGGGACCAGCGCTACCACGCAGCCGCCAAAGCCGCCGCCGGTCATGCGCACGCCGCCTTTATCGCCGATTGTCGCCTTGACGATCTCCACCAGGGTGTCGATCTGCGGGACGGTGATCTCGAAATCATCGCGCATCGAGGCGTGGGATTCGGCCATCAGCTCGCCCATCCGCTTCAGGTCGCCTTTTTCGAGGGCGCTGGCGGCTTCCACGGTGCGGGCATTCTCCGTCAGCACATGGCGTACCCGCTTCGCGACGACCGGATCCAGCTCATGGGCGACGGCGTTGAATTGCTGAAGGGTGACATCGCGCAGAGCGGGCTGCTGGAAGAAGCGCGCGCCGGTCTCGCACTGTTCACGACGGGTGTTGTACTCGCTGCCGACGAGGGTGCGCTTAAAGTTGCTGTTGATGATGACCACCGCCACGCCTTTCGGCATCGAGACGGCTTTGGTGCCCAGAGAACGGCAGTCGATCAGCAGCGCATGGTCTTTTTTGCCCAGCGCCGAAATCAGCTGATCCATGATCCCGCAGTTGCAGCCGACGAACTGGTTTTCCGCCTCCTGGCCGTTGAGGGCGATTTGCGCGCCATCCAGCGGCAGATGATAGAGCTGCTGGAACACGGTGCCGACGGCGACTTCCAGCGAGGCTGAGGAGCTTAACCCCGCACCCTGCGGCACATTGCCGCTGATCACCAGATCCGCGCCGCCGAAGTGGCTGTTCCGCTGCTGCAGATGCTTCACCACGCCGCGGACATAGTTCGACCACTGCTGGCTGTCGTGGCTGATAATCGGCGCGTCGAGAGAGAACTCATCGCTCTGATTGTCGTAATCGGCGGCAATCACCCGCACCGTACGATCGTCGCGCGGCGCACAGCTGATCACTGTCTGGTAGTCGATAGCACAGGGCAGCACAAAGCCGTCGTTGTAATCGGTATGCTCGCCGATCAGGTTGACGCGGCCTGGCGCCTGAATGACATGGCTGGCCGGGTAACCGAAGGCCTCAGCAAACAGGGTTTGGGTTTTCTCTTTCAGACTCATCATTACACTCCGGATTCACGAAAATGGACGTCGCTGACGGCGCGCAGTCGTTCGGCCGCTTGCTCGGCGGTCAGATCGCGCTGCGTTTCGGCCAGCATTTCGTAGCCAACCATAAACTTGCGGACCGTCGCGGATCGCAGCAGCGGCGGATAAAAGTGGGCGTGGAGCTGCCAGTGGTTATGGTTTTCGTCGTTAAACGGCGCGCCGTGCCAGCCCATGGAGTAGGGGAATGAGCACTGGAACAGGTTGTCGTAACGGCTGGTCAGCTTTTTCAACGCCAGCGCCAGATCGCTGCGCTGGGCGTCGGTTAAATCGGTAATACGCTGCACGGGCGCTTTCGGCAGCAGCAGCGTTTCAAACGGCCACGCGGCCCAGTAGGGCACGACCGCCAGCCAGTGCTCGGTGTCGACCACGGTGCGGCTGCCGTCGGCCAGTTCGCGCCGGGCATAGTCCAGCAGCATTGGCTGGCCCTGGCTGGCGTAATATTCTTTCTGCAGACGGTCTTCCCGTTCCGCTTCATTGGGCAGGAAGCTGTTGGCCCACACCTGACCGTGCGGGTGCGGGTTGGAGCAGCCCATCGCTGCCCCTTTATTTTCAAAGACCTGTACCCACGGATAGCTTTTCCCGAGGTCCGCGCTCTGTTCCTGCCACGCTTTAACCACGCCTTCCAGCGCTTCAAGGCTCAGTTCCGGCAGCGTTTTGCTGTGGTCTGGCGAGAAGCAGATCACCCGACTGGTGCCGCGCGCGCTCTGACAGCGCATCAGCGGATCGTCACTCTCCGGGGCGTCCGGGGTGTCGGTCATCAGGGCCGCAAAGTCGTTGGTAAACACGTAGGTACCGGTGTAATTCGGATTCGTGTCGCCGGTGACCCGGGTGTTGCCCGGGCACAGGAAACAGTCCGGATCGTGGGCCGGCAAGGTCTGTTTTGCCGGCGTTTCCTGCGCCCCCTGCCAGGGGCGCTTAGCGCGATGCGGAGAAACCAGAATCCACTGCCCGGTTAACGGGTTATAACGACGATGCGGATGGTCAACGGGGTTAAATACGCTCATGAAGGTTCCTTAGTCTGGATAACCCTGCGGATGGCGGGACTGCCAGTGCCAGGTGTCCTGCGCCATTTCGTCCAGGTTGCGCGTCACGCGCCAGTTCAGCTCGCGGTCGGCCTTGGCGGCATCCGCCCAGTAGGCCGGGAGGTCGCCATCGCGGCGCGGCGCGAAATGGTAGTTAATCGGTTTGCCGCAGGCCTTGCTGAAAGCATTGACCACGTCGAGCACGCTGCTGCCGACGCCGGCGCCAAGGTTGTAGATATGGACCCCGGCTTTGTCAGCCAGTTTTTCCATGGCCGCGACGTGACCGTCGGCGAGGTCCATCACGTGGATATAATCGCGCACGCCGGTGCCATCTTCGGTCGGGTAGTCGTTACCAAACACGGCCAGCGATTCGCGACGGCCAACGGCGACCTGGGCGATGTAGGGCATCAGGTTATTCGGGATCCCCTGCGGGTCTTCACCCATGTCGCCCGACGGATGGGCGCCGACCGGGTTGAAGTAGCGCAGCAGGGCAATGCTCCACTCCGGCTGGGCTTTCTGCAGGTCGGTCAGGATCTGCTCCACCATCAGTTTGCTTTTACCGTAGGGGCTTTGCGGGGTGCCAGTCGGGAAGCTTTCGACATACGGGATTTTCGGCTGGTCGCCGTAGACGGTGGCGGAGGAGCTAAAGATGAAGTTCTTCACGCCCGCGGCGCGCATGGCGGAGACTAATTTCAGTGTGCCGGTGACGTTATTGTCGTAATATTCCAGCGGTTTGGCGACGGACTCCCCGACGGCCTTCAGCCCGGCGAAGTGGATCACCGCTTCAATGGCGTGGTCGTGGAGGATCTCGGTCATCAGCGCTTCATTACGAATATCGCCTTCAATGAAGGTGGCTTTTTTGCCGCCGAGACGCTCAATCACCGGCAGTACGCTGCGCTTGCTGTTGCAGAGATTGTCGAGGATCACCACCTCATGCCCCTGCTGCAGCAGTTGAACGCAGGTATGACTTCCAATGTAACCGCTACCACCTGTAACCAGAACTTTCATGATTCGCTCCATTCGGCTTATCGTGTATGAGGAAGATAGCATATCAAAGAAGTGAAAAGTGTGACACAGAACAAGTTAGTGGAATCGTTTACACTTGAGGGTGAAACGACATCATTTAATTTATTTTGTTTTATATACAATTGGTTATATTAGGTTGGCGCTATTTTTCTGAAAAATACCAGGGATCTTTCGATCCCCGGCAGGAGGCGTCAGGCCACGGGGCCGAGCTGATAAGTGTAACCGTCTCCACTGGGAACGAACGCCAGGCGATGGGTAATACAGTCCGGGGCATCTTCCGCATGGTGCGAGACAAACAGCAGCTGCGTGGCGCCTTCGCCAATCAGGACGTCGACAAAGCGGCGTACCAGCTGGCGATTGAGGGGATCCAGCCCCTGCAGCGGTTCATCGAGGATCAGCAGGGTTGGATGCTTGACCAGCGCGCGAACGATAAGCGCCAGCCGCTGCTGGCCCCACGACAGGCTGTGAAACGGCGCGTCGGCGGTGCGCTTATCGATGCCGAGAATATCCAGCCATTGCTGCACCAGCTTATGCTGTTTATCGGACACCGCCTGATAAATGCCGATCGAGTCAAAATAGCCCGACAGAATAACGTTGCGGACGTTGGTGCTGACCCGGTAGTCCAGATGCAGGCTGCTGCTGACGTAGCCGATATGCTTTTTAATATCCCAGATGGTCTCGCCGCTGCCGCGGCGGCGGCCAAAGAGGGTGAGATCGTTGCTGTAGCCCTGCGGATGATCGCCGGTGATAAGGCTCAGCAGCGTGGATTTACCGGCGCCGTTGGGGCCGACGATCTGCCAGTGTTCTCCCGGGCTCACGGTCCATGAGAGGTGGTTGATGACCGGACGATCGTTGTAGGAGACCACGCCGTCATTGAGCACGATACGCGGCGCCGAGTCTGCCAGCGCATGATGGGCTGGTGGAACATCCGGCTCCGGCAGGGTGATGCCGTCCAGTTTTTCACTGTGCGCCAGCTGGGCGACCAGCGCCTGCTGCAGCAGGGAAGACTTCTCGCCGGTCTCGCTGAGGGTGCAGTCAGCCAGCACGCCGGCGAATTGTACAAACTCCGGGATCTCATCGAAGCGGTTGAGCACCAGCACCAGGGTGAGGCCGGCGCGATGCAGGTCGGCCAGCAGCGCGGCCAACTGCTGGCGGGAGTTGACGTCGAGGCCGTCGAAAGGCTCGTCGAGGATCAGCAGTTGCGGATCGCTCATCAGGGCCTGGCACAGCAGGGTCTTACGCGTTTCGCCAGTGGATAGATACTTAAAGCGGCGGTCCAACAGGGCGCTGATGGCAAACTGTTCGGCAAGCTGCGCGCAGCGGGCAGGATCTTTCACCTCGTCCTGAATAATCTCCGCAGTGGTGCGGCCGGTATCTTCTTCTCCGGGGCTGAGCAGGTCGGTGTTATTGCGCTGCCACTCGTCGCTGACCAGCTTCTGCAGCTGTTCGAAGGAGAGACGTGTTACGCGGGAGAAGTGGCTTTCGCGCTGACCGCTGAGCAGGGTCAGGTCACCGGCCAGGGCTCGCGCGAGGGCGGATTTGCCGCTGCCGTTGCTGCCGACGAACGCCCAGCTTTCACCCGCCGCCACGCTCAGGTGGTCTATTTTTAAGGTTTTTGTATCGCTCAGGCGAAACGTGCCTTGCGAAATTTGCAATGATGACATGATGTATCCCATTTTTTGCAGCGATGTGCATCAGGGATACGACTTCAGGCGCGCAATGTCAATGGGGTCAGCATAACGTCGCGAGAATGATGCGATCGGCGTTGAAGTAAGCGATCGCCTCCGTCCCTTCCGCCAGGCCAGACGTCTGCGCCTGAGGCAGAGTGGCGCACAGGGTCTGACCGTCGGCCAGCGTCATCAGCACTTCGCACTGCCCGGAGCCGCATTCGATATGGCTGATACGACCCGACAGCTGGTTCTCGGCCTGGCGGGCCACCGCCGGGTCGAGGGTGATGCCGACCCAGGGCGCTTTCAACAGAACCAGCACCTCCTGGCCCTCATCGAGCCCCAGCTTTTCAGCGCTCTGGGCGGTAATGGCGACGTTCAGGCGGGTCTGACCGTCGGCCAGCAACACCTCGACGTGCTGCTGCACCTGCTGGCGATCGCGGCCGGTAATGGTGCCGAACCACTGGTTGCGGGCGCTGGTCTGCAGGGAAAAGCGCGAGATGGCCGCCAGCAGGCTGTCCAGCGGCAGGGCGTCGTCATCGCTGAGGACATCAAACGCTTTCTGCTGGATCTGCGCCAGCAGATCGTACAGTTGGATCAGACGCTGCCCGTAGCGGGTCAGCACCGCGCCGCCGCCGCCTTTGCCGCCGGTGGCGCGATCCACCAGCGGCTGTTCGCTGAGCTGGTTCATCTCGTTGATGGCATCCCACGCGCTTTTATAGCTGATGCCCGCGTGCTTCGCCCCCTGGCTTATCGAGCCGGTCTGGTCAATCTGTTTGAGCAGGGCGATCCGCCGGGGGTCGGCAAACAGGCGCTGCTGTAGCTTAAGGGTGAGAAGAATTTCAGCCTGCATAATCGTTTCCTGACAAAAAAGCGTATTGTGACCGATAGTCACCCAGTTGCAAAACCTCTGTGCGAGGTTTTGTCATTACCCACCGCACAAATGGGGCGTGTTTTTTCGGCTGAAACCGTTACAATCAGCAAATCATACTATCTGGAGTGAACCATGTTAGAGCTTTTGAAAAGTCTGGTTTTTGCGGTCATCATGGTACCGGTGGTGATGGCGGTCATCCTGGGATTGATTTACGGTCTTGGCGAAGTGTTCAACCTCTTCTCCGGCGTAGGCCACAAAGATCGCAGCCAGCAAAATCATTGATTTCCCGGCGCCCGGTTTAACCGGGCGCTGTGCTATTTCCCTCCTGCATCATTTCCCTTCGTTTTATTGTCCTGTGTCACTATAAAAATGCTCTGCATATCGTTATATTGTCGAATACATAACGCATTGACAGGAGATTCAGATGGCAGGTTCTTGGTTACGCGGGGTTATCGGGGTATCACTCACGCTGTGCGTCGCGGGTCAGGCGCTGGCGGCCGAGGGGAAAGTGACCGTTTTCGCCGCCGCGTCGTTAACCAACGCGATGCAGGATATCGCCCAGGCGTATAAGAAAGAGAAAAACGTCGAGGTCGTCTCGTCGTTTGCCTCGTCGTCGACGCTGGCGCGGCAGATTGAAGCAGGCGCCCCGGCGGATCTGTTTATCTCCGCCGATCAAAAGTGGATGGACTACGCGGCTGACAAAAAGGCCATCGATCCGGCGACCCGCGCCACCCTGCTTGGCAATAGCCTGGTGGTGGTGGCGCCGAAAGCCAGCGCGCAGGGTGCGATTACCATTGATGAGAAAACCGACTGGACCAGCCTGCTGAAAGGGGGCCGTCTGGCGGTGGGCGATCCGCAGCACGTTCCGGCAGGGATCTACGCCAAAGAAGCGCTGCAGAAACTGGGCGCCTGGGAGACCCTGTCGCCGAAGCTTGCGCCGGCGGAAGACGTGCGCGGCGCGCTGGCGCTGGTGGAGCGTAGCGAAGCGCCGTTGGGCATCGTCTACGGATCGGATGCTGTGGCCAGCAAAGGGGTGAAAGTGGTGGGCACCTTCCCGGAGGCGTCGCATCAGAAAGTCGAATACCCGCTGGCGATTGTCGATGGCCATCGCAATGCGGCCGTGAGCGCTTTCTATGACTACCTGAAAGGGCCGGAAGCGTCCGCGATTTTCCAACGTTACGGATTTACCACCCGCTGATGTTTCTGAGCGAACCCGAATGGCAGGCGGTGCTGCTGAGCCTGAAAGTCTCCTCCCTGGCGGTGGCCTTGAGCCTGCCCTTTGGCATCTTTTTTTCCTGGCTGCTGGTCAGGCGCACCTTCCCCGGCAAGGCGCTGCTCGACAGCCTTCTCCATCTGCCGCTGGTGCTGCCGCCGGTGGTGGTGGGATATCTGCTGCTGGTGGCCATGGGGCGGCGCGGGTTTATTGGCAGCTGGCTGTATGACTGGTTCGGCATCAGCTTTGCCTTCAGCTGGCGCGGGGCGGTGCTGGCGGCGGCGGTGATGTCTTTCCCGCTGATGGTGCGCGCCATCCGCCTGGCGCTGGAGGGGGTGGACATCAAACTGGAGCAGGCGGCGAGAACCCTCGGGGCCAGCCGCTGGCGGGTATTTTTCACCATTACGTTGCCGCTGACTCTGCCGGGAATTATTGTTGGCACGGTGCTGGCCTTCGCCCGCTCGTTAGGGGAATTTGGCGCGACCATCACCTTCGTCTCCAATATTCCCGGCGAAACGCGTACCCTGCCTTCGGCGATGTACACCCTGATCCAGACTCCGGGCGGGGAGGGGGCGGCGGCTCGTCTGTGCCTCATCGCTATCGGCCTGGCGCTGGTCTCGCTCTTGATATCAGAATGGCTGGCCCGCGTGAGCCGCCAGCGCATAGGAGGATAATGATGCTGGAGCTGGACTTTACCCAGACCCTCGGCAGCCACTGTCTGCAGATCCGTGAAACGCTGCCCAGCAGCGGGATCACCGCCATCTTTGGCGTCTCCGGCGCCGGGAAAACGTCGTTGATCAACGCTATCAGCGGCCTGACCCGGCCGCAGGCGGGGCGGATCGTGCTCAACGGCAGGGTGCTGAACGACACCGCGCAGCGTATCTGCCTGGCGCCGGAGCAGCGGCGGATCGGCTATGTCTTTCAGGATGCGCGCCTGTTTCCCCACTATAAAGTGCGCGGCAATCTGCAGTACGGCATGGCGAAATCCATGGTCAGCCAGTTCGATAAGCTGGTGGAGCTGCTGGGGATCGCTCCCTTGCTGGATCGCCTGCCTGGCCGGTTATCCGGCGGCGAAAAGCAGCGTGTAGCCATCGGCCGCGCTTTGCTGACCGCGCCGGAGCTGCTGCTGCTGGACGAGCCGCTGGCCTCGCTGGATATTCCGCGCAAACGCGAACTGTTGCCCTATTTGCAGCGACTGGCGCAGGAGATCCATATTCCGATGCTTTACGTCAGCCACTCGCTGGACGAGATCCAGCATCTGGCCGATCGCGTGCTGGTGCTGGAGGCCGGTAAGGTGAAGGCTTTCGGTCCGCTGGAGGAGGTCTGGAGCAGCAGCGTGATGCACCCCTGGTTGCCGGCGGAACAGCAGAGTACGATCCTCAGCGCCACCATCGCCGCGCAGCATCCGCAGTACGCGATGACCGCGCTGACGCTGGGGGATCAAATGCTGTGGGTCAACCGGCTCGAACGTCCCGCAGGTGATACCGCGCGGATCCGCATTCAGGCGTCGGATGTTTCGCTGGTGCTGGCCCAACCGTCCGCCACCAGCATCCGCAACATCTTGCGCGCCGAGGTGGTTCAGTGTCTGGAGGTCAACGGACAGATCGAGGTTCAGCTCAGGGTGAGCGGCCATCCTCTGTGGGCTCGAATCAGCCCGTGGGCGCGGGATGACCTGGCGATAGCGCCAGGCCAGCAGGTGTTTGCCCAGATCAAAAGCGTGTCGATCGCCGCCTGATCACAGCAGCTGACGGTAGATAAACTCGGCGATGCTGGCGGACTCATTGTCCCCGATGACCACGTTGGCGCGGGCTTTGACCTCGTCCACCGCATTGCCCATCGCCACCCCGGTGCCTGCTGCTTCCAGCATACTCAGATCGTTGTAGTTATCGCCGAAGGCCACCACATTCTGCATCGACAGCCCCTGGTCAGCGACCCACTGCGCCAGGCGTTTGCCTTTGCTGTTGCCGGCGCGGGCAATATCCACCTGGTCGTGCCACGACCATTCGCACGCCAGGCCCAGCGTCTCGCCGACCTCCTGCGCAAAGCGCTGCAGACGGGGAATGTCATCGTCGGTGAGGGCGAATTTCCATACCGCCTTGACCTCGCGGACCGCCTGCGCCAGCGAGTCGACCTGGCTGAAGACCGGGCGCTGATCCTCCGGTAGCGCCTGCGCCCAGTTGCGGGTGCGGATCACATGCCCGGTGGGCTGTTCGTAAAGCATCGCGTCATCCACATAGGCCAGACCGTGGATCTGCTGTTCGGCGAGCATGGCGGTGAGGCTTACCGCGTGTTCCACCGACATAGGATCGGCCGCCAAAACCTTTTTTGCGTGATAATCATACAAATAAGTGCCATTACAACAAATTGCAGGTGTATCGAGGGCCAGTGCCTGATAAAAAGGATGAATAGCGACGTGATGACGTCCGGTAACGACGATCACCTGGTAGCCCGCCTCTCTGGCGCGGGCCAGCGCTTCCAGCGAAGCGGGCAGGATGGTTTTTTTGCTGGTAAGCAGGGTGCCGTCTAAATCCAGGGCAATCACGCGTGTTGTCATGTGTTATTTCCGGTTGATGTTGAAAAGTACCTGGCCATGATGGTACACCGCCGTGGCGTCAGGACCAATTTTTCCACATCTGCCGTGAATGTCTGTATGCCCTTTGTGCCGCCTTCCGTCGGTAATTCGGTCGGCGATGCGAGTATCATGGGCGGATGTCTTATAATTTTCAGGGTGCTGTTATCCTGAAAATGAAAAATCCACGTGCAGTGAGGGAAGGAGTAGTCATGAAACAAACCGTTTATACCGCCAGCCCGGAAAGCCAACAAATCCACGTCTGGAGTCTTGAAGCGGACGGCAAACTGACGCTGGTGCAGGTGGTTGATGCCCCGGGTCAGGTCCAGCCGATGGTGGTCAGTCCCAATAAGGAGTATCTGTACGTTGGCGTTCGTCCGGAGTTTCGCGTGTTAGCTTATCGCATCACGCCGGATAACGGGGCGTTGACCTTTGCGGGAGAAGCGGCGCTGCCGGGCAGCCCGACCCACATTTCTACCGATCATCATGGCCGCTTTGTCTTCAGCGCCTCCTACAATCAGGGCTGCGTCAGCGTGACCCCGCTGCAGGATGGCCTGCCGGGTGAAACTATCACCGTGGTGGAAGGGCTGGAAGGCTGCCACTCGGCCAATATCTCCCCGGACAACCGTACCCTGTGGGTGCCGGCGCTGAAGCAGGATCGCATCTGCCTGTTTACCCTCAGCGAAGATGGTTTCCTCTCCGCCCAGGAGCCAGCGGAAGTCACCACCGTCGAGGGGGCGGGTCCGCGCCACATGGTGTTCCATCCGAACCAGCAGTATGGTTACTGCGTCAATGAGTTGAACAGCTCAATTGACGTTTGGGAGCTGAAAGACCCGAATGGCAACATCGAATGTGTACAAACTCTGGATATGATGCCGCCTGATTTCACCGGCGTGCGCTGGGCGGCGGATATTCATATCACTCCGGACGGGCGTCATTTGTACGCCTGCGATCGTACCGCCAGCATCATCACGGTGTTCAGCGTGTCGGAAGATGGTAGCGTGCTGGCGGTGGAAGGCTATCAGCCGACCGAGACCCAGCCGCGCGGCTTCAATCTCGATCACAGCGGTAAGTATCTGATTGCCGCCGGGCAGAAGTCGCACCATATCGCGGTGTACGAAATTACCGGCGAGCAGGGGCTGCTGCAGGAGAAAGGCCGCTATGCGGTCGGGCAGGGACCGATGTGGGTGGTGGTCAACGCTCACTGATCCGTCAGGCGGTAAAAGAAAAAACCTCGCGTGAGCGAGGTTTTTTTGATCAGAGCGGACAGGCTCTGTAGGGAAGGTGTTGCCCTGGTAGACCTGAAGCGTGAAAACCTTAGATATCGTCCATGGTGTAGCCGACGACAATCTCCAGCGTTTTACGGATCACGTCAGCGGTCACCACGTCATCGGTGCTTTCCAGCGCCTGAATCAGCCATAAAATAATGGCCTTATTGTTCAGGTGACCCTCGGACTGGAGAATACTGTTGATGGCCAGCGACATCACGGCGGACTCATCAACCAGCTTATCACCGGCGTTACGGAAATAGTCGGAGAGCGCGGTGTCCTGCAGTCCTGCGTAAATATCGGGTTGCTGATGCATAGTCTGTCTCATCACATTCTCACTCTGTGTTATTCACCATGGTTGGGAGACTCAGTGGATCTTTTTACCTTCCAGCGCCATGGCGCTTTGTGTCGGCGAACCTCGGGTTTCCCAACGGCCATTGATTTTCTTTACCTGCAAAGGCGCTTGCTTGCGCTGACGGGCAAGCTTCGCGCAAATTTCTTCGATCACGGCAGCGATGAGCTTTCTTCGCTGTCGGTCTGACTCTGTCGCCTGCATCAACCGAAGTCGAACCAGCAGGGTCGGAGTGGTAATCGGGCGATTCGTTTTCAGAAGCGCGAGCACCGCCTCGCCGATGATCTCATCGGTGATTTCCTCAGTTTCACTGCTATTCATAACCGTCTCTCTGCATGCCACTCTCTCCCTGAATCTGCGAACGGGCATTCAGGTCAGCAGCAGGTTTGTGGAAGCGATCGCCCCTCATCTGCTACTGCGGCGCAACAGGCGACGATCGATGACGTTATTCCTGACCGGCAAACAGCAGACCAATTAAGGTCTGATAGTGACTCTCTTCCTCGGGGGCACGGGCGCGGTCGAGGCGGCTCAACAGTTTGGTGCACAGCGCTTTGCGGTTGAGATGACGCCCTTCGTTGAGAATATCCATCACAATCTGACCCAGCGTTTCCTGCTGGGAAGGTAACGATGCTTTGTTGAAATACTGGGCAATTGCGTTCGCTGTATCTGGAATGTAACCATTCTGCTGCATATGTGCTCCTTTCATTTCATTCATCTGTTAACTGCCATTAAACTTATACAATATTTACTAACCTGTACACACAAAGTTGCACAGAAATGATTCAAAACGTGTTAACATTTTGATTTATAATCGGTTAATTTTTTATGTTTAGTGTGTTTCTGGCTTGTGAAGGTAGGGGTTAGCGTTGCATGTTGTACAAGAAAAGAAAAATGCAAAAGCCTTGCACAAAACATGGATTTTTAGTGTATCTTTTTTGTTAAGACAAAACCTAGTTTTACAAGACGATTAGCCTGATAACTGCTACTGTGAATGCTTATCCCTCCCATCTGGAATCACTATGCTAACCACCATCATTTATCGCAGCCATATTTGCGACAATGTCTCATTCAAATCGATCGAGGCCATGGTTGCCAGGGCA
This sequence comes from Klebsiella sp. GG_Kp175, assembly GCF_040062325.1. Lineage (NCBI taxonomy): Bacteria > Pseudomonadati > Pseudomonadota > Gammaproteobacteria > Enterobacterales > Enterobacteriaceae > Klebsiella > Klebsiella sp. GG_Kp175. The sequence continues at coordinate 162,779 of NZ_JBEAFX010000006.1, read as the reverse complement.
AACGAGAGAAATGGGCAGGCGGATGTCACCGGTATTTTACTTTTTAACGGGACGCATTTTTTTCAACTCATTGAGGGGCCTGAAGAAAAGGTTCGGGATATTTATCAGCATATTTGCCGCGATCCCCGCCACTATAACCTGGTGGAGCTTCTGTGCGACTATGCGCCGTCCCGCCGTTTCGGTAATGTCGGCATGGAACTGTTTGATTTACGCGAACATGATCGCGAGGAAGTGCTGCAGACGGTGATGGACCGCGGGACCTCAAAATATCAGCTCACCTATGACGACCGGGCACTGCAATTTTTCCGTACCTTCGTCGAATCAACGGAAAAAGCGAACTATTTTGAGATTCCTTCCGCTGACAGCTGGGTATTTATCCCCGATCAGAATACTTTCTATCCTGATACCCCGATAAGTGATAATAATGAAAGCTGGTCCTTTGCCTTCCAGCCGATCGTCGACCCTTTCGCCTGCGAAATTATTTCGTGGGAAGCGCTGTTACGCGCACCGGACGGCCAGTCGCCTGGCGCCTATTTTGCCGGGCTTTCCGGTGACGACATTTATCTCGCCGATCTGCACAGTAAACGGGTGGCGCTGTCGCTGGCGGGGAAATTAGGGTTACGTAATAAGGCGTTAAGTATTAATCTACTGCCGATGACGCTGGTTAAAGCGCCGAACGCGGTGGGTTTCCTGCTCGATCAAATTCAGCGTAATGATCTTATTCCTGAGCAGATTATTGTCGAGTTTACCGAGCGGGAAGTGATTTCGCGGATGGATGATTTTACCGATGCGGTGCGAAAGCTAAAGGGGGCGGGCATCAATCTCGCCATCGACCACTTCGGCGCCGGGTTTGCCGGGCTGTCACTGCTGGCGCAATACCAGCCCGACAGAATTAAAATCGACCATGAGCTGATCCGCAATATCCACCAGGATGGGCCGCGCCAGTCGATTGTACAGGCGATTATCAAATGCTGTTTTTCACTGGAGATTGCGGTCTCAGCCGTCGGCGTTGAGCGCGCTGAAGAGTGGATGTGGCTGGAATCAGCCGGTATTTCACAGTTTCAGGGGAATTTGTTCGCCAGCGCGCGCCTGGGGGGCTTGCCTGCCGTCGCCTGGCCAGAGAAAAAATGATCCATCTCGAAATCAGCTAATTATTTTTTCATCTTTTTCCCAAGCGCTGTGAGCCACAACCTGATATCTTTATCTGTACAAGAAAATAGAGTTGTACAGGATGCCTGAATTCGTTAGTTTAGGTATTAAAGTATCAGGTTGATGTGAGGCTGCTATGGCGTTTTACAGTATCGGTGAAGTCGCCGAACGTTGCGGAATCAATCCGGTCACCCTGCGCGCCTGGCAGCGTCGTTACGGGCTACTGAAGCCGCAGCGTAGCGAAGGCGGGCATCGACAATTTGATGAAGAAGATATCCTGCGCATTGAAGAGATCAAGCGCTGGATAGAGCGTGGTGTATCAGTAGGGAAAGTTAAAGCGCTGCTGGAGGATAACCTGCCGGCGGCGCGCGACGAATCCGCGCATCTTCAGGAAGAGATGATGTCCATTCTGCGTTATATGCAGCCTGCCAGAATCCGTGCCAAATTAATGGCGCTAAGCCATCAACACCCCGTCGACACGCTCATCGATAGCCTGTTAGTGCCGGTACGTCAGCGTCTGAAGCTCGATCAGAATACCTCGCTGGTGATTAGCAGTATGCTGGATGGTCTGTTGATTGACTGCGTGGCGCTGTTTCTTGCCGAAGCGCGTAAGAAGAACGGCAGGGAGACGCTGCTGGTGGGCTGGAGCAATGAGGACAGGACCCGTCTGTGGCTGGAAGCATGGCGTCTTTCCCAGCGTGGCTGGCACGTCAACGTCCTCGCCGAACCGCTGGAGTCGCCGCGGCCCGAGCTGTTTCCCGGCCAGCATATCTTCGTCTGGACCGGACGCGCTGCCACCCCTCTGCAGGAAGAGCTGCTCAGCCACTGGCAAGAGCAGGGCTTCAGCATCCATTTTCACGGTAATAATTAATCGCCCCGATCCGCAAAGCAGACCGGGGCTAACGCGCCGGGTTACAGGTGGATCTGGCTCCAGGATTTAAAGGTTTCGCTGCGGCTGATATTAAAAAAATCGGTCCTACCGCTACAGCCGAGCTTTTTAATCAGATTCAGCCGGATCTGATAAATGGTTTTAATATGCAGATTCAGCGACCGGCCAATGCTGGCGACCGCTTCGCCATTGCTGATAAGTTGAATCACTTTCTTTTCCCGCTCGGTAAACTGCACCGAGGCGCCCGGCGCCGGGTGGGTTTTATAGTAGCGGGTGGGCTGGTGCAGAAATATCTTTAACTCTTCCGGCGTTGAATTGGCCGGTAAGCGCAGCATAGGCAGTTCACTCAGAAAATTAAGATCGTTGCCTTCGGTTAACAGAATAAATAACGTATCCCGACGGTTATAGTTGTGCTGCAGTACTGCGAAATAATTGTCGCTGGTAAAGAAAACATGTTTTTTGCGAAAGTAAGATGCCGGCAGACTATTCAGGATCAGCGACATCCCGTAGAGAAGAAAACGATTATCAAACCACAGATCGTAATGTTCAGTACGATAGCAGGTATTATGGTGTGACATTTTATTTGCCTCAGTTAGCCGATAGAGACCCAGGCGTGCCGGCACCGCGGGGGTGAGCCTGCTGCCAGCTCCGCGGGGTTAATTAATGATGAGGTTTGCTGGACAGCATATCCAGCGCCTGCAAATAGAGGTCGGAAAGTATTTCATTACTTTCCGTTTGCAGGCGATGCTGGATTTCCGTAATCATCCGCTCATTATTTATCGTTCTGTGCTGCTTAATGAGCGTATTTTCAATATTCTTCATCAGGGCCGAATTGAAGACAAACTCTGCTGGAATGGTATTTTTAATATGCATAGCTCGAACTCTCCCACGTATAACGCAAACTGACAATAAAAGTCGCTACGTACCATTGGTACGCGCTAAGTCACGAACAGGAAATGCAAAACCAGGAACCACCGCCTGACTTGCCGCGCCACCGTTAAACATCCCCGCTTCGTTGCGCAACAAGCAGTTAACACTCCAAAACTATAGACGGTGATTCTGCTATGTACAACTTTTTTCAGGACTATATGTACAACGGAACGACTTATTTTTGTATTTTGTATTAATTGATTGATTTTAAAGAATTTTGTTGTTTGCATTACTTGTACATAAAATCCGGTTTGTGCAAGATACCTTTGTAAAACTGGCGGGAAGAGGCTGACGATAATGAGAAGGTGATGTTTTGACCGGCGTGCTGGATGAAATAGCGCCGACGCAGGAAGGGGTACACAGCAACTCTGTCGTCGACAGGTGGCTTTCTTCCGCGTCGGACGCTAATCATAACGAAAAGCAGGTGAGGTTTTGTCTTTTTTTTGCACAATTAGGTAAAGGGAAACACATCGGTCATTTCGTTGTCGGTTTGCTCAGTTTGTTGGCGGATAAGGGGTGTGCTACGCTTTTTAATAACGATGTGGCGGTTGGGCATCGTTATCTTTCCCCCATTTCCCTCTCGGGCTTTTCCCCTTGTCCCGACGGATAAATATGGCAGAAGCTATCTGTCCATGGACAGGCCTTGAAGACTGAGGAGGGAAAATGCGCGGTAGAACCGTAATGCTCCTGGCCGGGTTAGCGACTCTCGCGCAGGCGAAAGAGATTAACCTCTATTCGATGAATACCGGTTCCTATGTTTACCATTTGACCAATAACCATGGGCAATATACTGAGAATTTCGAAAACCACTTTTTCTCAGTGGAACGTAAATTCTCAGAAGACTCGAAATACAGTCTGCTGATTGGCACTATGAATAATAGCTTCGACGATCGCTGCCTGGCGCTGGGCGTGAGAAGAGACTGGTACCACAACGGCAGCGGATGGACCTTCAAAGGCGTTTACGGCTATACCGGCGAATTCTTCTTCGACGCCTTCGAGCATTGCGGCGATCATGGCTCCTATAAAGATTTTAAGGATGCCACCGGGATCGGCTTTTCACCCTATATTTACCATGCTATCCAGTACAACTTTACCGACTATTTCGCTCTTGAGAGTGGCATCATTATTCCCAGCGTGTTTGTGATCAGCATTCAGTGGAGCTTCCGCTAAATCGCCGCGTTGTCGGTTACAGGGTTATCACCTTCTTGAGCAGCGTACTGGAGAGCGCGGCAAGGGAAATGAGCACCGACAGGACAAACGTTAGCGCAATCACTCCCAGCTTGGTGGCTAACGAGTGTATAGGGATCAGCATCACCAGCAGGTGAAAAACGGAGTAGTGCAGAATATAGACCCCGGTCATCGCTTTGCTAACCGTCGCCAGTACCGCCTCCTTCAGTTCGCGGTTCTTTTTAAACTGCACGGCGTTAGCGGCGATCACCAGCAGGACGATCAGAATATAAATCTGCGACCCCGTCAGAATGAACGCATTGCGATCGGCTTTAAACAGCGCGAAGAAAAAGTGGCGCTCATAAAACCAGGTAAATAAATAGACAAAGGGCAGGGCGATAATCGACCCTTTAATGACCCGCGGGTCGCGTATCCACTCCGTGACTCGCGGATCGTTAAACAACTGCCCGGTTAAATAAAAAAGTAGCCATGTCCACAGACGATACTGCGGCGCCAGGCTGAAAAGATGTCTTTCCGGATAGAGCACTGAGAGCAGGTCGTAACCATAAGAGCAGCACAGCAGCGTCAGGACCACGGTGAAAAACAGGCCGCGCCGCTGACTGAGCCAGGCAATCAGGGGATGGAAGGTATAGATGACGATCAGGGCGAAAATAAACCAGGGCTGGATAAGGTAGCCGCGCTGATAAGGCTCCCAGACATAATAGACCGTCATCCAAAACAGAAAGACGATCACCACGCTTTTAATTTTGCCAATTTGCCAGTTGGCGTCGTGGCGCGTCTGCGCGTCAAGATAGCCGGCTACCACAAAAAACAGCGGCGTGGCGATGGTCGAGACGAAGGTCAGCAGCCCGAGGATCCAGTGATAGTCATAATCAAAGCGATCCCAGGTGTTATAGATGGTGAAAAAAGTCACCGCTGTCATACAGCCGAGTGTCTTAATAATGCTCAGACCGGTACTGTTCATCGTTGAGGCGTCATATCCTTATGGTGAAAGCAGGCGTAAATCACCGGCAGAACCAGCAGCGTCAGCACGGTGGCGAAGGCCAGACCGAACATAATCACCACCGCCATACTCTGGAAAAAAACATCGCGCAGCAGCGGGGCAAGGCCAAGCACGGTGGTGAAGGCGGTCAGCAGGATTGGCCGCAGACGGGATGTTGCCGCATCAATGATCGCTTGTCGTTGATCTTTCTCTTGTTTTTGTTGCTCTATCTCTTCCACCAGCACAATGCCGTTGCGGATCAGCATGCCGCTGAGGCTGAGAAGGCCGATTAAGGCCATAAAGCCGAAGGGAATGCCGGTCAGCAAAAAGCCGGGCGTGACGCCGATCAGCGCCAGCGGCACGGTCAGCCAGATGGCGACAGCGTTTTTTAGCGAACTGAACATCAGCACCGTAATGATAAACATCACCAGATAGCCAAGCGGTAGGGTCGTGAACAGCCCTTGCTGCGCCTCACTGGAATTCTCCGCATCGCCGCCCCATTCGATACGGTAGCCATGCGGCAGCGTCAATGCGTCAATGCGTGGTTTCACCCGGGCGAGAATATCACCCGAGGTTTGGCCGCTTGGCGGACTGGGGTCGGTCTGGACCGTCAGCACCCGGGTGCGATCCCGGCGGAGAATCAATGGATCTTCCCACTCCAGTGAGAAGCCATGGATGACGTTACTCAACGGGATATACTGCTGGCGGCTCTGGCTCCAGACCAGCACGTTATTCAGGTGGTTGGCATCCTGTCGCTCCGTTGCCGGCGGCCGGACGATCACCGGCAGCAGATCGGCGCCCTCGCGATATAACCCGGCGCGACTGCCGGAGAAATTCATCTCCAGCGCATGATCAATGTCCTGTTTATCCACCCCCAGCTCGCGCCCCAGCGCCGGGGAGTACTGTGGGCGGATCACCTTGCTGCGGTTCTGCCAGTCGTTACGCACGCTGTCGGTGGCCGGATCTTCGGCGAGAATATCGCTCACCTGACTGGCCAGCGCGCGCAGCGTATCCGGGTCAGGGCCCTTAATGCGCACCTCAATTGCGCTATCCCCGGAGGGGCCGAACATAATGCGTTTAGTGCTGGCGTTCACCTGCGGGTAGTTTCTGGCGATCCAGGCTTCCACGTGGCGGGTGACGGGCGCGATGCCGCGCTGGTCGTCCATCCGCACCATAATTTGCGCGTAGTTGCTGTACTGCCGCTGGCCGCTGTAGGTAAGAATAAAACGCATACTGCCCTGGCCAATGGTGGCGACGGTGGTGACTACCCCCGGCTGGCCGGCGATCGACCGCTCAATATCGCGGGTCATCTGCTCGGTGGCGTTAATATCGGTACCGTAGGGGAGCCACAGGTCGACAAAGAAAATGGGCGTATTCGATGACGGAAAGAAATTCTGCCGAACGAAGGTGAAGCCCCAGATAGCCGCGGCCAGCAGGGCGCCCATCAGCACCAGGGTCACGGTCTTTTGCTGCAGCAGTATTCGCAGCGTCTGCTGATAGCCGCGATAAAAGCGGCCGCGGTATGGATCGGCTTTTTCCGCCGACGCGGCGGCCGACGGGGCGTGCTTAAACAACCACCACTTAATGAGTACCGGCGTGATGGTCAGGGCGGAGAACCAGCTTAGCATCAGCGAGATCAGCAGTACCTGGAACAGGGATTTGCAATACTCCCCGGTGGAGTCCTGCGAGAGGCCAATCGGCGCGAAGGCGAGGATGGCGATGATCGTGGCGCCGAGCAGCGGCAGGGCGGAGCGGCGGATCACATAGTTAATGGCGCCCAGCAGCGGCGAACCTTGCTGGCGGGCGATCAGCACCCCTTCGACAATAACGATGGCATTGTCCACCAGCATACTCAGGGCGATGATCAGCGCCCCGAGGGAGATCCGCTGTAACTCTATCCCCCAGATATACATGATAAGCAGGGTGCCGAGAACGTTGAGCGCCAGCGACAGGGCGATAATGATCCCGCTGCGCACCCCCATGAACACCAACAGCACGCCGACCACGATCGCAAGGGCCATCAGGAAGTTGGTAATAAAGCCATTGACCGAGTGGGCGACCTCTGCCGCTTGATCGTAAAAAATGGCGATGTCGATCCCCGCCGGTTTGTCGGCGGCCATCTGCTGGAGGCGGGCTTCAAGGGCGTGCCCGACGTCAATGACGTTGACGCCAGGAATAAAAGAGACCCCCATGGTCACCGCCTGGCGGCCGTTGGCATGATAGATACTGGACGGCGAATCGGTCAGCCCGCGCGACAGTGTGGCAATATCCCGCAGTCGGGTGGTGGCGCTGGCGCCGTGAGGGCTGACCAGCAGATCCCCCAGCTCATCGATGCTCTGAAACTCTCCGGTGGGGTGAAGGCGGATCGATTCGCTGCCAACGCGGATCTCTCCGGCGCTGGACACCACGTTGAGCCGGGTCAGGATAGCGGCGAGCTGGTTGAGCGTGATCCCGCGCGCCGCCATCTTCGCCAGCGAGATATCAACATTGATCTGTTGCGGAATGACGCCGCCGATAGCGACTTTACCGACCCCAGGAACCAGCACCAGCTCCCGACGCAGCTGTTCGGCATAGCGCACCAGTTCGGGGTTGGTAAAACTGTCGCCCGAGATGGCGAAGAAAAAGCCAAACACATCGCCAAAGTCGTCATTGACGAAGGGGGTCACGACGCCAGCCGGGAAAAGTCGGCTGGCGTCACCGACGCGGCGACGTAGCTCATCCCAGATTTGCGGCAGCTCGCTGGAATGGTACTGCGAAGCGATATTCACCGTAATTTGCGATAAGCCATTTGAGGAGATGGAGCTGACGTTATCCAGTGAGGGAAGCTGCTGAATCGCATTTTCCAGCGGCAGGGTCACCTCCTCCTCCACCTGCTGAGCGGACGCGCCAGGGTAGTGGGTGACGATCACCGCCGTTTTAATGGTGAAGGCAGGATCTTCCAGACGGCCGATATTGAGCAGGGCGAACAGACCCCCCACCCCCAGCAGCAGAATGGCTAACCAGACGCGGGTCGGGTTATTAATAAACTGACGGGAAATGTCCATTTATAATCCTCGTTCACGCGTCCAGATCCGCACCGGCTGCCCGGCATGCAGCTCGCTCACGCCCGCCGCGACCACCTGCTCACCCGCGTGGAGACCGTCGGTGATAGTCACTCCCTGCGCGGTCACCTCGCCGACGGTGACTTTGCGCTCTTCAAGAAACCGATGCGCATTGTCGCCTTTCACCACCCAGACGATGGGTTCATTCTTCGGCCGGTTATCCGGGTTAAACACCGCCTCCACTGGCACCACGAGGGTTTCCCTTCCGGCGCTGGCCGGTAAATTGCCGAGGTTGACCGTCACGGTGCCGCTAACCCCGCCGACGGTGGGAAAATCATCCGGCCGCGGCATGGTTAAAATGATCTGCCAGGTGAGGGTGCTGTTATCGCTGCTGCCGGTATGCTCTTTGTATTCCGCCGTAAATTCGCGGCCCGGCAGGGTATTGATCCTGACGACGGGACGGTAGGCGGTATTACGGATATCCAGGGAAGTGAACAGATTTTCGGGAATGCTGAAGACTACATCCAGCAGGTCGGTCCGCGTCAGGGTGATCACCGGCTGGCCGGCGGCGACCACCTGATGGTTGCGGATATGCACGCCGGCGGCAATCCCGCCGAAGGGCGCGGTGAGGCTCATTTGCGCCAGCTCTTCACGGGCGATTTTTAAGGCCGCGTTGGCGGCATCGCGATTGGCGCGCTGCACGTCCATTTCCGCCTGGGAGATGGCCTGACGTCCCGCCAGGGTCTGGAAGCGGTCGAACTGACGCTGGGCGAGGGTGGCCGCCGTTTGTCGCTCATTGACCCGCTGTTGGGCCTCGCGGGCATTCAGGCGCGCCAGCGTTTGTCCCTGGGCGATGGTCGCCCCCTGGCGAATATCCAGCGATTCCACCTGGCCCCCCCGCTTAAACGACAGCTCGGTGGAGTCGCCAGACTCGATACGTGCCGGAAACGTTCGCTGCTGGGTATTGCCCACGGCGGTCACCTGCGCCACCTTGACCATGCGCGGGGCGGACTCGACGGACGGCGATTTCTGATCGCAAGCGGTTGCCAATAAAATAACAACCGGGATGAGAGAAAAATAACGGTTCACAGTATTCCCCTCAGATTCAGGATTTATTTTACATTTTTATTACGCGGCGCACGCTTATTCGGCGAGGGCGGCGACAACCAGATAGGTGAATAGTCCCACCAGCGTGCAGGCGACAATGGCCAACGCGACAAAGAATCCCAGACGTAACAGGCTATAACCAAACATGATTTTCTCCCTTAACACCCACCCGAACCGCAAATGTCATTTAATTCGGCCCTCGCTGTAACCACTGGACATTCGGAGCGGCACTCCTGCTTGTAATCAGCATAGTCGGAGAAAAGGTGAAGTGTTAAAAAAGTGAATACCCCGAGCGTTGGCGGCATCGTTGGGGAAAGGGCAGGAGATTCGCAGGTGATAAGAGCTTTTTATAATATTTTTCAGTCTATTAATCCGTCATTTTCTAATGTTAATTTTCCTGTGCTACGTTTAATAACATCTATTCTGCTCGCCGCTTCTGTTGTTGAGATTTCGTTCCTCCCCAAGTATGGGGTTATTCATCACTACGCATTGTATTGGTAATAAAAGGATTATCTCATGTATAAAAATATCGTTGTTCCCGTTGACGTTTTTGATGCAGGCCTGGCCGACAAAGCGCTCTCTCATGCAAAATTCCTTGCCCAACATTCTGCCGGGCAAATTCATCTTGTCCATGTCATTCCGGCATTCTCTCCGGTGTTAACGCGTGGATTTATCTCTGATGCCCGAAAGATGGAAGACCATTTGATTACTACCGCTAAGGAAAAACTGACCGAGCTGGTTAAAAAAAATGGCCTGGCGGAAGACGCCAGCCATCTTTATGTGCGCAGTGGCAATGTTCGCGATCAAGTGATCGCCCTGGCCGATGAGCTAAAAGCGGACGTAGTGATTGTCGGTTCACGCAATCCGGGGATCCAGACTCACCTGCTGGGCTCGGAAGCGGCCAATATCGTGCGCTATGCCCATGTACCGGTTTTCGTTGTGCGCTGATGACGGCGGGATGTCGTCCTGACTTCCGCTTCATAAATCGAGGGAGAGAGTATGAATACAGATAAACCGGGGGCGCCCTACTATCAGCGCTCCGTCGAGGAGACGCTCGCCAGCGTGCAGAGTTCGCCGGACGGGATTAGCGGAACAGAGGCGGCCACGCGCCTGCAGCAGTATGGCGAAAACGCCCTGCCGCAGAAGCCGGGTAAACCCGCCTGGCTGCGTTTTATTGTGCATTTTAACGATGTGCTGATCTACGTCCTGCTGGCGGCGGCGCTGCTCAAGGCGGTAATGGGCCACTGGATCGACATGTCAGTGATCCTCGCGGTGGCGGTGGTCAATGCGCTGATCGGCTTCATTCAGGAGAGTAATGCGGAAAAATCGCTGCAGAGTATCCGTAATATGCTCTCCAGCGAGGCGGTGGTGATCCGCCAGGGCAACCATGAAACCATCCCCACCACCTCGCTGGTGCCCGGCGATATCGTGGTGATCCGCGCCGGCGACCGAATCCCCGCCGATTTACGGGTGATTGAGGCGCACAACCTGCGGGTGGAAGAGGCAATCCTCACCGGCGAGTCGACGGTGGTGGAAAAAACCACCGAGCCGCTAAGCGGTGATTTGCCGCTCGGCGATCGCAGCAACCTGGTGTTTTCCGGGACCACCGTCAGCTCAGGGGCGGGGAAAGGGATCGTGGTGGCCACCGGCGGCGATACCGAGCTGGGCCACATCAACCAGATGATGGCGGGCATTGAGAAACATCGCACGCCGCTGCTGGTGCAGATGGATAAGCTGGGCAAAGCCATTTTTATCCTCATTCTGGTGATGATGGCGGCGCTGTTCGTCTTTAGCCTGCTGTTCCGCGATATGCCGGTCTCCGAACTGATGCTGTCGTTAATTAGCCTCGCGGTGGCGTCGGTCCCGGAAGGGTTGCCGGCGATTATCTCGATTATTCTGTCGCTTGGCGTGCAGGCGATGGCCCGTCAGAAAGCGATTATCCGCAAGCTGCCGACGGTGGAAACCCTCGGTGCGATGACCGTTATCTGCTCGGATAAAACCGGGACCCTGACCATGAACGAAATGACGGTGAAGGCGGTGATCACCGCGGACAGCGTCTATCGGGTGGAAGGGGACAGCTATGAGCCGGTCGGTAAAATCCATGCCATCGACGACCCGACGCCGATCGCCGTGGCGCCAGGATCGCTTCTTGAGCGCTATCTGCGCACTATCGATCTGTGTAACGACAGCCAGCTTATCAAAGAGGAAGGCGGGCTGTGGAAAATTACCGGCGGCCCCACCGAGGGGGCATTGAAGGTGCTGGCGGCGAAGATAACCCTGGCGCCGCAGCCCAGCGAGCTGCGTAGTAAAATTCCTTTTGATTCGCAATATAAATACATGTCGACGCTTTACCGGCTGGGCGAAGAGGAGGTGGTGCTGGTCACCGGCGCGCCTGACGTTCTGTTCCGCCTGTGCCAGTATCAGCAGAGCGACAACGGACTGCAGCCGCTGGATCTCCCGTACTGGGAAAGCAAAATTGAAGAGTACGCCCGGGAGGGGCTGCGCATGGTGGCCGCGGCCTGGAAGCCGGCTGCCGCAGGCCAGACCGAGCTGACCCATCAGGATCTGCAGCAGGGGGTCATTTTATTAGGGGTTGCCGGGATGATGGATCCGCCACGTCCGGAAGCGATCACGGCGATTGCCGACTGCCTGCAGGCCGGGATCCGCGTGAAGATGATCACCGGCGACCATCCGCAAACGGCGATGAGCATCGGCAAAATGTTGGGGATTGGCAATGCGGGTAACGCCATCACCGGGCGCGAGCTGGAGGTGATGGACGACGCGCAGCTGAGCGTCGCCGCGCAGCAGTTCGATATCTTCGCCCGCACCAGCCCGGAAGATAAGTTCCGTCTGGTGCAGGCTCTGCAGAGCAAGAAAGAGATTGTCGGCATGACCGGAGACGGGGTGAACGATGCCCCGGCGCTGAAGCAGGCTGACGTCGGCGTGGCGATGGGGATCAAGGGAACCGAAGTCACCAAGGAAGCCGCCGATATGGTGTTGACCGACGACAACTTCGCCACCATCGCCAGCGCGGTCCGCGAGGGGCGCCGGGTGTATGACAACCTGAAGAAAACCATTCTTTTTGTCATGCCGACCAACCTTGCGCAGGGTTTACTGATCGTGATCGCGCTGCTGGCAGGCAACGTGCTGCCGCTGACGCCGGTGCTGATCCTGTGGATGAACATGGCCACCTCCGCCACGCTGTCGTTTGGTCTGGCGTTTGAAGCCGGTGAGAAAAATATTATGCGGCGGCCGCCGCGCGACCCGAAAATTCACGTCATGGACGGGTTTGCCATCTGGCGCGTGGCGTTTGTGGGGTCGATGATTGCGGTCAGCGCCTTTATTCTCGAAGCCTGGCTGCAGCCGCGCGGCTATTCGCCGGAGTTTATCCGTACCGTGCTGTTGCAGACCCTGGTCACCGCCCAGTGGTTCTATATGCTGAACTGCCGCGTGTCGGATGGTTTCTCGTTAACCAAAGGTTTGCTGGCTAACAAGGGGATCTGGATCGTCAGCGGCGTGCTGCTGGTGCTGCAGCTGCTGATTATCTATGCGCCGTTTATGCAGATGCTGTTTGGCACCACCGGGCTGCCGTTCCGCTACTGGGTGATCACCTTTATCATCGGCTTCGCCATGTTCCTGATCGTGGAGCTGGAAAAACCGCTGACCCGCAAATGGCGAACCGCCTGACGGCGTGAAGCGCTGAACGAAAAAGGAAAGAGGGGGCATCGCCCCCTCTTTTATTATGCTTCACGCTTGTTGCGCTTTACTGTTTCGGCTCGGCGACCACGCTGCTTCCCACGCCGCGGTTGTTATATTCCCACATGCGGTTGAAGCTGTTGTCGTTGAGGTTGCGCTGCAGATTGCCTTTGTCATCCGCGCTGCCGGTGTTGCCGCTGAACGGACGGCCGGAGCCTACCGCTGCCGCCCACGGCTGGGCGATATTAAAGCCTTCGTTGATGGCGCTGTCGCGGATCACGACCTGACCGTTGCTGTTACCGTCAACATCCAGCGCGCGGCCGAGCTGCGCGACGTTATCCCCGGAGGCGGTGAAGCGGCTGTTAGTCGCCAGGAAGCCGTAGGTCACGCTCTTCAGGGTGGCCGGCGCGAAGACATAGGCTTCTTTCTGAGTACGGGAGTTCACCACGCGGAAGTCGGTGTTATCAAACACCACGGCGCCACGGCCAGAAACGATATCCACGTCGCCTTCAATATAGCTGTTGGTTACCAGGGTGCGAGTCTGACGGTTGTCCTGCAGACGGTTCTGCACGCCGCTGTTGGTCACGAAGAAGGTGTTCTGGCGGCCAAGAATGTTCACCTTATCGATCTGCACCTGGTCGCCATCGCTGCGCAGGGCAACGGCCTGGTGGGTACCGGCATCGACGCTGTCGCCAAGGTTGTTGGCGATGGTCAGGTTCTGCAGCTGCAGGCCGTTATTCTGCGACCAGAAGACCGCGGAGCACATCACGCCGACGGTGGCGGTGGATTTGCTCTGGCAGCTGTCGAACATATACCACGCCGGTTTGCCCGGCATGTATTTACCACCCGGATTGACCAGACGACGCCAGGTGTTGCGATCCATTTCAGAATCAATGGCTTCGCTGATTTTTACGTCAATCGGTTTATCGCCGGTACCATACAGAGTCAGGGCGCCCGGCGCCGCCGGAACGTAGACGGTGCCCGGGTATTCGCCCGGCATGATGGCGATAAACAGGCGACGGTTAGAGTGGCGGGCAATTGCCGCATCCACCGCTGCCTGGACGGTGGTATGGGTCACGCCCTGGGTTCCCGCCGGGCCGACGATAAAGTCAGGCTGCGCCGGCAGGCTGATGGCGGACGGCGTCCAGGCCGCGGCATTGGGGTTCAGCGACTGGAAATAGGCCGCCGGGGTAAAGTTTTTCGCTTCATCGGCGTTCAGAATGGGACGCGCGGTGGTGCCCGGTGCAGTCTGCGTTGAGGGCTGTTGATCGGCAGGCGTCGAGCTACAGGCGGACAGCGTCACGCCGAAGGCCAGCGCCAGCGCCAGACGGGAAACGGAATATGTGTTCATGTTGCTCCGGGCAAAATTAAGCGTAGTGAAATACCCCGGCTGAGACGCCAGGGTATAAGTCCTTTAAAACCTGCTGTTTTATACTAACTTGAACGAAACGGGAAGATGCGGGCTGAAAAACTTACCTTCTTTACGCAATGAACGCTGTTCCGGGACGGTCCCTAGTCACAAATAAATAACATTTAGTCGCGCTTTTGTTGACATTCCCGGCGTTATGAAAATAAATGTCTATACAACCCATGACAAGTTAAGCGCTATGACTGAAGCCACTTCCGAACTCGTTATCTGGCGAAACGCCCGTCTCGCCACCTTGAACCCCGACCACGCTCAACCGTACGGTCTGCTGGAGCGCCACGCGCTGCTGGTCCACGACGGTCGCATTGCGGCGATCGTCGCCGAAGATGACCTTCCCAGCGGGCGCAGGATCGATCTCGAAGGCCGGCTGGTCACGCCGGGATTAATCGACTGCCACACCCATCTCGTCTTCGGCGGCAGCCGGGCCCAGGAGTGGGAGCAGCGTCTGAACGGCGTCTCCTATCAGACCATCAGCGCCAGCGGCGGGGGGATTAATGCCACCGTGCGCGCCACCCGCGACAGCAGCGAAGCCGAGCTGCTGGCGCTGGCCCAGCCGCGGCTGGCCCGCCTGCTGCGTGAAGGGGTGACCACTCTGGAGATCAAATCCGGCTACGGTCTCGATCTGCAAAACGAGCGCAAAATGCTGCGGGTCGCCCGCCAGCTGGCCGACGACAATGGCGTCGAGCTTTCGGCGACGCTGCTCTCTGCCCACGCCACGCCGCCGGAATATCAAGGCGACGCCGACGGCTATATTACGCTGGTCTGCGAGACGATCCTGCCGACGCTCTGGCGGGAGGGACTGTTTGAAAGCGTCGACGTCTTCTGCGAAAACGTCGGTTTCAGCCCGCAGCAAACCGAGCGGGTGTTTCAGGCGGCGCAGGCGCTAGGCATCCCGGTTAAAGGTCACGTTGAGCAGCTCTCCTCGCTGGGCGGCGCGCAGCTGGTGAGCCGTTATCACGGACTGTCCGCCGACCATATCGAATATCTGACGGAAGAGGGGGTGGCGGCGATGCGCGAGAGCGGCACCGTGGCGGCCCTGCTGCCCGGCGCGTTCTACTTCCTCAATGAAACCCGCAAACCACCGGTGGAACTGTTGCGCAAGTACCAGGTGCCGATGGCGGTGGCGACGGATTTCAACCCCGGCACCAGCCCCTTCGCCAGCCTGCATCTGGCGATGAACATGGCCTGCGTCAAATTTGGCCTGACGCCGGAAGAGGCGTGGGCCGGCGTGACGCGCCATGCCGCGCGGGCGCTGGGGCGGCAGAACAGCCACGGCCAGCTGGCGGCGGGCTTTGTGGCGAACTTTGCCATCTGGGATGCTGAGCATCCGGTCGAGATGGTGTATGAGCCGGGGCGCAGTCCGCTCTGGCAGCGTGTGGTACGAGGAGAACTACAATGATGCTGTGGCAAGCTACCCCCGCTAACCTTTGGCAAGGTCGCGACGACAGCGCGGAAGCGCCGAATGCGCTGCGTCTGTTCCAGACCATTCCCCGCGCCGAACGCTTCGCGCCGCAGGAGATGCCCGGCGATATCGCGCTGCTCGGCTTCGCCTGTGACGAAGGCGTCCGGCGCAACAAAGGGCGTACCGGAGCGGCTGACGGCCCGGCGACCCTACGCCGGGCGCTGGCCAATATGGCCAGCCATCAGGGCCACGACCGCTGCGTGGATATGGGCACGATTAGCGTCGAAGGCGACCAGCTGGAAGCCGCGCATCAGGCGCTGCGCGAGGCGGTGACCGCCTGCCAGCGCGCCGGCAAACGCACGCTGGTACTGGGCGGTGGCCACGAGACCGCCTTCGGTCACGGCGCCGGGATACTGGATGCCTTCCCCGGCGAAAAAGTGGGCATTATTAACCTCGATGCGCATCTGGATCTGCGCTTTGCCGAGTGCGCCAGCTCCGGGACGCCGTTCCGCCAGCTGGCGCTGGAGTGTGACGCGCAGCAGCGCGGTTTTTACTATACCTGCATTGGGGTCAGTCGGGCGGCCAACACCCAGGCGCTCTGGGAGGAAGCGGCGCGGCGCGAGGTGGCTATTGTGGAGGATCTACAGGTATTAGAGGCCTTTGAAACCCGGGTGCTGGCGGAGCTTGAGCGCAATATCGCGCAATTCGACCGTCTGTATCTGACCATCGATCTCGACGTGCTGCCGGCGCGCGAAATGCCGGCGGTATCCGCGCCGGCGGCGCTGGGCGTGCCGCTGGCGACCCTGCTGCGCATCGTAGAGCCGTTGTGCCGCAGCGGTAAGCTGCAGGCGGTGGATCTGGTGGAGTTCAACCCGCAGTTTGACATTGACGGTCAGGGCGCCCGCGCGGCGGCCCGTCTGGCATGGCAAATCGCCCATTGGTGGCAGTAGCCATTCCGGTATATTCTGGGTGTTTCGCCGCCCATTTTGCAAAAGGAAAGCCAGGCTATGTTTTCACAGCAACCCCGTTCCGCGCCCGCGCCTTTTTATGAGAAGGTGAAGCAGGCTATCGGTGAAAAAATTCACAGCGGCGTCTGGCGACCGCATGACCGTATCCCTTCGGAAGCGGAGCTGGTGGCCCAGTTCGGCTTCAGCCGGATGACCATCAACCGCGCGCTGCGCGAGCTAACGGATGAAGGCCTGCTGGTCAGGTTGCAAGGGGTGGGGACCTTTGTCGCCGAGCCGAAAGGGCAGTCGGCGCTGTTTGAGGTGCGCAGCATTGCCGAAGAAATTCTTGCCCGTCACCATCAGCACCGCTGCGAGGTGCTGCTGCTGGAGGAGACCCGGGCGGATCATATTCAGGCGACGGCGCTCAGCGTAGCGGAAGGCACCCGCATCTTTCATTCGCTGATGGTGCATTACGAAAACGAGGTGCCGGTACAAATCGAAGATCGCTGCGTCAATGCCGCGGTGGTGCCGGACTATCTCCAGCAGGATTATACCGCCACCACGCCCCATGATTATCTGTCGCTGATCGCCCCGTTAACCGAAGGTGAACATATTGTTGAAGCGGTGCAGGCCACAGCGGAAGAGTGCGCGCTGCTGCATATTCACGCCCACGATCCCTGCCTGCTGATCCGTCGCCGCACCTGGTCGACAACCCATATCGTTTCCCACGCGCGCCTGCTGTTCCCCGGCAGCCGTTATCGTCTGCAGGGCCGCTTTGGCTCCTGATCCACACTGGCGTCAGCAAAACGTGATTGCTGACGCAATATAACAAAATTGTATCATTTCTGTTAAATCCTGGCTTGCGCATGCTTGTATAGACAAGTATATGTATCTACGTAAACAACGTTCATTGTCAGGAGAAACCCCGATGTCGCAAAGCAAATATCGCCAGCTGGACGTCCGTGCGCCAAGAGGCACGACGCTGACCGCGAAGAGCTGGTTGACCGAAGCCCCGCTGCGTATGTTAATGAATAACCTCGATCCCGATGTCGCCGAAAACCCGCACGAGCTGGTGGTCTATGGCGGTATTGGTCGCGCAGCGCGCAACTGGGAATGCTATGACGCTATCGTGAAGGCGCTGAAGAACCTGGAAAGCGACGAAACCCTGCTGGTCCAGTCCGGCAAGCCGGTGGGCGTTTTCAAAACCCATGAAAACTCGCCGCGCGTGCTGATCGCTAACTCCAACCTGGTCCCGCACTGGGCGACCTGGGAACACTTCAACGAGCTGGATGCCAAAGGGCTGGCGATGTACGGCCAGATGACCGCTGGCAGCTGGATCTACATTGGCAGCCAGGGCATCGTGCAGGGCACCTACGAAACCTTCGTCGAAGCCGGTCGTCAGCACTATCAGGGCAGCCTGAAAGGCCGCTGGGTGCTAACCGCCGGGCTGGGCGGCATGGGCGGCGCGCAGCCGCTGGCCGCGACGCTGGCCGGGGCCTGCTCGCTGAACATTGAATGCCAGCAGAGCCGCATCGATTTCCGTCTGCGCACCCGCTATGTGGACGAACAAGCTACTTCTCTGGATGACGCCCTGGCGCGCATCAAGAAATACACTGCCGAAGGTCGCGCTATCTCCATCGCCCTGTGCGGCAACGCCGCGGAGATCGTGCCGGAGCTGGTGAAACGCGGCGTGCGCCCGGATATGGTCACCGACCAGACCAGCGCCCACGACCCGCTGCACGGCTATCTGCCGAAAGGCTGGAGCTGGGAAGAGTATCAGCAGAAAGCCGAATCCGATCCGCAGGGCACCATTCTGGCGGCGAAACGCTCGATGGCCGACCACGTGCAGGCGATGCTGGCCTTCCATGAGATGGGGGTCCCGACCTTCGACTACGGTAACAACATTCGCCAGATGGCTCAGGAAGTGGGCGTCAGCAACGCCTTTGATTTCCCGGGCTTCGTGCCGGCCTATATCCGCCCCCTGTTCTGTCGGGGTATCGGACCGTTCCGCTGGGTAGCGCTCTCCGGCGATCCGCAGGATATCTACAAAACCGACGCCAAAGTGAAAGAGATCATTAAGGATGATAAGCATCTGCACCACTGGCTGGATATGGCGCGCGAGCGCATCAGCTTCCAGGGGCTGCCGGCGCGTATCTGCTGGGTCGGTCTGGAATGGCGGCAGAAGCTGGGCCTGGCGTTTAACGAAATGGTGCGCAGCGGCGAAGTCTCCGCGCCGATCGTCATTGGCCGCGATCACCTTGACTCCGGCTCCGTCGCCAGCCCAAACCGCGAAACCGAAGCGATGCGCGACGGCTCTGACGCGGTCTCCGACTGGCCGCTGCTCAACGCCCTGCTCAACACCGCCAGCGGCGCGACCTGGGTGTCGCTGCACCACGGCGGCGGGGTAGGCATGGGCTTCTCGCAACACTCCGGGATGGTTATCGTCTGCGATGGCACCGATGAAGCGGCGGCGCGTATCGCCCGCGTCCTGCACAACGACCCGGCCACCGGTGTGATGCGTCATGCCGACGCGGGGTACGAGATTGCCATTGAATGCGCAGCAGAACAGGGTCTCAATCTTCCGATGGTCGCGGCAACGCAGGGGAACGCGAAATGAAATCTTTAACTCTGATCCCGGGTCAACTCAGCCTGTCGCAGCTCCGCGACATCTACAGCCACCCGGTGAATATTACCCTCGACAGCGGCGCGTTTGCCGCCATCGACGAGAGCGTGGCCTGCGTCAACGCCATCCTTGCCGAAGGGCGGACTGCCTACGGCATTAACACTGGTTTTGGCCTGCTGGCGCAGACCCGGATCTCGACGGAAGATCTGGAGAACCTGCAGCGTTCGCTGGTGCTGTCCCATGCGGCGGGCGTTGGCGAGCCGCTGGACGATGACCTTGCGCGCCTGATTATGGTGCTGAAGATTAACAGCCTGTCCCGCGGTTTCTCCGGGATCCGCCTGAGCGTGATCCAGGCGCTGATTGGCCTGGTGAATGCCGGCGTGACGCCGTGGATCCCGGCGAAAGGTTCCGTCGGCGCCTCCGGCGACCTCGCGCCGCTGGCGCATATGTCGCTGACCCTGCTTGGCGAAGGCAAAGCGCGGGTACGCGGCGGCGAATGGCTGCCGGCTACCGAAGCGCTGCGTCAGGTTGGGCTGGAGCCGATTACCCTGGCGGCGAAAGAGGGGCTGGCGCTACTCAACGGCACCCAGGCCTCGACCGCTTTTGCCCTGCGCGGTTTGTTCGAAGCCGAAGATCTGTTCGCCTCCGCGGTCGTTTGCGGGGCGTTAACCACCGAAGCGGCGCTGGGTTCGCGTCGTCCGTTCGATGCGCGTATTCATGAGGTACGCGGCCAGCGCGGGCAGATTGATGCGGCGGCGCTGTATCGCCATCTGCTGACCGACGATAGCGCGATCTCGCAGTCGCACCATAACTGCAGCAAGGTGCAGGACCCGTACTCCCTGCGCTGTCAGCCGCAGGTGATGGGCGCCTGCCTGACCCAGATCCGCCAGGCGGCGGAAGTGCTGCTGGCCGAAGCCAACGCGGTCTCTGATAACCCGCTGGTCTTCGCCGCCGAAAATGACGTCATCTCCGGCGGCAACTTCCACGCCGAACCGGTGGCGATGGCCGCGGATAATATCGCGCTGGCGATCGCCGAAATCGGCTCGCTCTCCGAGCGCCGCATCGCGCTGATGATGGACAGCCATATGTCGCAGCTGCCGCCGTTCCTCGTGAAAAATGGCGGGGTGAACTCCGGGTTTATGATTGCCCAGGTCACGGCGGCGGCGCTGGCCAGTGAAAACAAAGCGCTGTCGCACCCGCACAGCGTCGACAGCTTGCCGACCTCCGCCAACCAGGAAGACCACGTCTCGATGGCGCCGGCGGCCGGTCGCCGCCTGTGGGCGATGGCCGAGAACACCCGCGGCGTATTGGCCGTTGAGTGGCTGGCGGCGGCGCAGGGGCTGGATATGCGCGAAGGGCTGACCACCAGCCCACTGCTGGAAGAAGCGCGTCATCTGCTGCGCGAACGTGTCCCTCATTATACGCAGGATCGCTACTTCGCCCCGGATATCGATAATGCCATTGCGCTTCTGGCGGCCCGTCACCTGACGCGTCTGCTGCCTGCCGTACTGCCAGGCCTGCACTAATCACCGTTGTTCTCTGTACCCGCGTCGGGGGAAGTCATTCCCCCGACCGCCCTACATCGCATATTTGTCGTCATATAAAAAAACCAGGACACCTGTATATGCAACAACAACACAAGCCACATCTGCTGCGCGGGCTCAATGCCCGACACATTCGATTTATTGCGCTCGGCTCCGCTATCGGCACCGGGCTGTTCTACGGCTCGGCCTCCGCCATCAAGGCGGCGGGCCCGGCGGTGCTGCTGGCCTATCTGATTGGCGGCGCGGCGGTGTTTATCGTCATGCGCGCGCTGGGCGAGATGGCGGTGCGCAACCCGGTTTCCGGCTCCTTCGGCAGCTATGCCCGCCAGTATCTCGGGCCGCTGGCCGGGTTTATTACCGGCTGGACCTATACTTTTGAAATGGTGATCGTCGCCCTGGCCGACGTCACCGCCTTCGGCATCTATATGGGATTGTGGTATCCCGATGTCCCGCGCTGGATCTGGATCCTCAGCATCATCTTCTTTATCGGCGCCATGAACCTGTGCAACGTGCGGGTGTTCGGCGAGATGGAGTTCTGGCTGTCGCTGGTGAAGGTGGTGGCGATTATCGCCATGATGCTGGCGGGCGCCGGGATCATCTTCTTTGGCTTCGGCCATAGCTTCCCGGCTACCGGGCTGGAAAATCTGTGGAGCCACGGCGGCTTTGCTCCTAACGGCTGGCAGGGCGTTATCGCTTCGCTTGGCATCGTGATGTTCGCTTTCGGCGGGGTGGAGATTATCGGCGTCACCGCCGCGGAAGCGAAAGATCCGAAAAAGGTCATCCCGCAGGCCATCAATACCATTCCGCTGCGTATTATCCTGTTCTACGTCTGCACCCTGGCGGTGCTGATGGCGATTTTCCCGTGGAACAGCTTTGGCGAGCAGGGGAGTCCGTTTGTGCTGATTTTCGACGGTCTGGGGATCCCGGCGGCGGCGACAATCCTTAACATCATCGTGATCAGCGCCAGCATTTCGGCAATTAACAGCGATATCTTCGGCGCCGGGCGCATGATGTACGGCATGTCGAAAGAGGGGCTGGCGCCGAAAAGCTTCCAGCGCATCGCCAGCAACGGCGTACCCTGGATGACGGTGGTGGTCATGGGCGGCGCGCTGCTGGCGGCGGTGGTGCTGAACTATCTGATCCCCGAGCAGGTCTTTGTGCTAATTGCTTCGCTGGCGGCATTCGCCACGGTGTGGGTGTGGTTGATGATCCTGCTGTCCCATTTCGCCATGCGCCGTAGTTTGTCTGCCGAAGAGCGCAGCCAGATTGCCTTCCCCGTCCCGTTCTGGCCGGTTGCGCCGCTGTTGACGCTGCTGTTTATGGGGCTGGTTATCGCGGTGCTGGGGATGTTTGCTGAGACGCGGATGGCGCTGATTGCCGGCCTGGTCTGGCTCGGGCTGCTGACGGTGGTGTGGTACGCGCGGGTGCGTAAAACGGCGCTGCAGGTAGCCACTGAACAGTAAGGCCAATTTCCCCGGTGGCGCTGCGCTTACCGGGGCTACGAGGTGTGAGGCTGGGAGAGGCCCCCGTAGGCCGGGCAAGGCGTCAGCCGCCGCCCGGCATAAAAGCGGCTCCGTGCCCGCGGCAATCGCCCGGCGGCGCTGCGCTTGCGTGGGCCTGGGGGTATTGTAGGTCGGGTAAGCGCAGCGCCACCCGAAAAACAAATGGCGCCGCAAGTAGCCCGGATAAGGCGACAGCCGCTATCCGGGGGGGAGATTAACTGAACAGGGCGGTGATGGAGGCGCTGGCGAGGGAATGGAAATGGACGTTAAAGCCGACCATTGCGCCGCTGGCCTCGGCATCCACTTCAATTTTCTCGACGTCCAGGGCGTGGACGGTAAAGATATAGCGGTGGGTTTCGCCCTTCGGCGGCGCTGCGCCGCCGTATCCCGCCTTGCCAAAATCGGTGCGGGTCTGAACGGCCTCTTCCGGCAGCTCCGCCTGACCGGAACCGGCCCCTTGCGGCAGGACGCGGGTATCCGCAGGCAGGTTAGCCACCACCCAGTGCCACCAGCCGGAGCCGGTCGGCGCATCCGGATCGTAGCAGGTCACCACAAAGCTTTTGGTTCCCGCGGGCACATCATCCCACATCAGATGCGGCGAAATATTGTCGCCATCGTAGCCCATGCCGTTGAAGACGTGACGATTAGGCAGCTTACCGCCGTCCTGGAGATCGTGACTGATCAGTTTCATGCTTCATCCTCATTGATAATGCGCTGATTAACCTGGAAGTGTAGCCTGCACCACGACGCAATTCCGCTATTTATTCGCTAAAAAATGTTTCGTCCTGCACCGCCAGGTTAACGGCGCGGGTCAGGCGGGACAGCTGGTCAGGCGCGATGATGTACGGCGGCATCAAATAGATCAGGCGGCCAAACGGGCGGATCCATACCCCCTGCTCGACGAAAAAGCGCTGCAGGGCAGCCATATTGACCGGGCGACGGGTTTCAACCACGCCAATAGCGCCCAGCACGCGGATATCGGCGACCAGGGCGGATCCCCGCGCCGGCGCCAGCTCGGCCAGCAGCTGGGCTTCAATCGCCGCCACCTGCCGCTGCCATTCGCCGCTCTCCAGCAGGCGCAGGCTTTCGCTGGCCACCGCGCAGGCCAGCGGGTTGCCCATAAAGGTCGGGCCGTGCATAAAGCAGCCAGCTTCACCGTTGCTGATGGTTTCCGCCACCTCGCGGGTGGTCAGCGCGGCGGAGAGGGTCATGGTGCCGCCGGTCAACGCCTTGCCCAGACATAGTATGTTGGCGGTAATCCCGGCGTGTTCACAGGCGAACAGCTTGCCGGTGCGGCCAAAGCCGGTGGCAATCTCATCGGCGATCAGCAGTATCCCTTCCCGGTCGCACATTTTACGCACCCGCTTCAGCCACTCCGGATGGTACATCCGCATCCCGCCCGCGCCCTGTACGATCGGTTCGAGGATCACCGCGGCGATGTCGTGACGGTGCGCGGCCATCAGGCGGGCAAAGGGCACCATATCCATTTCATCCCACTCGCCGTCAAAGCGGCTCTGCGGCGCGGGGGCGAACAGGTTATCCGGCAGATAGCCCTGCCACAGGCTGTGCATCGAGTTCTGCGGATCGCAGACCGACATCGCGCCGAAGGTATCGCCGTGATAGCCATTGCGGAAGGTCAGGAAACGTCGACGCGGTTGGCTTTTCGCCTGCCAGTACTGCAGCGCCATTTTCATCGCCACTTCTACCGCCACCGAACCGGAATCGGCGAGGAAAACGCACTCCAGCGATTCCGGCGTCATCGCCACCAGTTGGCGACAGAGCGCCACCGCCGACGGATGGGTAATCCCGCCGAACATGACGTGCGACATCTGGTCGATTTGCGCTTTCATCGCCGCATTCAGGCGCGGGTGATTGTAGCCGTGGATTGCCGCCCACCAGGAGGACATACCGTCAACCAACTGTTCGCCGCCGGCGAGGGACAGCTCGCAACCGTGGGCGGAAACCACCGGGTAGACCGGCAGGGGGGAAGTCATAGAGGTGTAGGGGTGCCAGATGTGGCGCCGATCGAAGGCGAGATCGTCCAGGGTCATAAGCGACTTGTAAACCATTTTGAAAACATTTAGGTTTACGAGTATAAACCGAACCGTAAATTAACAAAACCCTTTGGAGAGGCCAATGGCTCACCACGTACGTTGGACAATGTCGCAAGTAAATGAATTATTTAATAAACCACTCATCGATCTGTTATTCGAAGCGCAGCAAATCCACCGGCAACACTTTGATCCGCGCCAGGTGCAGGTCAGCACCCTGCTGTCGATCAAAACCGGCGCCTGCCCGGAAGATTGTAAATATTGTCCGCAGAGCGCGCGCTATAAAACCGGGCTCGAAACCGAGCGCCTGATGGAAGTCGAGCAGGTGCTGGAATCAGCGCGTCAGGCGAAAAACGCCGGCTCGACCCGCTTCTGCATGGGCGCGGCGTGGAAAAACCCCAATGACCGCGATATGCCGTATCTGGAGCAGATGGTGAAAGGGGTGAAGGCCCTGGGGCTGGAGTCGTGCATGACGCTTGGCACTCTGACCGACAGCCAGGCGCAGCGCCTGGCCGAGGCGGGCCTCGATTACTACAACCACAACCTCGATACCTCGCCGGAATTTTACGGCAACATCATCACCACCCGCACCTACCAGGAGCGCCTGGATACCCTGGACAAAGTGCGTGACGCCGGGATCAAAGTCTGCTCCGGCGGTATCGTCGGGCTGGGGGAGACCGTGAAAGACCGCGCCGGCCTGCTGCTGCAGTTGGCTAACCTGCCCACGCCGCCGGAAAGCGTACCGATCAACATGTTGGTGAAGGTCAAAGGTACGCCGCTGGCGGATAACGACGATGTCGACGCTTTCGATTTTATTCGCACTATCGCCATCGCGCGCATCATGATGCCCACCTCTTACGTGCGTCTCTCCGCCGGCCGCGAGCAGATGAACGAGCAGACCCAGGCGATGTGCTTTATGGCCGGGGCGAACTCGATTTTCTATGGCTGCAAACTGCTGACGACGCCTAATCCGGAAGAAGATAAAGACCTGCAACTGTTCCGCAAGCTGGGGATCAACCCGCAGCAGACGGCGGTGCTGGAAGGTGATAATGAGCAGCAGCAGCGCCTGGAGCAGGCCTTACTCACCCCGGACACTGAGGAATATTACAACGCGGCGGTGCTATGAGCTGGCAGCAGCGAATCGATCGGGCGCTGGACGAGCGACGAGCGGCGGATGCTCTTCGCCGCCGCCTGCCGGTGACGCACGGCGCCGGGCGCTGGCTGGCGCGGGAAGGGGAGCGCTGGCTTAACTTCTCCAGCAATGACTATCTTGGCCTGAGCCAGCATCCGGCGATTATCGCCGCCTGGCAGCAGGGGGCGGAACGTTATGGCGTCGGTTCCGGCGGTTCGGGACACGTAACCGGCTATAACGAGGCCCACCGCGCGCTGGAAGAGGAACTTGCCGACTGGCTGGGCTATCCGCGCGCGTTGCTGTTTATCTCCGGCTTTGCCGCCAATCAGGCGCTGATCGCCGCCCTGGCGGATAAAGAGGATCGGATCGTGGCCGACCGCCTGAGCCACGCCTCCCTGCTGGAGGCGGCAAGCCTCAGCCCGGCGCAGCTACGCCGTTTCGCCCACAACGATCCGCAGCAGCTCGCGCAACTGCTGGCTAAGCCGCTGGCGGGCGAACAATTGGCGGTCACTGAAGGCATTTTCAGCATGGATGGCGACAGCGCGCCGCTGGCGGCCATTCACGCCGCGGCGCAGGCAGCAGGGGCATTGTTGCTGGTGGATGACGCCCACGGCGTCGGCGTGGTCGGCGACGAAGGACGCGGGAGCTGCGCCGCGCAGGCGGTGCGCCCTGAGCTGCTGGTGGTTACCTTCGGCAAGGCCTTCGGCGTCAGCGGCGCGGCGGTGCTGTGCGACGAAGCAATGGCCGATTATCTGCTGCAGTTTGCCCGTCATTTGATCTATAGCACCGCGATGCCGCCCGCCCAGGCGGTGGCGCTGAGCGCCGCGCTACGGGTGATTCGCAGCAATGAAGGACAGCAGCGTCGCGACATCCTGGCCGCCCGCATCCGTCAGTTCCGCAAGGGGATGGGCGAGACGTCGCTGGGTTTGACCGACTCCGTCAGCGCGATCCAGCCGCTGATCGTCGGCGATAACGGCCGGGCGCTGAGCCTGGCCGCACGTCTGCGCGACGCGGGCTGCTGGACGACGGCGATCCGTCCACCGACGGTGCCGGTCGGCAGCGCTCGTCTGCGCCTGACCCTGACCGCCGTCCATCAGGCTGAGGACATTAACCGTTTACTGGAGGTGCTGCATGGCCACGGTGAATAAGCAGGCGGTGGCCGCGGCGTTTGGCCGGGCGGCCGGCGGCTATTCGCAACATGATGAACTGCAGCGGCGCAGCGCGGAATTGCTGCTGCGCCAGCTGGCGCGTCGCGATTTTCCCCGGGTGCTGGATGCTGGCTGCGGCCCCGGCGGCATGAGCCGCCGCTGGCGTGAGGCGGGCAGCGTGGTGACCGCGCTGGATCTCTCCCCCGGGATGCTGGCCCAGGCGCAGCGTAACGACGCCGCTCAGTATTACCTGCTGGGCGACATTGAGGCGCTGCCGCTGCCGGACGCCTGCGTCGATCTGGCGTGGAGCAATCTGGCGGTGCAGTGGTGCGACGATCTGCGCGCCGCCCTTGGCGAGCTGTACCGGGTGGTGCGCCCCGGCGGCAGGGTGGCGTTTAGCACGCTGCTGGCCGACTCGCTGCCGGAGCTCAATCAGGCGTGGCAGGCCATCGACGACCGGCCGCATGCCAACCGTTTTCTCAGCGAAGCGGCGGTGCGCGCGGCGCTGAGCGGCCTGCGGGCGTCCGGCGAGGTGCATCAGATTAGCCTGCCGTTCGCCGACGCGCTGAGCGCCATGCGATCGCTGAAGGGCATCGGCGCCACCCATTTGCACCAGGGGCGGGCATCAGCCCCGCTTGGCCGCGGCAAACTGCGCGAGCTACAGCTGGCCTGGCCGCAGCGGCAGGGCGTCTGCCCGCTGACGTATTCTCTTTTTACAGGAGTCATTGAGCGTGACTAAACGTTTTTTTGTCACCGGGACCGATACTGAAGTCGGGAAAACCATCGCCAGCAGCGCCCTGCTGCAGGCAGCGAATCAGCTGGGTTTTCATACCGCTGGCTACAAGCCGGTGGCTTCCGGCAGCGAGCTTACCGCCGCAGGGCTGCGTAATGAAGACGCCCTGGCGCTGCAGCGTCATAGCCGGGTCGCGCTGCGCTATGAACAGGTTAACCCGTATACCTTCGCCGAGCCGACCTCACCGCACATCATCAGCGCCGACGAAGGGCGGCCGATCGCCGCGGCGAGGCTCTCCAGCGGGCTGCGCGAGTTAGAACGCCTCGCCGACTGGGTGCTGGTGGAAGGGGCCGGCGGCTGGTTTACGCCGCTGTCGGAAACCCTGACCTTTGCCGACTGGGCGCAGGCGGAGCAGCTGCCGGTGATTCTGGTGGTGGGCGTCAAGCTCGGCTGCATCAATCACGCGATGCTTACCGCCCAGGCGGTACGCCAGGCAGGGTTGCCGCTCGCGGGGTGGATCGCCAATGACGTGCAGCCGCCGGGCAAGCGCCACGCCGAGTATCTGGCGACGCTGAAAAACCGGCTGGCCGCGCCGTTCCTCGGCGAAATACCGTGGCTTGCCGATATCGCGCAGCGCGACGATCTCGGCCAGTATCTGGATCTCAGGGCGCTGGATCCGGCGTCATCCACTGCGCCAGCAGCGGTTCATCCAGCGCCATAATATCGCCTTCGGCGACGTTACGGCCCCGGTGCAAAACACAGAAACGATCCGCTACCCGGCGGATAAAGGGCAGGTGCTGCTCGGCGAGCAGCACCGTCAGGCCGATATCGCGATTCAACCGCAGCAGCAGATCCGCCAGCTTTTGCAGACAGCGCGGCCCTCTGCCGCGCGAGGGTTCATCAAGGATCAGCAGCCGTGGCTGGACAATCAGCGCCCTGGCCAGCGCCAGCTGGTACTGATCGTCGTCGCTCAGCGAGGCGCCTTTGCGCTGCCGTAGGGCATAGAGTTCGGGAAAATGTTCATAGATCTCGCCGCCGCTGGCGTTAGCCCCGGGTTTCCCGGCTGCGAGGGCAATATGCAGATTCTCTTCCACGCTGAGCTGCGAAAAGATGCGTTTATCCTGCGGCACATAGCCGATACCGATGGCGCTGCGCGACTGGGCCGACAGGGGCGTGAGATCCTGCGGCGGGGCGCCAATGTCATGCCAGGTCATCCGGCCGCTGGCCACCGGCAGGTGCCCGGCAATGCAGTTAACCAGGGTGGTTTTTCCCATGCCCTCGCGTCCCAGTACGCCAATGCACTCCCCCGGGCGTAGTTCAAGATCGACATTCCACAGCGAATGCTGGTTGCCGTAAAAGTGATTTACTGCCTGTAAATTCAACATGGACGTTTTCTCCTTATCCTGGCGTCAGGGCGACAGAAAGATGCTGCAAAACTCTTGCCAGGAAAAAGAACGCTCGGAAAAAAACGCTAAATGCCGATACCATCAGGCACAGCCAGCGCCGGGGCTGCACTTTTCCGGTGCCCGACGCTAAAGGGTGGTGCAAAAAGCAGCAAAAATCGAGCGGCTTTAAGCGGATAGTTATCAAAAATAGTTCGATAAAAATTTTTCGCCACGTGATTTAGGCCGCCAGACGATTTGCGCCGGGCGGCGGCGGTCTTGGGCTACAGACAGTTATCCACTATTCCTGTGGATAACCTTGTGTATTAGAGTTAGAAAACCTGCGGTAAGCTAGAGCGTACGCGGCTTGCGGCTGAATTGGCGCGAAAGGCGTCTTTTCTTTAAAAACATTAAATATCAGCTTGTTAGATAAAATCAATGGGTGTAAGAAAAGCGTCATCTGCTGCCATAAAACTTTCACCCGTCCGCTTGACAAATGTTAAAAGGTAAAAATTTCTGGGGATAACCCTGACGGCCGGAGGATTATTCCGCCCGGCGCGCGTTTTATACCCTGCTTACCGGCAAAAAAGGCCATATTGTGGCGCTATCATAAGCACGCACTGTTTAAATATCCAGTATAATTTATTGGCAAAAAACGGCCCGGGGGGTAGAATTAAACACCGGCCGCTAAATCTTTTTCAGGTTCTGATTGATGAGTAAATCGTTTGTTCTGCATTCCGCCTTTCGCCCCTCCGGAGACCAACCGGAAGCCATCCGCCGCCTGGAAGAGGGGCTGGAGGATGGGCTCGCGCATCAAACGCTGCTGGGGGTCACCGGCTCCGGTAAGACCTTTACCATCGCCAACGTGATTGCCGATCTGCAGCGGCCGACGATGG
The DNA here is from genome assembly GCF_040062325.1 of Klebsiella sp. GG_Kp175. NCBI lineage: Bacteria > Pseudomonadati > Pseudomonadota > Gammaproteobacteria > Enterobacterales > Enterobacteriaceae > Klebsiella > Klebsiella sp. GG_Kp175. The sequence continues at coordinate 133,011 of NZ_JBEAFX010000006.1, read as the reverse complement.
TGCTGGCGCCAAACAAAACTCTGGCGGCCCAGCTCTACGGCGAGATGAAAGAGTTTTTCCCGGAGAATGCCGTCGAGTATTTCGTCTCCTACTACGATTACTATCAGCCGGAAGCCTATGTCCCCAGCTCAGATACCTTCATTGAGAAAGATGCCTCGGTAAACGAACATATCGAGCAGATGCGCCTGTCGGCCACCAAAGCGCTGCTTGAGCGGCGCGATGTGGTGGTGGTGGCCTCTGTCTCGGCTATTTACGGCCTCGGCGACCCGGACCTGTATCTGAAAATGATGTTGCATCTGACGGTGGGGATGCTGATTGACCAGCGGGCGATCCTGCGCCGCCTGGCCGAACTGCAGTATACCCGCAACGATCAGGCCTTCCAGCGCGGCACCTTCCGGGTGCGCGGCGAGGTGATCGACGTATTCCCGGCGGAATCGGACGATATCGCCCTGCGCATTGAGCTGTTTGACGAAGAAGTTGAGCGCCTGTCGCTGTTCGACCCGCTCACCGGCCATGTGGAATCGTCGGTGCCGCGCTACACCATTTATCCCAAGACCCACTACGTGACGCCGCGGGAGCGCATTGTCCAGGCGATGGAAGAGATTAAGCTGGAACTGGCGGAGCGGCGCAAGGTGCTGCTGGCCAACAACAAGCTGCTGGAAGAGCAGCGCTTAACCCAGCGCACCCAGTTCGACCTCGAAATGATGAACGAGCTGGGCTACTGCTCGGGCATTGAAAACTACTCGCGCTTCCTCTCCGGGCGCGGCCCCGGCGAGCCGCCGCCCACCCTGTTCGACTACCTGCCGGCAGACGGCCTGCTGGTGATTGACGAATCTCACGTCACGGTGCCGCAGATCGGCGGTATGTACCGCGGCGACCGGGCGCGCAAAGAGACGCTGGTGGAGTACGGCTTCCGCCTGCCGTCGGCGCTGGATAACCGGCCGATGAAGTTTGAAGAATTCGAAGCGCTGGCGCCGCAAACCATCTACGTGTCGGCCACCCCCGGCGCCTACGAGCTGGATAAATCCGGCGGCGAGGTGGTGGATCAGGTGGTGCGGCCGACCGGTCTGCTGGATCCGATCATCGAAGTGCGGCCGGTGGCGACCCAGGTCGACGATCTGCTGTCGGAGATCCGCCTGCGCACGGCCATCAACGAGCGCGTGCTGGTCACTACCCTCACCAAGCGGATGGCGGAAGACTTAACCGAGTACCTTGAGGAGCACGGCGAGCGGGTGCGCTATCTGCACTCGGATATCGACACCGTCGAACGTATGGAGATTATCCGCGACCTGCGTCTTGGCGAGTTTGACGTGCTGGTGGGGATCAACCTGCTGCGTGAGGGGCTGGATATGCCGGAGGTGTCGCTGGTGGCGATCCTGGATGCAGACAAAGAGGGCTTCCTGCGCTCCGAACGCTCGCTGATCCAGACCATCGGCCGCGCGGCGCGCAACGTCAACGGCAAGGCTATCCTGTACGGCGATAAGATCACCCCCTCGATGGCGAAAGCCATCGGCGAGACGGAGCGTCGACGGGAGAAACAGCAGCGCTATAACGAAGAGCACGGCATTGTGCCGCAGGGGCTCAACAAGAAAGTGGTGGATATCCTGCAGCTGGGCCAGAGCCTGGCGAAAACCAAAGCCAAAGGGCGCGGTAAAGCGAAGGCCGTCGAGCCTGCCGGGCTCAGCGGCGTGGATATGACGCCAAAAGCGCTGCAGCAGAAAATCCACGAGCTGGAAGGGCAGATGATGCAGCACGCGCAGAACCTCGAGTTCGAAGAGGCGGCGCAAATTCGCGACCAGCTGCATCAGCTACGCGAACTGTTTATCGCCGCCTCCTGAGTGCCGGCGTGTACTGCCGGGAGGTGGACGTGCGGGAAGCAGACAAGGCGTGGCCCTTATCGCCCTGTTCCGCAGCCAGATAACCATTCGCGGTGAAGAAAAAAGGCCGCAAAGCGGCCTTCTTAATGTTTGCTTAATCTCGCCAGGCGACACTATCCTCAACCTGATGAGGATAGCGCCCATGCAAAAAATCAACTTCCGTGAATATCTGGCGGTCGCCACCGCCCTGGTCATTATTGTTGCCTTCTTCCATCAGTGGGTGCTGACGTTCTGACCCGCGCGCCGCGGGAATAACACCCACGCGCGGACCCCTGGCCCCGGCTGGCGGTTATGTAAAAAGAACTGGGCGTCATGCAGCTGAGCGATGCGCGTGACGATGCTCAGTCCTAGCCCTATACCGCCGTAGCGACTGTCCATGCGCACGAAGGCCTTACTGAGTTCGCCGCTTTTCGCCTCATCAATTCCCGGTCCTTCATCTTCCACTGCCATCACCGGCATCAGACCCGCTTTCACCGACACGCGGATCGTCGACCCTTGCGGGCTGTAGCGATGGGCATTCTCCACCAGATTGCGCAGAATGACGCGGATGAGCGTCGCGTCGCCAGAGACGACGGCCTCGCTTTCGACATCCGTCAGCAGCAGCCGTTGCTGGCGCTCGGCCAGCATGGTCTCCAGCTCATCCTGCAGCGGTTTGACCACGTCATCCAGCAGCAGCACCTGCTGATAGCTGCCGGCGGAAAAGGACTGACCGACGCGCGCCAGCTGCAGCAGCTGCGAAATGCTGGTGGTCATCTGGTCGAGCCGCTGGATCAGCGGGTCGACGCCCATGCCGTGCACTTTCGCCAGCAGCTCAAGGTGCAGCCGCAGCCCGGCCAGCGGGGTGCGCAGCTCGTGCGCTACGTCGGCGGTAAACAGCCGTTCGCGATCGAGAGTCAGATTGAGGCGGGAAACCAGCTGATTCAGGGCGGTGGTCACCGCCGTCACCTCGGGCACCGATTCGCTGAGCACGATGGGGGTGAGGTTGTCCGGGGTACGACTCTCCAGCTCGCTTTGCAGACGTGAGAGCGGGCGGGTGATTTTGCGTACCGCCAGCATGCTGATATACAGCGCCAGACCCACGATCAGCAGGCTCGGCACCAGCAGGCTGGCGACCGCTTCCCGAACCTCATGCTCCACATGCTTCTGGTTGTTGTGCCCTTCGATGGCGCTGGCCACCAGCAGCTGGATCTGCTCTTTGCTCTCATGCCATAGCCAGAAGACGCTGATCAGCTGGCAGACCACCAGAATGGCGCCGATGGTCAACAGCAGCCGGTGACGCATGGTCCAGTTTTCGGTTGCAAACAGAGCCATGGTCTATTCCGTATCGATATGGTTAGCCAGCATATAGCCGAAGCCCCTGACGGTGCGGATCCGCGATTTGCCAATCTTATCGCGCAGGTTATGGATATGCACTTCCAGGGTATTGGTCGCTGGCTCATTGTCCCAGCTGTAGATATCGTTGTAGAGGATCTCACGATGTACCGGGCTGCCGGCTTTCATCATCAGCCGCGACAGCAGGGCATACTCCTTCGGCGTCAGATCCAGCGCCGTCTCACCAAGCCACACCTGGCGGCGGGTGACGTTGAGGCGTAGATCGCCGACGCTGATTTCGTTATCGCCCTGATTATTATGCCGACGGAGCAGGGCGCGGATGCGCGCGTTTAGCTCTTCCAGGGCAAAGGGTTTCACCAGATAGTCATCCGCGCCGGTGTCGAGACCGCTAATGCGATCCTCAAGGGTATCGCGGGCGGTGAGGATCAGCACCGGCTGGGTCATTTTCTCCCGCCGCATACGGGCGAGAAAATGCAGGCCGTCTTCGTCCGGCAGGCCGAGGTCGAGTACGATCAGGCTGTAGTGATTGCTGGCCAGCGACAGCGCCGCTTCGTGCGCCGTGGAGACGCCGTCGCACACGTATCCTTCACTTTGCATCGCCAGTATCAACCCCTGCAACAGCAGCGCATCGTCTTCAATGACTAAGATTTTCATCAACCAGCCTCTCTACATGGCGTTAAAATATCATCTGCCGCCTGGTACTCGTGGGTGCTGACGCCGAGCAGGCCGAGCAGGGTGGAGAACAGATTATCTTGTGAATAATCCTTCGTCTTAGCCTGTTGTTGCAAACACTGGCTGGAAACACCGTAACGTTGCTGGTAATCCGGCGACAGCCACAGCAGCATGGGCACGTGCTTTTGCGTATCCGGCGCAATGGAGTACGGCAGACCATGCAAATAGACGCTATTTTCGCCCAGCGATTCGCCGTGGTCGGACAAATAAACCAGGCTAGTGGTGAATTTGTCCTGTTTAGATTGCAGTAGTTTTATCGCTTTATCAACGACATAGTCGACATACAGAATGGTGTTATCGTAGGTATTGGTCAACTGTTGTTGCGTACAACTTTGGATTTCATTGGTATCGCAGGTTGGGGTGAATTTTTTGAACTCAGCCGGATAGCGATTGTAATAGGTTGGGCCGTGGCTGCCGATGGTATGCAGTACGATAATGCCATCCTGTTGCAGGTTATCGATATAGCTGTCGAGATTATGGAACAGCACTTCGTCGTAGCACTCGCCGTCGATGCACTGTCCGGTTAGCTTCAGATCGGTCACGTTCTGATGCGGTACCCGATCGCATGCCCCCTTGCAGCCGCCATCGTTGTCGTTCCACAGCACCTGGATGCCGGCGCGCTGCAGAATATCCAGGACGCCTTCCTGGTGATGGGCCAGCTCTTCGTCATAGCGCGCGCGCGGCATATTGGAGAACATGCAGGGCACGGAAACCGCAGTTGCTGTGCCGCAGGAGGTGGTTTTCGGGAAGTACACCACGTTGTCCTGTTGCAGGCGCGGGTTAGTCTCCCGATCGTAGCCGCCCAGTGAGAAGTTATCCGCTCGCGAAGTCTCGCCGAGCACCACAATCGTCAGGTTCTTACGGGGAGCGTTATGCATCACCGGTTTCTGCGTGGCATCTTCGCCAATCTTCACCAGCGGCAGGTTGTCCATGCGATGGTGCGCATACCAGGAGTTCAGCGCCACAATGCTGTTGGAGGGGCTCAGGGATTTCACCAGCTCTTTGTTGTTACGGAACACCGAGGCGTAATCTTTGTAGAACAGCGCGGCCACCAGAATTATCAGTAGTGCCGAAACGGCGATATTGAGCAGACGCATCGCCACGCCGCGCCAGAAAGAGGCAGGTTTACGAACTTTAATCCACCAGGCCACCAGAACCATCAACAGGCCGGAAACTCCAAGCACGATGACCATTTTCGTCGACAGCAGAGCGAAGCTTTCCGCCGGGGTGGTATCGAAGATATTGGCGATCATCGAACGGTCAATCACCACGCCGAAGGACCAGATAAAGTACTGAGCCGAAGCGCTGAGTAGAATAAAAAGGCTAATCACCAGCCGGTCCAGCTTCAGGAACGAGGCGAGGGTGGTGAGGATATTCATCACGCAAATGGCCACGATTGGCATACTGAGGAATACCAGCCAGTTATGCAGGCTATTTACCGGCAGTAGCGGGAAAACCTGGCGATAAAAAGCCAGGTTGAGAAAGATACCGATATAGCAAGCAAAGAGAATCAGATACGTTGTGCGGCTGAGAACGGGCCGACGCAGAGGCAATAAAGACATAACACCTACCTACAGAAAGAGATATGGGTATAATGCCAGCTCTGTTTTAAGACAACCTTAAGATTTTAAGGTGCGCCGAAAGCCGATCCTCCGGCGCGCAGGATCAGCCCGGCAGCTGGAGCGCTTTCTCCAGCGCCCCGCGCAGCAGCGCCCGGTCATGGCGATAGGGAACGTCGCTGGCCTCCAGCGGCGTCTGAATCACCAGCCTGTTGTCGATGCCGCTGATATCGGCTTTTGGGCCGGCGATAACCGCATCCACCACCCGCTTGCCCACATAGCGCTCCATAATTGCGATGCGCTCCGCCAGCGACAGCCTCGCGGCCGGGCTGTGCTCTTTGCCGAGGTTATCGATAAACACCATCGGCGCCGGAGTGCGACGCAGCGCCTGGGCCATCTCGTCAAGCAGCAGGATTGGCAGCAGGCTGGTATAGAAACTGCCCGGGCCGATAAGGATCAGATCGGCTTCGGCGATGGCCTCCACCGCCTCACGGGTGGCCGGTACCGGCGGGGTGAGCATCAGCTCCTGCGGCACGCTATCGAGCTGATCGATATTGACTTCACCGTAAACTTCATGGCCTTCATGATCGAGCGCCATCAAATCCACCGGTTGTTCCGACATCGGAATAAGAAAAGCGTCCACTTTGAGCAGGTTTCTGATCAAATTGATCGCTTCCAACGGCCGCACGCTGAGGTGATCCAGCGCCTTTAACATCAGATTTCCCAGGTTATGGCCGGAAAGCTCGCCATTGCCGCTAAAACGGTACTCAAACATCGCCGACGCCACGCTCGGCTCGGCGATTAACTGATTGATGCAGTTGCGCATATCGCCCCAGGCAATGCCGCCTTCCGAGCGGCGGATCCGCCCGGTGGATCCCCCGTTGTCGGTGGTGGTCACAATGCCAGTCAGCCGTGAGCCCAGCGAGGACAGGGAGGACATTACCCGACCCAGACCATGCCCGCCGCCGAGCGCCACCACCCGATCCAGGTCAGCGAATGTACGATTGCGCATAGAAATTCCTTATTTCACATAAACGGCCACACACTACCCGATCTACCCCTAAAAGACGATGGGAGGAGCCCGACAAACTGACCGATATCAAGGCAAAAAGATGATTTATGGCTATTCTGTAGCGAAAATGCACGAAGGTAGCGATATATACAAGAATATATAGCGAAATCGCAAATGGCGAAACCGCCTAGAACGCGCTACTATCGGCATAACCTGTTAACACTCTAGCCTCTTCGCCTGTGTCAAAAGATATGGCGGTTTGGCCGCGACGCCGCCGGTTGTCGCCAGGGCGTGGGAAGAAATGACCGCGTCTCCCGTATTTGGAAAGGTGTATATGGCCTCACAGCTTACCGATGCATTCGCGCGTAAGTTTTATTACCTGCGTCTGTCGATTACCGATGTGTGCAATTTCCGTTGCACCTACTGCCTGCCGGATGGCTACAAGCCCGGCGCCGTCAATAACAACGGCTTTCTTAGCGTAGACGAAGTGCGCCGGGTCACGCGCGCTTTCTCCGCGCTAGGCACTGAAAAAGTTCGCCTCACCGGTGGGGAACCCTCCCTGCGCCGTGACTTCACCGAGATCATCGCCGCCGTGCGTGAAAACCCGGCGATCCGTCAGATTGCCGTCACCACTAACGGTTATCGCCTGGCGCGCGATGTCGAACGCTGGCGCGATGCCGGGCTGACGGCGATCAACGTCAGCGTCGATAGCCTCGACGCCCGCCAGTTCCATGCCATCACCGGCCAGGATAAATTCCACCAGGTGATGGACGGGATTGACGCCGCCTTCGCCGCGGGCTTTGACAAGGTGAAGGTGAATACCGTACTGATGCGCGATGTTAATCATCATCAGCTTGATACCTTCCTCGCCTGGATCCAGCCGCGTCGTATTCAGCTGCGTTTTATTGAGCTGATGGAAACCGGCGAGGGCAGCGACCTGTTCCGCCGTCACCATCTCTCCGGCATGGTGTTGCGCGACGAGCTGCTGCGTCGCGGCTGGATCCACCAGATCCGCCAGCGCAGCGATGGTCCGGCGCAGGTCTTTTGTCATCCGGACTACGCCGGCGAGATCGGCCTCATCATGCCGTACGAAAAAGACTTCTGCGCCACCTGCAACCGTCTGCGCGTCTCCTCCGTCGGCAAATTGCACCTGTGCCTGTTTGGCGAAGGCGGCGTCGACCTGCGCGACCTGATGGCCGATGATCGGCAGCAGGCCGCGCTGGAAGCGCGGATCGCCGAAGCCTTAACCCATAAAAAGCAGACCCATTTCCTGCATCAGGGCAACACCGGTATTACGCAGAACCTGTCCTATATTGGCGGATAATCGTTTTCGAAAGGAGCATTCAGATGAGCCAGGCTAGCGCTGAGTTTATTCCGACCCGTATTGCTATTCTTACCGTTTCCAGTCGTCGCGGCGAAGCGGACGACACTTCCGGCCACTGGCTGCGTGAGGCGGCGCAGGAGGCGGGGCACCATGTCGTCGATAAGGCGATAGTCAAAGAGAACCGCTACGCCATCCGCGCCCAGGTATCGGTGTGGATCGCCAGCGATGAGGTTCAGGTGGTGCTGATCACCGGCGGGACCGGGTTCACCGAAGGGGACCAGGCGCCGGAAGCGCTGCTGCCGCTGTTTGACCGTGAGGTGGAAGGTTTTGGCGAAGTGTTCCGCATGCTGTCGTTCGAAGAGATCGGCACCTCGACGCTGCAGTCCCGGGCCGTGGCCGGCGTCGCTAACCACACGCTGATCTTCGCTATGCCGGGCTCGACGAAAGCCTGCCGCACGGCGTGGGACAACATCATTGCCCCGCAGCTGGATGCCCGCACCCGTCCTTGTAATTTTATTCCTCACCTGAAGAAATAATGTATGTCACAACTGACCCATATTAACGCCGCGGGCGAAGCCCATATGGTGGATGTCTCCGGCAAAGCGGAAACGGTACGCGAAGCGCGCGCCGAGGCTTATGTCGAGATGCAGGCGACAACCCTGGCGATGATTATCGACGGCAGCCATCATAAAGGCGACGTTTTCGCCACGGCGAGGATCGCCGGGATCCAGGCGGCCAAGCGCACCTGGGAGCTGATCCCGCTGTGTCATCCGCTGATGCTCAGCAAAGTGGAAGTCAATTTGCAGGCGCAGCCGGAACATAACCGGGTGCGCATCGAATCGCTCTGCCGCCTGACCGGCAAAACCGGCGTCGAGATGGAAGCCCTTACCGCCGCCTCGGTTGCCGCGCTGACCATTTACGATATGTGCAAGGCGGTGCAGAAGGATATGGTGATTGGCCCGGTGCGCCTGCTGGCGAAAAGCGGCGGCAAGTCCGGCGATTTTAAGGTGGACGAACGCCATGATTAAGGTTCTGTTTTTTGCCCAGGTGCGCGAGCTGGTGGGGACTGATTCGCTGACTCTCGACGCCAGCGAGCTGGCCACCGTTGAGGCTGTGCGTCAGCAGCTTGCCGCTCGCGGCGATCGCTGGGCGCTGGCCCTGGAGGAGGGCAAGCTGCTGGCGGCGGTTAACCAGACGCTGACCGCCTTTGACCATCCTGTCGCCAGCGGGGATGAAGTGGCGTTCTTCCCACCGGTCACCGGGGGCTGACATGACGCAAACTCGTATCGTCGTTAGCCCGGCGCGCTTTAGCGTTGGCGAGGAGTATCTCTGGCTGGCCGAACGCGATGAAGACGGCGCGGTGGTTACCTTCACCGGCAAAGTGCGCAATCACAACCTCGGCGACAGCGTGAAAGCGCTGACTCTTGAGCACTATCCGGGGATGACCGAGAAATCGCTGGCGGAGATTGTCGACCAGGCGCGCGAGCGCTGGCCGCTGGGCCGGGTGACCATTATCCATCGCATCGGCGAAATGTGGCCGGGGGAAGAGATTGTGTTTGTCGGCGTCACCAGCGCCCACCGCGGCAGCGCCTTCGCCGCCGGCGAGTTTATGATGGACTACCTGAAAACCCGCGCGCCGTTCTGGAAACGCGAGGCGACACCGGAGGGCGAGCGCTGGGTCGATGCCCGCGACAGCGATCGTCAGGCGGCAGAGCGCTGGTAGTGTGATACGCTTACAGAGTGAAACTTTGTTAATCAGGAGAGAGTCATGGACAGATATCCGCGTTCCGATTCAATAGTGCAGGGCCGCAGCGGCCTGCAGACTTATATGGCGCAGGTGTACGGCTGGATGACGGTCGGCCTGCTGCTGACGGCGTTTATCGCGTGGTTTGCGGCGAATACCCCGGCGGTGATGATGTTCGTCTTTTCGAGCAAAATCACCTTTTTCGGGCTGATCATCGCCCAGCTGGCGCTGGTGTTTGTGCTGTCGGGGATGGTGCACCGGCTGAGCCCCGGGATGGCGACCACCCTGTTTATGCTCTATTCGGCGCTCACCGGGTTGACGCTGTCGAGCATTTTTATCGCCTACACCTACTCCTCCATCGCCAGCACCTTTGTGGTCACCGGCGGGATGTTCGGGGCGATGAGTCTGTACGGCTACACCACCAAGCGCGACCTGAGCGGCTTCGGCAGCATGCTGTTTATGGGGCTGATTGGCATCGTGTTGGCGTCGCTGGTTAACCTGTGGCTGAAGAGCGAGGCGCTGATGTGGGCCGTGACCTACATCGGGGTGGTGCTGTTTGTCGGCCTGACCGCCTACGACACCCAGAAGCTGAAAAACATCGGCGAGCAGATTGATACCCGCGACAGCGCCAATCTGCGTAAATACTCGATCCTCGGCGCCTTAACGCTGTATCTGGATTTCATCAACCTGTTCCTGATGCTGTTGCGTATTATGGGCAACCGCCGCTAACCTGTTTATATCAAAAGGTTGCATCCCCTACCGCCCGGCAAGCGCAGCGCCGCCGGGCGAGACGTCAGGCACGGTACCCGTGGTATTGCCGGGTGGCGGCTGCGCCTTACCCGGCCTACAGGCTCCTCTCACAGGCTCAGACCCCGTTGGTCCGCGCAAGCGCAGCGCCGCCGGGCGAGACGTCAGGCACGGTACCCGTGGTATTGCCGGGTGGCGGCTGCGCCTTACCCGGCCTACAGGATCCTTTCACAGGCTCAGATCCCGTAGGCCCGCGCAAGCGCAGCGCCGCCGGGCGATTTCATTCGCGGGCCAGCTTGCGCTGGTTCTTTTGCCGCAACTTTTTCGCCCGACTCTCCAGCAGCAAATAGGCCACCGTCGCCAGCAGCAGCGGCAGGAAATAATAGAGCGCGCGCCAGGCGAGGAGAGCGGCGATGATCGCTCCCTTCGAAATCTCTTCCCCGGAGAGCATGGCGATGAACACCGCCTCCAGCACGCCAATCCCGGCCGGAATGTGGATAATCACCCCGGCGATACTGCTCACCAGCAGTACCCCCAATACAAGGAAATAGTTAATCTCGCTGCCCAACAGCAGCCAGATGATCGCCCCCATCGCCATCCAGTTCGCCGCCGAGACCCCCATCTGCAGCAGCGCGAATCGCCAGGAGGGCAGCACCAGCCGCTGACCTTTGATCGTCAGGTGACGGCGTTTGGCGAAGGCGCAGCCAAACAGATAGCACAGCGTGAGAAACAGCATCACTCCGCCGATAATGCGCAGAGTGGTCTGACTGATGTACCAGTGCGGCGGCAGCTTCACCAGATCCGCTGTAAATATCACCCCACCGAGCAGGATATAGCCCAGCCAGTTGGTGGTGATGCTTAATGAAAAAATACGGGTGATGGTGCCGCCGTTGAGCCCCAGCCGCGAGTACAACCGGTAGCGCATGCCGATGCCGCCGACCCAGGTGCTGAGGGTCAGGTTGAAGGCATAGCAGATAAACGACACCAGCATCACCTGGCGTTTCGCCAGCTTATGCCCACAATAGGCCCGGCCAAGCAGATCGTAGCAGCCGTAGATCAGATAGCTGACGATGACCAGCGCAATGGCGCTGAACAAGGCCAGCCGATCATAGCCGCGGATCACCTTCCATACTTCCTGCCAGTCGACCTTCTGCGCGTAAATCACCAGCAGGACGATCACGGCGATAAAAAAGAGTACGGTCAGCACTCTTTTTGCCATCCGCCAGCGAGGGTGCGATTTGCTCATAGTGGATTATCCCTGGTAGGTGACTCGACGCGATCCTGAGTTTCAATCTCCGGCTGCACCGGCGGGCTGACCCTGGCCAGCCGCGGAGTATGGGCCGGCAGCCAGCCGACCCACGCCGGAAAGTGGCGCAGAAAGTGGAAGGCCATCACGCTCACCCCCAGCCGCCACCAGTTGCGTTTCGGCAGCATCGTTTTATCGATCCGCTGACAATCCCGGGCGATAAGCCCGTTAAGATTATCGCGCAGCGTCTGGTTAAACACCCGGTCGTGGATGATCAGATTGGCTTCCAGATTCAACGACAGGCTGAGCGGATCGAGGTTGCTCGACCCGACGGTGGCCCAGTGGTCGTCCGCGAGGGCGACTTTGCCATGCAGCGGACGGCGGCGATATTCGTAGATCTGCACGCCGCCTTTGACGAGGTAGTGGTAGAGCAGGTGGGCGCCGAACTTCACAATCGGAATATCCGGTTCGCCCTGGACGATCAGCTTCACCCGCACCCCGCGCCGCGCGGCATTGCGCATCGCATGCAACAGACGGTAGCCGGGGAAAAAATAGGCGTTCGCGATTATCACCTCCCGGCGGGCGCTGGTCAGCATCTTCAGGTAGTGGCGTTCGATATCGTCGCGGTGATCCTGGTTATCGCGCCAGACGAACAGCGCCTGCGCCTCGCCGGGGGTCTGGTTGATCTCCGGCTGATGGCGACGACGGCGCCACCAGCGGCGGGCGGTTTCGCTGTTGGGCAGATTCTCCAGTTCGAACTGCAGAATATCGAGCACCACCGGCCCTTCGACCTGCACCGTGTAATCCTGTTTGGCCTCCGGGCCATAGTCGCTCATATGTTCGGCGGAGTAGTTGATGCCGCCGACAAAGGCGGTGGTGTCGTCGATCACCACGATTTTACGGTGCATGCGACGGAACAGGTTGGTACGCATTCCCATCAGCTTAGGGCGCGGGTCGTAATAGCGGAAAATCACCCCCGCGGCGGTCAGTTCACCGACAAACTCATCGCTAAGATCCGGCGAGCCGTAGCCGTCAAGCAGCACTTCCACCTGGATGCCGCGGCGGGCTGCCTTCAGCAGAACCGCGTGCAGCCGCCAGCCGACCTCATCTTCAAACCAGATAAAGGATTCGAGGATCACCCGCCGGCTGGCGCGACCGATGGCCGCAAACAGCGCCGGGTAATACTGGTCGCCGTTCTCCAGTAGCGTAATGCGGTTGCCTTCCTGCCAACGACATTTCACAAATGAATCTCCACGCTAAGGGGTGCATGATCGGACAGATGCCGCCACTGTTTGAGGGCCAGCGCCTTCGGGCGGCTGGCGTGGGCGTTCTTGACGTAAATGCGATCGAGGCGCAGCAGCGGAAAACTGACCGGAAAGGTGCGCGCCGGCCGTCCGCGGGCGCGGGTAAAGATCTCTTCCAGCCCTGCCTGGACCTTTAACGGCTGGTTAGCCTGCTGACGCCAGTCGTTAAAATCTCCGGCCACCACCACCGGCTCGCCGGCGGGTAGGGTATTGACCCACTCCGCCAGCATCGCCAGCTGCGCCTGCCGCTGGTCGGCACGCAGTCCGAGATGGACGCAAATGACGTGAATCGTAACGCCGCTCTGCGGCGGTACGATGCGGCAGTACAGCAGGCCGCGTTTCTCCCCGTTGCCGACCGAGATATCGCGATTTTCATAGTATTCAATCGGAAAGCGCGACAGCACGGCATTCCCGTGGTGACCTTCCGGATAGACCGCGTTGCGCCCGTAGGCGTAGTCGCTCCACATGGTGTCGGCAAGAAATTCGTAATGGGTCTTATCTGGCCAGTTTTCGATATGCAGCGGGTGAACTTCGTGAGCGCCCATCACTTCCTGCAGGCAAACTATGTCAGCGCTGACGCTGCGAACGGCTTCGCGCAGCTCGGGCAAAATAAAACGCCGATTAAACGCCGTAAAGCCTTTATGGGTGTTAATTGTCAGCACGTTCAACGAAAATCCCGACGTTGGCTCAGCCATAATTCTCCAGTAAATGTCACTTTCCTGAATAAAATAGTGTAGTAGACGTCACAAAAAGATGCGGTGATACGGAATTTTCCGTAAAGTGCGGTACTCTGAGTAGCAGAGAAAAATCCTTCAGGAGAGAAGCCATGAAGTGGCAACAACGTGTACGCGTCGCAACAGGTCTTAGTTGCTGGCAGATTATGTTGCATCTACTGGTCGTGGCAGTGCTGGTGATGGGATGGATGAGCGGCGCGCTGGTGCGCGTCGGATTAGGGCTGTGCGTCCTCTACAGCGTCACGCTGCTGGCGATGCTGTTTCTGCAGCGTCACCACGAGGCGCGCTGGCGCGATGTGGGAGACTTCCTTGAGGAGCTCACCACCACCTGGTACTTCGGCGCCGCCATGATAGCGCTGTGGCTGCTGTCGCGCGTGCTGCACAACAACCTGCTGCTGGCCCTCGCCGGGCTGGTGATACTGGCAGGCCCGGCGGTGGTCTCGCTGCTGGCGAAAGATAAGAGCCGTTACCCTAAAGCGTTCGGGCTACAACAAGGCGGCAACGCAGCGAATCCCCAGAAGCATAGATAACTATGCGACTGGGGTGAGTAAGGAAAGCCAACGCCGTTGTAGTTTGAACGATGACGGGTATTACGCAATCTTTCTTCGGAACATCGCATACGCCGCTGAGCCGGTGGTGGCCGCTATGACCAGTAGCGGCCACAAACTTCCCCACACAATCTCCAGACTCGCATCCTTCAAATAAATTTGCTTGGTGATATCGGTAAAGTGGCGGATCGGGTTTATCCACGTCAGATCCTGCAGCCACTGCGGCATGTTTTCCACCGGTGAAACATAGCCGGAGAGAAGAATCGCCGGCATCATAAAGACGAACACGCCAATAAACGCCTGCTGTTGCGTTGAACATAGCGATGAGATCAATAAGCCAAATCCCACCAGCGACAGACCGTAAATCACCATGGTGAAATAGAACAGCAGCAGCGAGCCGGCAAACGGGATCTGATAGGCCCAGATACCAATCGCCAGCACGATAGTCGCCTGCAGGGTGGCGACGATCAGCGCCGGTACCGCTTTACCGACAAAGATTTGCCAGGTGGCGAGGGGCGAGACCAGCAGCTGATCGAGGGTGCCCTGCTCGCGCTCGCGGGCCACCGACAGCGAGGTGACGATCATCACTCCGATGGTGGTGATCATGGCGATGAGCGACGGCACCACGAACCATTTGTAGTCGAGATTCGGGTTATACCAGTTGCGCACCACCAGTTCGCTGTTGTTCGGCTTCGCTTTGTCCTCCAGCAGTTCCTGCTGATAATTTTTCACGACCTGTTGCAGATAGTTGGCGGCGATTTGCGCGCTGTTGGAGTTGCGCCCGTCGAGCAGGAGCTGCAGCGGGGCGGTTTGATAGTTGTCGAGGTTGCGAGAGAAATCCGCCGGGAAGCGCACCACCAGCAGGGCTTTTTGTTCATCGATGGTCGGCTGGATCGCCTGCGGGCTTTTCAGCAGCAGGACGTGGGTAAAGGCTTTGGCGCGGGCGAAGCGCTGAGTGAGTTCCACCGCGTGGCGACCGCTGTCTTCGTTGTAGATGGCGATGGTGGCGTTGGTCACCTCCAGCGTCGCGGCAAAGGGAAACAGCAGCACCTGAATCAGCACCGGCATGATTAAAATTGCCCGCGTCTGTGGTTCGCGCAGCAGCGACTGCAGCTCTTTGCGAATCAATGTCCATAAACGGTGAAACATAGTAGCTCCTTTGGCCCATTCAACAACGCCGGGCGGCACTGCGTTTGCCCGGCCTGGGAGGATCGGCGAACCGTATAATCGATGTTGGTTAAACCGTAGGCCCGGTCAGCACAGCGCCACCGGGCAAAACCTAATCCAGACGCCGCTTGGTTTTCAACCATGTCAGACCGATAAACATCACCGCCGAAGCAATCAAAAACAGCACATTCACCAGCAGTACCACTGGAATATTGCCCGCCAGAAACAGGCTTTGCAGGGTGTTGACGAAATAGCGCGCCGGGATCACGTAGGTCACGGCGCGGATCACCGCCGGCATACTATCTATCTGGAAAATAAACCCGGACAGCATAATCGACGGTAAAAACGCGGCGTTCAGCGCCACCTGCGCGGCGTTAAACTGGTTGCGGGTAATGGTTGAGATAAGCAGCCCCATCCCCAGGGTGCTGAGCAAAAACAGACTGGTGATGACAAACAGGATCGGCAGCGAACCGCGATAGGGCACGCCGAGAATAAATACTGACACCAGCATACACAGCAGCATCGCCAGCATGCCGAGGAAGTAGTAGGGAATGAGCTTGCACAGCAGCAGTTCGGCGCGGGTGATCTCCGTCGACAGTAGCGCCTCCATGGTGCCGCGCTCCCATTCCCGCGCCACCACCAGCGAGGTCAGTATCGCGCCGACTACGGTCATGATAATGGTGATCGCCCCGGGGATAATAAAGTGCTGGCTGATAGCCGCCGGGTTAAACCAGTAGCGCATCTGCACGTCGATCAGCGGTTCAAAGGTCTCGCCGCGATCTTCCGCCCGCTGCTGCTGCCAGATCTGCCAGATCCCCTCCACGTAGCCCTGGGCGAAGTTAGCGGTATTGGGTTCGCTGCCGTCGGTGATGAGCTGGAGCGGCGCGCTGGCGCCGGGGCGGGCCATCTGGCGGTCGAAGTCCACCGGAATGACCACCATGGCGCGGATACGACCGGCCTGCATCAGCTGAATTAACTGCTGGCGATTATCGCTGACGGTGGCGTCGATGTAGGGTGAGCCGGTCATGGTATGGACGAAATCCAGCGCCTCTTCGCTCTGCTGCTCCAGCAGAACCCCCACCCGCAGCTTGCTGGAGTCGAGGTTAATGCCGTAGCCGAAGATAAACAGCAGCAATAGCGGGATCACCACCGCAATCAGCCAGCTGCTGGGATCGCGGACGATCTGCCGGGTCTCTTTCACGCACAGGGCGCGGACCCGTCGCCAGGAGAGAAGGTTACTGCTCATGGCCATTCTCCTTATCCCAACGGTTAATCAGGGTAATAAACGCCTGCTCCATGGTCGGGTCCGTCTGGTTGTCATTCGCCGCCTGGGCCTTCAGCGCGTCCGGGGTGCCGCTGGCGATAAGCTTGCCGTGATAGACCAGCCCAATGCGGTCGCAATACTCCGCCTCATCCATAAAGTGAGTGGTGACCATCACCGTCACCCCTTTATCCACCATGCTGTTAATATGCAGCCAGAACTCGCGACGAGTGAGGGGATCGACCCCGGAGGTGGGTTCGTCGAGAAACAGAATGTCGGGCTCATGCATCAGCGAGCAGGCCAACGCCAGCCGCTGCTTATAGCCGAGCGGCAGCTCGTCGGCGGCGTGGCGGGCAATGCTGTTCAGACCGAAGGCATCGCTCATGCGGGCGATTTTGTCATTTTGCGCCCGGCCGCGCAGGCCGTAGACGCCGGAGAAAAAGCGCAGGTTCTGCTCGACGCTGAGGTTGCCGTACAGCGAAAATTTTTGCGCCATATATCCCAGATGCTGACGCGCCTTGCCGGAGCTGACCTTAAGATCCATCCCCAGCACCAGCGCTTTGCCGGAGGTGGGCACCAGCAGGCCGCACATCATTTTGAAGGTGGTGGATTTCCCGGCGCCGTTGGGGCCGAGCAGGCCGAAGATCTCGCCGCGCTTGACCTGGAAATCGACGTGGTCGGTGGCGGCGAAATCGCCAAATTTTTTCGTCAGCGACTGCGCCTCAATCACCGTTTCGTCTTTACTGCCGTCAACGCGATGGATAATCGCCCCCAGCGGCGATTCGGCGGTGCCGGCGCCGCCAAGCAGGTCGATAAAGGCGTCTTCAAAGCGCGGCGCGGTGTCGGCCACCTGCAGCGGCGGCATATCGTCATGTTCCTGAACCTCATCGATGCGGGCCTCCTTTTTCAGGATCAGACGCACCGATTTGCCCTGAATCACGCCGTCGCTAACCTGCGGCAGCTTCAGCGCCCGCTGCAGCAGGCGGCGGTTGTTCTCCTGCGGGCTGGAGACCAGAAAGCTGCGCCCGGCCATAGTTTGCGTCAGGGCCGTCGGCTCTCCTTGATAAAGCAATTTGCCTTCGTTCATCAGCAGCACATCGCGACACTGCTCGGCTTCATCGAGATAAGAGGTGCTCCACAGGATCAACATGCCGTCGCCGGCCAGCTCGTGCACCATCTGCCATAGCTCGCGGCGGGAGATCGGGTCGACGCCGACGCCGGGTTCATCCAGCAGCAGCACCTTCGGGTCACCCACAAGGGTACAGGCGAGCCCCAGTTTTTGCTTCATACCGCCGGAGAGCTTGCCCGCCAGCCGTTCGGTGAACGGGCCAAGGGCGGTAAAATCCAGCAGGCGGTCGAAAATTTTCTTCCGTGCCTCGCCGGTGACGCTGCGCAGGTCGGCGTACAGGGTCAGGTTTTCCATCACCGTCAGATCTTCATACAGGCCGAACTTCTGCGGCATATAGCCGAGCACCGCGTGCAGAGCGCTGTCGTCTTTTAGCGGATCAAAGCCGATCACCCTGGCGCTGCCCTCATCAGGCTTGAGCAACCCGGCGAGCATCCGCATCAGGGTGGTTTTCCCTGCGCCGTCGGGGCCTACCAGCCCGGTGACGTAGCCGGCGCGGATCGTACAGGTCAGCGGTGCCACCGCTGGCCTGTCCATCCCGGGGAAACGGCGGCTCAGGCCGTTTAAGGCGATGACGGCCTCACTCATGTCCGTTCCCGTGGTTAAAGGAGACGGTCACCGGCATCCCCTGGCGCAGGGCGCCGTCGGCATCGGTCACCACAATACGCAGACGATAAACGAGGTCGGTACGCAGATCCGGCGTTTCAACGGTCTTCGGCGTGAATTCAGCGCTTGGCGAGACAAAGCCGATTTTGCCGTGATAGGGCTTATCCGGCCGGCTGTCGGTATAGAGCAACACCTCTTGTCCCGGCTGCGCCTGGCCGAGGTTTGTCTCATCAACGTAGGCCCGGACCCATACCGGATGGGTTAATGACAGCGTCAGCACCGTGCTGCCGGCGTTGAGCATGGTGCCGGGCTCGACGGCGCGGGTCATCAGCGTGCCGTCGGAAGGGGCGGTCAGCACCGTATCGTGCAGGTCCAGTTTGGCCTGCGCCAGCGCTGCCTGCGCCTGTTCGAGGCTGGCTTTGGCCTGGGCTATCTCCTGCGGACGGTTGCCGGCGCGGTATTGACGCAGTTTATCCTGCGCTGACTTCAGCGTTGCCTGCGCCTGGTCGCGCGAGGAGCGGGCGTTCTCCAGATCGTTGGCGGAAATGGCGCTGCTGGCGCGTAAACCCAGCTGGCGCTGATAAAAGTTTTGCGCGTAGTCGTAAGCGGCCTGCGCCTGATTTACCGCCGCCGCGGCCTGGGCAATCTCTTCCGAGCGGTAGCCGGCCATCATCAGGTCATACTGCGCCTGGGCGGTGGAGACGTTGGCCTGCGCCTGCAGCAGGGCGTTTTCATAGGGAGCTCGGTCAAGCGCGCCGAGGGTTTGCCCGGCGCGGATGCTGTCGCCTTCGTCGACGGTCAGCGAGGCCAGCCTGCCGCCGACGCGGAAGCTCATATTGACGGTGCGGATATCGACATTGCCATACAGGGTCAGCGGCTGCTGCCGGCTGCTCTGGTACCACCACCAGCCGCCGCCCAGCGCGGCGAGAAGAATCACGATCAGCAGAATGACGACGACGGGTTTTTTCATCAGCCCAAACTCCTTTGCGATAACCCATGCAGGATGAAATCGATATGACAGGTAATGACCTCAAAAATCTGTTCGGTTTTTTGCGCGTCAAACTGCGTCCAGCCGGTGCGCAGCAGGATAGTTTCACGCCCGAGACGGAAAGCGAGCACCTCGCCCAGCAGGGCGTGGGTATGAAGGATCATTTGCGTATCACCGGCATCGCGGCCGGTCCAGGCGGCGATTAGCCGGGTGAGATAGTGGTGCAGGGGGGCGATCACCTGCTGGTGGATCAGATGGTACGCGGCGGTGGGCGCCAGCTGTTCCCGGGAAATAAATTTGCTCAAGTTGACCGTATCCTCCTGGGTCAGCAGCAGGATCATGTTATGGCAGGCGCTGAGGATAAGGGCGCGGATCGCCTGGCGATCCGGCGACTCTCCGGCGAGCAGGGCCTCCGCCGCTTCGGCGTGCGGGCGAAAATTGTCACCGATAAAATCGGCGATCCACTGGCCGCAGGCGAGATACAGGTCGTCTTTCGAGCCAAAATAGTAGGTGATAGCGGCGATATTCTGCCCGGCCTGGGCGGCGATGTCGCGGGTGGTGGCGTGCTGGCCGTACTCGCCAAACTGGGCGATAGCGGCCGCGATAAGCTGACTTTTTGCCTGTTCGCCTTTACTGGTCATCGCGCTCTTAAAAATTAATCAATCGATTGATTAACTTTAGGCGTCGACTGGCGCTTTGTCCACCCGCCAGGGCTAAATATGAAAGCCGTCTTCCTCTAGCTCACCGGCGACCCAGGCGAAGAAGCGCTGGACCTTCTCCTTCTGTTCATTAGCGTGGGGAAGGACGAAGTGGTGCGCGCCGACTGGCATGCTCCGCTCGTCGGCAAACACCGGCGTCAGCTGTCCCTGGCGCACATGGCCGCCGGCCAGCAGATTGCTTTCCAGGATCACCCCCATCCCCATCCGGGCCGCCTCGATGCTCATGTACGACCGGTCGAAATTAAAGATAAAGTTTTTGTGCCAGCCGCGGACCTTGTGCCACGACAGCCAGTTGCTCCAGTTAATTAAGGTGCTGTCGGAATGGATCAGATCGCAGGCCAGCAGATCTTCCGGGGCGTGAACCGCATGGCGGGTTAAATAAGAGGCGGCGCTGTAGGGCAGGACGCACTCATTTTTAATGGTTCTGACCAGCAGCGTCGGCCACTGCGACAGCCCGTGGCGAATATCGATATCAATATTATCCCGGGAAAACTGAATGCTTTCGTAAGAGCAGGTGAGGCTGATTTTTAGCTCCGGCCACGCCTGACGGAATTTATCCAGCCGCGGCATTAGCCACAGCAGGCCGAAGCTCGGCGCCGAGTGAATGCGTAAATAATCCTGATGAATATCGTTGATCACCTGGCTGGTGGCCTGGCCAATCATATTCAGCGCTCCGGAGACCTCTTTAAGATATTTTTCTCCCACCGTGGTTAACATCACGCCTTTGCTGCTGCGGGAAAACAGTTTTTTTCCCAGCAAGTGCTCAAGACTGGCTATCTGATGGCTGACCGCCGAGGCGGTAATGTTGAGATTCTCTGCGGCCAGGTTGAGGCTGCCGGTCGCGGCGACTTCAATAAAAGCCTGGATATTGCGTAAAGAGGGCATCGGCAGATTTTTATTGGGCAGTGGTTGACTCATGGCGGCATCCTGCGCGGGGCGCGAATAAAAGAAAATGGCGAACAGCGTGGCGCAGCCGTGATGAACAGCCCAGGGAAAAGCGAAAAAACCATTTTAATTTGTGATGGGCTTAACAATTTATCTCGTTAAAAGCACGCCTCTCAGTAAACGCTAAAAATTTGCTGGGAGTCACTAACTCAATTTTTCTCAATCATAATTGAGCTTTTTTGAATACCGTTTCATTTTTGGGTTGTTATATTCCCCTCACAGGCCTGATCACAAACTGCGATGCGCTTGGATCGCAATAATAAAACACCTAACCACCTGTTTCGCTGTGCAAAAAGACATGTCTCTCTTGTTGCGCCGGGGCGCGTGAAACGCGGCGACCCAGACGGCAACCTACGGCGAAGTGGATGAGGTATAAGATGAGGAAACCCTATGTCACGTATAGATACGCTGGTCTGTACTGACGCCAGGAAAACAAAATATCGTTTTGTGGTTTTGACGATGATTTTCCTGGTGTATGCCATCAATTACGCCGACAGAACGAATATCGGCGCGGTACTGCCGTTTATCATTGATGAATTTCATATCAATAATTTTGAGGCCGGGGCGATTGCCAGTATGTTTTTCCTCGGCTATGCGGTCAGCCAGATCCCGGCCGGCTTTTTCATCGCCAGACGCGGCACCCGGGGGCTGGTTTCACTATCCATTTTCGGCTTTTCCGCTTTTACCTGGCTGATGGGCACGGTGAGCTCCGTGTTTGGCCTGAAGCTGGTGCGGCTGGGCTTGGGGCTGAGCGAAGGTCCCTGCCCGGTGGGGCTGGCGTCGACGATAAATAACTGGTTTCCGCCGAAAGAGAAAGCCACAGCAACCGGCGTTTACATCGCGGCGACCATGTTTGCGCCGATTATCGTGCCGCCGCTGGCGGTGTGGATTGCGGTGACCTGGGGCTGGCGGTGGGTCTTTTTCTCCTTTGCCATTCCCGGGATCGTGGCGGCGATAGCGTGGTACCTGTTGGTCAAGTCAAAACCCGCGGAGAGCGGATTTGTATCTCAAAGCGAACTGGCAGAGATCAACGCCGGGCGCGACAGCCATCATAACGACGGTGTACGCGAAAATATATTAATCGCCGATCGCTTCACCTGGCTGGATAAAATTATTCGGGTGAAAAAAATGGCGCCTGTGGATACGGCGAAGGGCTTATTTACCTCAAAAAATATTCTCGGAGACTGCCTGGCC
The DNA here is from genome assembly GCF_040062325.1 of Klebsiella sp. GG_Kp175. Taxonomy (NCBI): domain Bacteria; kingdom Pseudomonadati; phylum Pseudomonadota; class Gammaproteobacteria; order Enterobacterales; family Enterobacteriaceae; genus Klebsiella; species Klebsiella sp. GG_Kp175. Next base: position 110,846 of record NZ_JBEAFX010000006.1, on the reverse strand, counting down.
TATTTTATGATGGTCAGCGTGTTATATGGGTTATTAACCTGGATTCCGCTGTATTTAGTGAAAGAGCGCGGTTTCGATGTGATGAGTATGGGCTTCGTAGCCAGTATGCCGTGCATTGGCGGCTTTATTGGCGCGATTGGCGGCGGATGGATTTCGGATAAATTATTAGGCCGCCGGCGCAAACCCACCATGATATTCACAGCGGTATCAACCGTAGTCATGATGTTAATTATGCTAAATATACCGGCAAGCACCCTGGCGGTCTGTATTGGTTTATTCTTTGTCGGTTTCTGTTTGAATATCGGCTGGCCGGCTTTTACCGCCTACGGTATGGCGGTTTCGGATACGAAAACTTATCCCATTGCCTCTTCTATTATAAATAGCGGCGGTAACCTCGGCGGATTTGTAGCGCCGATGGTGGCCGGTTTCTTACTGGATAAGACGGGGAGCTTTAATTCTGTATTTACCTATTTTGGTATCTGCGCCGCATTGGGTTTGGTGGTGATTCTTTTCCTCGATGAGCCACAATAACGAAAATAGATCCTGTTAATTAATATGACGTAATGTCATGGAGTGAAACTATGTTATTAAAAGATAAAGTCGCCATTATTACTGGCGCGGCCTCCGCACGCGGTTTGGGTTTTGCGACTGCGAAATTATTCGCCGAAAACGGCGCGAAAGTGGTCATTATCGACCTCAATGGCGAAGCCAGTAAAACCGCCGCGGCGGCCCTGGGCGAAGGCCATCTCGGCCTGGCGGCGAACGTCGCCGACGAAGTGCAGGTGCAGGCGGCCATCGAACAAATTTTGGCGAAATACGGCCGGGTCGATGTGCTGGTCAATAACGCCGGGATCACCCAGCCGCTGAAGCTGATGGACATCAAACGCGCCAACTATGACGCGGTGCTCGATGTCAGCCTGCGCGGCACGCTGCTGATGTCGCAGGCGGTGATCCCCACGATGCGGGCGCAAAAATCCGGCAGCATCGTCTGCATCTCGTCCGTTTCCGCCCAGCGCGGCGGCGGTATCTTCGGCGGTCCGCACTATAGCGCGGCAAAAGCCGGCGTGCTCGGCCTGGCGCGAGCGATGGCGCGCGAACTTGGCCCGGATAACGTCCGCGTTAACTGCATTACCCCAGGGCTGATTCAGACCGACATCACCGCCGGCAAGCTGACGGACGACATGACGGCCAATATTCTTGCCGGCATTCCGATGAACCGCCTCGGCGACGCGGTGGACATCGCCCGCGCCGCGCTGTTCCTCGGCAGCGACCTCTCTTCCTACTCCACCGGTATCACCCTGGACGTTAACGGCGGCATGTTAATTCACTAAGCGAGGCACAGAGATGAAGATCACCGAATCACAAAAAGTCGCTGCGGCGGCGTGGCGTATCCGCCGCTACGCCCTGCAAATGGGTGAAGTGCAGGGGCAGGGCTATATTGGCCAGGCGCTGGGGTATGCCGATGTGCTGGCTACCGCCTTCAGCCACGCCATGACCTATCGCCCGGAAGATCCTGAGTGGGAGGGGCGCGATCGGTTCCTGCTTTCTCATGGCCATTACGCTATCGCTTATTATGCCGCGCTGCTGGAGGCGGGCATTATTCCGGAAGCGGAACTGGAAACCTACGGCTCCGACGACAGCCGCCTGCCGATGTCCGGCATGGCGACCTACACGCCGGGGATGGAGATGTCCGGCGGCTCGCTGGGGCAGGGACTGTCTATCGCCGTCGGCATGGCGCTCGGGCTGCGGCAAAAACAGAGCACGGCCTGGGTCTATAACTCGATGTCCGATGGGGAGCTGGACGAAGGTTCGACCTGGGAAGCGGCGATGTCGGCGGCTCACTATGGCCTGACCAACCTGATTAACCTTGTCGACGTCAACAAACAGCAGGCCGACGGCGATTCACGCAAGATCCTCGGCTTTGAGCCGCTGCAGGATAAATGGGCCGCCTTCGGGTGGTACGTACAGCGCGTAGACGGTAACGATCTGCCGGCGGTGATGGCCGCCTTTGACAACGCGAAAAGTTATTCCGGCAACCAGCCGCGGGTCATTTTATGCGACACGCTGATGGGCAAAGGGGTGCCGTTCCTCGAAACCCGCGATAAGAACCATTTTATTCGCGTCGATGCCGACGAATGGCAAAAAGCGATTGCGGTGCTGGACGCTAACAAACCGGAAGGAGTGCTGTAATGAGCCAGAGTAAACCCCGTTTAAAAACGTCGGCGATGATTGCTTCGATTGCCGATGAAGGCCAGGCGACCGTCTCTGCGCCCTTTGGCGTCGCGCTGTCGAAACTGGCGGCGCAGCGCCCTGAAATCGTCGGTATGACCGCGGACCTGTCAAAATATACTGACCTGCATATTTTCGCCCAGGCCTTCCCGGATCGTTTTTTCCAGATGGGAATGGCGGAGCAGCTGCTGATGGCGGCGGCGGGAGGCATGGCGAAGGAGGGATTTATTCCCTTCGCCACCACCTATGCCGCCTTTGCGACCCGTCGCGCCTATGATTTTATTCATCAGGTGATCGCTGAAGAACATCTGAACGTCAAGATCTGCGCGGCGCTGCCGGGCCTGACGACCGGCTATGGCCCCAGCCATCAGGCCACCGAAGATCTGGCGATCATGCGCGGTATCCCCGGCATGGTCATCGTCGATCCCTGCGATGCGCTGGAGATTGAGCAGGCGGTACCGGCCATTGCCGATCACCAGGGTCCGGTGTATATGCGCCTGCTGCGCGGAAAGGTGCCGCTGGTGTTGGATAAATACGACTATCAGTTCGAACTGGGCAAAGCGAAGCTGCTGGAGGACGGCAACGACGTGCTGATTATCTCCTCCGGGCTGATGACCATGCGCGCCCTGGAGGCAGTTGAAAAGCTGCGGGCCGATAATATCAGCGTGGCGGTCCTGCACGTGCCGACCATCAAACCGCTGGATGAAAAAGCGATTATTGAACAGGCGTCGAAGCCGGGTCGGCTGGTGGTCACCGCCGAAAACCACACCGCTGTCGGCGGGTTAGGGGAGGCGGTGGCCGCCCTGCTGATGCGCAAGGGGGTTCACTGCGAGTTGGATACCGTTGGTCTGCCTGACGCGTTTCTGTTGGCCGGCGCGCTGCCGACCCTCCACGATCGCTACGGCATTTCCACCACGAAGATCGTCGAAAAAATTAAGTATCGTCTGCGTTAACCGCGCTGCGGCGACGCGCCTGGCCGCTGAGCGCTCTCAGCGGCCTTCTTCCTCCCGCCAGCCAGGCGCGGCATTCTTTTACAGATTTTATGCGGCCTGTCACAAAATCTGCTAGACTGCGCCCCTTCATGGCATTGTGGTTTTTGCCATCTCTTATCGCAATAATCTCCCTGAAAACTACGCCCTTCACCGGGCCGGGGCGGTTCGGAGTTGTTATGTCTTTTGATTCCCTTGGCCTGAATCCCGATATCCTGCGCGCTGTCGCTGAGCAGGGCTACGTTGAGCCGACCCCTATCCAGCAGCAGGCGATCCCGGCGGTACTGCAGGGCCGCGACCTGATGGCCAGCGCCCAGACCGGCACCGGTAAAACGGCGGGCTTTACTCTGCCGCTGCTGCAGCGCCTGATCCAGAACGAGCCGCATGCGAAGGGCCGTCGTCCGGTGCGCGCGCTGATCCTGACCCCGACCCGCGAGCTGGCGGCGCAGGTGGGCGAGAACGTGCGGGATTACAGCAAATATCTGAATATTCGCTCGCTGGTGGTGTTCGGCGGCGTGAGTATCAACCCGCAGATGATGAAGCTGCGCGGCGGCGTCGATATCCTCGTCGCCACCCCGGGCCGTCTGCTGGACCTCGAACATCAGAACGCCGTCAGCCTCGATAAAGTGGAAATCCTCGTACTGGATGAGGCGGACCGCATGCTGGATATGGGCTTTATCCATGACATCCGCCGCGTACTGGCGAAACTGCCGCCGCGTCGGCAGAACCTGCTGTTCTCGGCGACCTTCTCCGACGAGATCAAAGGCCTGGCGGAGAAACTGCTGCACAACCCGCTGGAAGTGGAAGTGGCGCGTCGCAACACCGCCTCCGAGCAGATCACCCAGCACGTCCATTTTGTTGATAAGAACCGCAAGCGCGAACTGCTGTCGCAGCTTATCGGCGAAGGCAACTGGCAGCAGGTGCTGGTCTTTACCCGCACCAAGCATGGCGCCAACCACCTCGCGGAGCAACTCAACAAAGACGGCATCCGCAGCGCGGCGATCCATGGCAACAAGAGCCAGGGGGCGCGTACCCGCGCGCTGGCCGACTTTAAATCCGGCGGCATTCGCGTGCTGGTGGCGACCGATATCGCCGCCCGCGGACTGGATATCGAAGAGCTGCCGCACGTGGTGAACTACGAGCTGCCGAACGTGCCGGAAGATTATGTCCACCGTATTGGGCGTACCGGTCGCGCGGCGGCCACCGGCGAAGCCTTGTCGCTGGTGTGCGTCGATGAGCACAAGCTGCTGCGCGATATCGAGCGCCTGCTGAAAAAAGAGATTCCGCGCATCGCGATTGCCGGCTATGAGCCGGACCCGTCGATTAAAGCCGAACCTATCCAGAACGGTCGCCAGCAGCGCGGCGGCGGTCGTGGTCAGGGGCAGGGACGCGGCGGCCAAGGGCAGGGGCGCAGCGGACAGCCGCGCAGCCAGAGCAGCGCCCCGCGTCGCCAGGACGGCGAGGCGCCGAAAGCGCGCACTCAGGACGGCAAACCGCCGCGCCGCCGTCGCCCGCGTAAGCCGGCTGGCGAATAACAGGCTGATGCCCGGGCCGCGATAACGCGGTTAAGCACGGCTCAGGCCCGTCTGTCCGCTACGCGGCGGCGGGCCTTTTTCTTTCCATTACACTATTTGTCGAGCACGCTTCCACACACAGCAGAAAGCAATACCTCCGGACGGGTAAAAATGGCACAATAGTGGCTGTTTATACAGTATTCAGGTTTTCTCATGGCTTTGACCGCTGCGCTGAAAGCGCAAATCGCCGCCTGGTATAAGGCGCTTCAGGAACAGATCCCGGACTTTATTCCCCGCCCCCCGCAGCGGCAGATGATCGCTGATGTGGCGAAAACCCTCGCCGGGGATGAGGGCAGGCATCTGGCTATCGAAGCGCCGACCGGCGTCGGTAAAACGCTGTCATACCTTATCCCTGGCATTGCCATCGCCCGTGAGGAACAAAAAACGCTGGTGGTCAGCACCGCCAACGTCGCCCTGCAGGATCAAATCTACAGTAAAGACCTGCCGCTGCTGCGCAAGATTATCCCCGACCTGCGCTTCACCGCCGCCTTTGGTCGCGGACGCTACGTCTGCCCGCGCAACCTGGCGGCGCTGGCCAGCACCGAGCCGACGCAGCAGGATCTGCTGGCTTTCCTCGACGACGATCTCACCCCGAACAACCAGGCGGAGCAGAAACTGTGCGCGACGCTGAAGCAGGACCTTGACAGCTATCGCTGGGACGGCCTGCGCGACCATACCGACAAACCCATCGACGATGGACTATGGAGCCGGCTGAGCACCGATAAGGCCAGCTGCCTGAACCGCAACTGCCACTATTATCGCGAGTGTCCGTTCTTTGTGGCGCGGCGGGAAATTCAGGAGGCGGAAGTGGTGGTAGCCAACCATGCGCTGGTGATGGCGGCGATGGAGAGCGAGGCGGTGCTGCCGGAGCCGAAAAACCTGCTGCTGGTCCTTGATGAAGGCCATCATCTGCCGGACGTCGCCCGCGACGCGTTGGAGATGAGCGCCGAGATCACCGCCCCCTGGTTTCGCCTGCAGCTGGATCTGTTCTGCAAGCTGGTGGCTACCTGCATGGAGCAGTTCCGCCCGAAAACCACGCCGCCGCTGGCCAATCCGGAGCGGCTCGCCGGCCATTGCGAAGAGCTGTTCGAGCTGATTGCGTCGTTGAATAATATTCTCAATCTCTACATGCCCGCCGGCCAGGAAGCGGAGCATCGCTTCCCGATGGGCGAACTGCCGCAGGAGGTGATGGAGATCTGCCAGCGGCTGGCGAAGCTCACCGAGACGCTGCGCGGGCTGGCGGAGCTGTTTCTTAACGATCTCAGCGAAAAGACCGGCAGCCATGACGTGGTGCGTCTGCATCGGGTACTGCTGCAGATGAACCGCGCCCTCGGCATGTTTGAAAGCCAAAGCAAGCTGTGGCGTCTGGCGTCGCTGGCGCAGTCCTCTGGCGCGCCGGTGACCAAATGGGCGACGCGGGTAGTGCGAGACGGCCAGATCCACGTCTGGTTCCACTGCGTCGGCATCCGCGTCAGCGATCAGCTTGAGCGGCTGCTGTGGCGCAGCGTGCCGCATATCGTGGTGACGTCAGCGACGCTGCGCTCTCTTAACAGCTTCTCGCGCCTGCAGGAGATGAGCGGCCTGAAGGAAAAAGCGGGTGACCGCTTCGTGGCGCTGGATTCGCCGTTCAACCACGTGGAGCAGGGGAAAATTATTATTCCTCAAATGCGCTATGAACCGTTGATGGATAACGAAGAGCAGCACATTGCCGAGATGGCGGCCTATTTTCGCCAGCAGGTGGAGAGCAAGAAGCATCTCGGGATGCTGGTGCTGTTTGCCAGTGGGCGAGCGATGAATCGCTTCCTGGAGCATGTGACCGACCTGCGTCTGATGCTGCTGGTGCAGGGCGACCAGCCGCGCTACCGGCTGGTGGAGCTGCATCGCAAACGGGTGGAAAGCGGCGAGCGCAGCGTGCTGGTGGGCCTGCAGTCCTTTGCCGAAGGTCTCGATTTAAAGGGCGATCTGTTAAGCCAGGTACATATCCATAAAATCGCCTTTCCGCCCATCGACAGCCCGGTAGTGATCACCGAAGGCGAATGGCTGAAAAGCCTCAATCGTTATCCCTTCGAGGTACAGAGTTTGCCCAGCGCCTCCTTTAATCTTATTCAGCAGGTGGGGCGTTTGATCCGTAGCCATCACTGCTGGGGAGAGGTGGTAATTTACGATAAGCGTCTGTTGACCAAAAACTACGGCGCGCGTCTACTGAACGCGTTACCTGTTTTTCCCATAGAGCAGCCGGGCGTTCCGGAGGTTATAGTAAAACGGAAAGCAAAACAGACAGCAAAACAGACAGGCCGCAAACGTCGCTGACGACGGCGCGTTGCACCAGGGGGAGCCATGGAGTACAGCAAAATTATAAAAGAGGTGGGCCGCGGTAAGAATCATGCCCGCGACCTGGATGAAGAGACCGCCCGTGCGCTCTACGCGCGGATGCTGAACGGCGAGGTGCCGGAGCTGGAGCTGGGAGGAATATTAATCGCCCTGCGCATCAAAGGCGAAGGCGAAGCGGAGATGAAAGGCTTTTACGCCGCGATGCAGCAGCATACGCTGCGCCTGACCCCGCCGGCAGGCAAGCCGATGCCGATCGTTATCCCCAGCTACAATGGCGCGCGCAAGCAGGCGAACCTGACGCCGCTGCTGGCGATGCTCCTGCATAAGCTGGGGTTTCCGGTCGTGGTTCACGGCGTCAGTCACGATCCGACCCGGGTGCTGACCGAGACCATTTTTACCCTGCTGGACATTCCGGCTACCCGGCATGCCGGTCAGGCGCAGGCGCAGCTGGAGGGGCATGAACCGGTGTATATCCCGGTGGGCGCCTTCTGCCCGCCGCTGGAGAAACAGCTGGCGATGCGCTGGCGGATGGGCGTACGCAACAGCGCCCATACGCTGGCCAAACTGGCCACGCCGTTTGGCGAAGGGGAGGCGCTACGCCTCTCCAGCGTGTCGCATCCGGAATATGTTCCCCGGGTGGCGGGCTTCTTTCGCGAGACCGGTGGCCGCGCGCTGCTGATGCACGGTACCGAAGGCGAAGTGTACGCCAACCCGCAGCGCTGCCCGCAGATCAGCCTGATTGATGACCAGGGCGTGCGGGTGCTGTGCGACCGCCAGACCGAGGCGGCGGCGGAAGTTATTCTGCCGGCCTCGAAAGATCCCGAAGTGACCGCGCGCTGGATCGAGCGCTGCGTCGCCGGCGTCGAACCGGTACCCCACTCGCTGAAGATCCAGCTCGCCTGCTGTCTGCTGGCCTGCGGCGAGGTCTCAACCCTGGAGCAGGGTCTCAGCCGCGTCAACGACTGCTGGTGAGCGGATCGGCAGGATAAAAAAAAGCCCGTCCGGTGGCTCGGACGGGCAAGGCAAGGGTATTAAAGGTCTTTTCAGGGTTAATTCAGTGGCTTACAGGGTTGAGTTGCGATTATTTATAGATAACCGCGGTACCGCTCAGTTTGTTGTTGGTGTTAGCGGAAGTGATGCTATAGCCGGTTGCGCCAGCGGCTTCGGCTTTAGCAGCCAGTTTCGCTTCCAGACCATCTAATGTGGTTGCGCCTTGCGCAGACACCACACCGATCTTATTCATGCTTTCAGCCTGAGCGGGGGTAACCGGCTCGGCGGCAAAGGCGCCGAAGGAAAGGGCGGTCAGAGCGATGGCAGCGGCAGCATATTTGATGTTTTTCATAGTTAATCTCTCGCAGGTTGTTCTGTTCAGGGGACGATGTTCCGTCGATGTGATAAGTATCACGCTTTTTTGCGGGAGATAAAATCGAAGGAAATTCACAGTCTTCATCGATTTTTTTGAATGACTAATAATTTACTGATTATTAATAAATTATTTCTGATTCTTTTCGTCTGATGGCGGAGCGAGGGAGACCGGCACGCTTAAGGGCACATATTGCGACATTTATCGCCAAAAAGTGTGCGCGAAAAGATAATGCGAAAAGCTGTCATGAACGGTAAAGGAAAGTCAGCGTAGCTGGCTATCCTTGGAACCACGGCGATTATATCCTGAAAATGTATTGTTATGTAAATCTTTCTCCTGTTGGCACTTCACGCAGTATCTGACGCCAGGAATAGCCTGTCGACGAGCCTCCGGAATCGGTTCTCCGCATTCATCACAAAATTTGTTGCTTTCGCCGCGTGGAAGCTCGCGGCGGGCGCGAGCCACCGCATCGTCAATGGTGCTGTCGATCTGATCCTGAACTGCGCCGTCGCCTGCCCAACCTGATGCCATCGTCTGCCTCCTGTAAAAGGTTATTGATAAATTATAGCTGAACCGTACAGCCGGTTACCGCTGCTGGCGGCATTGACCCGCCAGGCTATCGCCCCACGGCGGTGGGCCTTATCCGCGAGGGCAGCCACCAGGTCGTCAAGGGTACGGGCGCCGGAAGCGGAGACGGTGCCGACAGGGCGCAGCGGCCCGTCATAGGGCAGTTCAGGTGTCAGCGGCAGGGAAGAGGCCGCGTTGGCCTGAGCGGCAAGCGCAGCGGCAAACAGCAGCGAGGTGATTTTCATCAGCATATCCTCATAAACAGCATGGGACATAGCTTAAGTGTAGGCCTTTCCAGACCGCGCAGCAGGGAATTTTTTATGCAAAAACAAGGCGTTTTGCATGCTACCGGCGCAGGGTGGCGATACTCTGGCCGGTAAATTATTTAGCGGGCGTCCGGGCGGATCATGTCAAAACGCAGGCTGTCATCAATACTGTAATAGGCGCTCGGACCTCCGGCGCGCAGGATCGGCTGAGCGCGGGCGGTTTGATAAATGCCGTTATCCAGCAGTGATTCATCGATATGCACGGCGACCACTTCGCCGAGCACCAGCCATGTATCGACAAGGTTGCCGTCGGCGGTGGCGAGCTGAATACATTGCGACAGGCGGCACTCAAAGTTCACCGGGCTCTCCGCCACCCGGGGGGCCTTGACCAGGCGGCTGGCGGCGGCGTTGAGCCCGGCGCGCACGAATTCGTCCTCATGGTGCGGGATCGAGGCGGAGGTTTCGTTCATCGCTTCGGCCAGCGGGCGCGTCGCCAGGTTCCACACGAACTCCTTCGTTTCGACAATATTGCGCACGCTGTCTTTCCAGCCGCTGCTGGCGAAACCAATGATCGGCGGACGATAGTTAAAGCAGTTAAAAAAGCTGTATGGCGCCAGGTTACGCTGGCCCTCGGCGTCCTGCGAGGCGATCCAGCCTATCGGGCGAGGCCCGATTATCGCGTTCAGCGGGTCATGCGGCAGGCCGTGGCCCTGCGAAGGTTGATAAAAGTACATGCTGCACCTGTCACGGATAAAGGAGATATCCAGACTCCCTTATTTACCGCGCCGCCGTCAACGGGTATCTTACGCGGCTGTTCAAAGGAGATTGTCATGAAAGCCCAGAAACCGGGGTTACACCCGCGTAACCGCCACCATCAACGCTACGACCTGCCCGCGCTCTGCCAGGCTCATCCTGACCTGCAGGGATACATTACGCTCAATCCGCGGGGTGAGCAGACCATTGATTTTGCCAATCCGCAGGCGGTTAAGGCGTTGAATAAAGCGCTGCTGGCGCATTTCTACGCGGTCAAACACTGGGACATTCCTGACGGTTTTCTCTGTCCGCCGGTGCCCGGGCGGGCCGATTATATTCATCATCTGGCGGATCTGCTGGCCGGGGACAGCGGCGAAGTGCCGAAGCAAGCCACGATCCTCGATATTGGCACCGGCGCCAACCTCATCTATCCCCTGATCGGCGTTCACGAATACGGCTGGCGCTTTACCGGCAGCGAAATCAGCCCGGAAGCCTTCGCCAGCGCGCAGGCGATTGTTAATGGCAACCCGGGATTGACCCGGCAGATCCGTCTGCGTCGGCAAAAAGAGAGCCAGGCCATCTTCCACGGCGTGATCCACAAAAACGAGACCTATGACGCCACCCTGTGCAATCCGCCGTTCCATGACTCCGCAGAGAGCGCCCGGGCGGGCGGCGAGCGCAAGCGCCGCAATCTCGGACTCGGCGCCGACAGCGGGCTTAACTTTGGCGGTCAGCAGCAGGAGCTGTGGTGCGAGGGGGGCGAAGTGGCCTTTATCTCGCAGATGATCCGCGAAAGTCAGGCCTTCGCCCGCCAGGTGAAATGGTTTACCTCGCTGGTGTCGCGCGGCGACAATCTGCCGCCGCTCTACCGCCTGCTGACCGAGGTCGGGGCAGTGAAAGTGGTGAAAAAAGAGATGGCCCAGGGGCAAAAGCAGAGCCGCTTTATCGCCTGGAGCTTTATGGACGACGCCAAACGCCGCCGTCCGTTCTAACTACTCCACGGCCGGGCTGTCGGCGCCCGGCATCGGCAATTGCTGCCAGGTCTGTACCGGGGCGCGAACCCCGGCGCGATCGAAGTGCTTTTTCACCTGGGTATCAAGGGCAAAGCGCACCGTCCACTGCTTCAGCGGCAGGGTGGTGAAGCTGACGCGCAGCGTAAAGGCGGTATTGCTCAACCCCACCAGCCCGGCGAACGACGGTTCGCCAATGATCAGGCCGCGGATCTCCTCCTGGGCCAGCAGATCGTCCACTGCCGCCTTCAGCGCCTGGCTGGCTTTATCCAGATCCTCATGGCGATCGACGTCATAGTTAGCCACCACCGAGCCAATGCCGCGCACGAAGTTGGCAAAGGTGGTGATCGAGGACCAGGGAATAATGTGATAGGCGCCGGTATCCTGGCGCACCCCCACTGAGCGAATCGACATCCGTTCCACCGTGCCGGTCAAAGGCCCGATGGTGACCAGGTCGCCGGTATTCATCCCGTTCTCAAACTGGATAAAAATGCCGGTGATAATGTCTTTAACCAGGGTTTGCGCGCCAAACGAGATGGCCAGCCCTAACGCCCCGGCGCCCGCCAGCAGCGGCGCGATATTAACCCCAATCTCCGAGAGCAAAATCATCACCGTGATGGTGCTGATCACCACCGCCAGCGCGTTGCGAAACAGGGTTAGCAGCGTACGGGCCCGCGCGCTGGGCAGCGGACGGCCATGGATATCCGAGGCCAGACGGTTTTCGATCAGGCTGGCCAACACCGTCCAGCCGATAGCGGAGAAGAAGAGGATAAGAGCGATACGGATCAGCACATCCACCGTTTTTTGCCCGGCATCGTTGTGCAGCCATTCGCGGAAGTCAAACAGCCCCCAGGCGCTCAGGAGCAGCATTATGGCGACACAGACGGTGAGAATGCGCGCTGCCTTCAGCGAGGCGGAGATCCAGCCGTTCAGCCGCTTTTGCAGCTCAGGATAGTTGCGCTGGGTGGCAGGGGAGAGAGTGATGGTTTTGGCTATCCAGCGCGACAGGATGCCGGACACCAGCGCCGCGCCGCCGATAATCGCCAGGCTGCGCAGGGTGGCGCCCATCATAAATTTCAGGCTGTTGCCTGGGTCGAACAGGGAAAAGAAGAAGAGCACCACAAAGTAGGCGCAGGCCAGCCAGTGCCAAATCAGGGCGAAGGCGCGGATAAACAGGCTAAAAAAGGAGAGCGAGCGGTCAGCCAGATGGATCAGCCCCTGCGTAATCACCGCTTTGTTATGAAAAATCAGATACAGCGCCCACAGCGTAATGCACAGCATGATGATGACGTTAGCCAGCGCGCCGGCCTGAACATTCACCTGGTTAGAGATAATCGGCACCGCGACGATCAGGCCGTAGCCGATCAGGCTGCTGAGGGCGCTCAGGCGCAGACTCCAGTAGGAGGCGGCCTCGTCGCTGAGGTTAAAGGGCCTGAGCGCTGGAATGCGCGGGCAGAAAATGAGCCGCAGGATGGCTTTAAAGAACTCGATCAGCGCGAAGGCGTTGAGGAAAAGGCTCTGCTGAAAGGCGATAGTGGGGTTGTTGCCATCCAGACGATCGCTCAACAGCTGACCGACAAACAGGGTCAGCGCCAGCAGCAGCAGATCGATAATAAACGCCCCGGCGATGGTCAACGGCAGCTGGAGCCAGTTTCCGCGATCGCGGTTTTTATGCCGTCCCCATTCGCCCATTTTACGATACAGCGGCAGCGCCGCGAGGCGTACCAGCCACCAGAAGGCAAACACCAGCCCGGCCAGCAGTAAAAAATGCCAGGCGGCGCTGGTAAAGGTTTGTGGATTAAAGGGCTTATGCGGCGAGCCGGTAATATTGCGCCACAGCTGGGAAAAGCGCGATGAGAGCTCATCGCCATATTCCCGGCTGATCTGCGTGACGTTCTCCAGCACGGTGGTCTCTTCTTTCACCGCCGGCGGCGTCAGCGTCGGGGTGCTGTCGGGCGGCGGCGTGGCGGCCGCTTTACGCAGCTGGTCAATGAGCTCCTGACGGGCGGCGTCGTTGGCCAGCACGTCGGCCAGCGCGGCATAGGCCGCTCTTTTCTGTTCTACATCGGGTTCGCTGGCGCTGGTTTTATCGGCGTTAGCGGTCGGCACGCCGGGCAGGGCGGCGGCGGAAAGCGGGGCAGTAAACAGCGCAGCGAGCAAAAGCAGGATCCACGGCATGGGCACCTCCGTTGCAACGTAAACGGGTAAGTATAGAAGCCGCTGGCGGAAGGGGAGGGAAGAGGAATCTGGAAAGCGGCTCTCTCCGCGAGGGAGAGAGCCGTTGTGGGTCAGGCGACGTGCTGCAGGAATTCGCGCAGACGCGGGCTTGGCGGGTTGTTCACCAACTCCTGTGGATTGCCGTCTTCGGCAATTCGTCCTTTGTCGATAAAGATCAGTCGCGAGGCCACTTTTTCGGCAAAGCCGATTTCGTGGGTCACAATCACCATCGTCATACCCTCTTCCGCCAGATCCTGCATCACCTTGAGCACTTCATGGCGCAGTTCCGGGTCGAGCGCGGAGGTGGGCTCATCAAACAGCATCATCTTCGGCTTCACAGCCAGCGCGCGGGCGATGGCCACACGCTGCTGCTGGCCGCCGGAGAGTTCAGACGGATAGTGATGCGCGCGCTCAGCCAGACCGACTTTCGCCAGCAGATCTTTCGCCAGCTTCTCCGCTGCCTGTTTGCTGGCGCCGCGTACCCGCAGCGGGCCAAACATCACGTTTTCCAGCGCCGTCAGGTGCGGGAACAGGTAAAACTGCTGGAACACCATTCCTGCTTCCTGACGAATCAGACGTTCGTCCACCTTTGGATCGTTGACCTTCAGGCCATCGACAATCAGATCGCCGCTGGTGATCTCTTCCAGTTTATTGATACAGCGCAGCATCGTCGATTTACCGGAGCCGGACGGGCCGATGATGACCACCACTTCACCCTGATTGATTTTCAGAGAGATATCGTGCAGCACCTGGGTTGGGCCAAAGTGCTTGGAGACGTTTTTAAATTCAATCACAGGATTTTCATCCTTCTTTCAAGACGACGCAGAATAAAGCTCAGGACCAGGGTGATGATCAGGTAGATCACGGCAACGGCGCTCCAGATTTCCAGCGCGCGGAAGTTGCCGGCGATGATCTCCTGTCCCTGACGGGTCAGTTCGGCGACGCCGATGACGATGAACAGCGAGGTATCCTTGATGCTGATGATCCACTGGTTGCCCAGCGGCGGCAGCATGCGGCGCAGCGCCAGCGGCAGGATCACGTGGCGAATGGTTTCGCGACGCGACAGGCCGAGCGCCAGGCCCGCTTCGCGGAAGCCTTTATGAATGGAGAGCACCGCGCCGCGGGTAATTTCCGCGATATAGGCGCCCGAGTTAATCATGATGGTCACTACCGCCGCGGAGAAGGGGTCAATGCGCAGATCGCTAAAGGCCATCGGCAGCGCAAAGTAGATGAACATAACCTGCACCACAATCGGGGTGCCGCGAATGATTTCAATAAACACCAGCGCGATGTGGTTGGCGATCCAGCCGCCGAAGCAGCGGGCGAAACCGGCCACCAGACCGATGATCAGGCCGCCGGCCAGGCCGAGGACGGAAATCCACAGCGTCATTTTGGCGCCTTCCAGCAAAATCGGAATGGCGGGCCAGATGGCACTCCAGTCAAACTGCATAATACGTTCCTGTTACCGTGTCGAGAGCAGAGGAAAGCCTCCGCCAAAATACGGTCTCCCGCAGCGTCTGTGCCGGAAGACCGTTGTGATGTCGCCGGGCCTGCGCCCGGCGAAGGACATTTTTATTATTTTGGTTCAGTGCCGAACCATTTTTTATAAATTTCGTTGTAGGTGCCGTTCTCGCGCAGCGTTTTCAGCGCACCGTTCACTTTCTCACGCAGCTCGTCGCTGCCTTTCGGGAAGGCGATACCGTAGTTTTGCGCTTCCAGTGATTCACCTACCGCTTTGAATTTGCCGTTGCCCGCAGTTTTGATGAAGTAGAGGATGTTCGGCGTATCGTGCAGGACGGCATCCGCGCGGCCGGTACCCAGCTCCATATAGGCGTTATCGATGTTCGGGAACTGACGCAGATCTTTGGTTTTGATATTAGCTTTCGCGTAGTCAACGGAGCCGGTGCCGCTCTTCACCGCGACCACTTTGCCGTTCAGATCTTTCACATCTTTGATGTCGTTATTATTGGCGTTGACCATCACCAGCAGGCCGCTTTTGTAGTAGCCGTCAGAGAAGTCGATGGCTTTTTTACGCTCGTCGGTAATGGTGATCCCCGCCAACGCCAGATCGATATTTTTGGTTTGCAGCGCCGGGATAATGCCGCTGAAGTCCATCGGCTTCAGGGTGTAGTCGAGCTTCAGCTCTTTGGCGATGGCCGCCCACAGGTCAACGTCAAAACCCACATACTTATCGCCTTGCTTAAATTCGAACGGGACGAACGCCGTATCGGTGGCGACAACCAGGGTCTTATTGGCGGCATGGGAAGAAACCGCAAAAGCCAGGGTCAGTGCAGCCAGTGAAACTTTAAATACAGACTTCATAGCATTTCCTTTTATATCCACGGGACGATCCCCTGCGAGAACGACTAGCCTAATGAAAAAATCGTGCCACTTTTACAACCTGTTGTTTTTAAACAAACGAAGCGGTAGCCGCTGCACAATATCGATCATTTCAGGCAAAGAGTGCACCATAACGGGGCGTTATTTTGGTGCATCCTGAGGTCGCTGAATAACGAGCCCATTTTTAGCGCAAACCCTGATGGGAAAACAATCTCGGTGTAACGATTGTGTGAGGTGATTATTACAATTGTTTTACTTTTGTGCGCATTTTCATCAATTTGACGCCCTGAAATGGTGCAAGGACAGCGGGTGAGGGAAAGGCGGAGGGGAAAAACAGCAAGGGTTGGGATGGGAAAGCAAAGGCGCCGTCGACCGCGCTACGGCCGACGGCAAAGCCTTACTCGATGTTCGCTTCAATAAACCACAGGAATTTATCCAGGTCGCGGGAAGCGGCGGTGAAGATATCTGCGGTATCTTCGTCTTTGGCTTCACCGATCGCTTTGCGCACATCGTTCGCCACTACCGCGTAACGGTCCGCCAGCGCTTTCAGGTGATCCTGAACATGATGGATATCCAGCGGATAGCTCTGCAGCGGGGTTTTGCTGTTGATCACCTGAGTGGTGCCCAGGGCGACGCCGCCCAGTTGTACGGCGCGCTCCGCCATGGTATCCAGATGCTCAGTGAGCGCGGTACGGAAGCCATCCAGCATTTCGTGCACGGCGATAAAGTTCGCACCGCGCATATTCCAGTGTGCCTGCTTGGTGATAAGGGACAGGTCAATGAACTGGATCACCTGGCGATTCAACAGCTCAATGGTCGCTTTCTTTTCGCTGTCAGCGACATCGTTGCGGGTATAGACCAGATTAGATGCTTTTGATTTAACCAGTTTAGCGGTACTCATCGTTTCATATCCTCTTGATATTGATGCTCGTCACACTTCAAAGCTGAATGATGTGGAGCGTTGTCCCAGGTAACTTCGGGACTAAGTATAGCAAGGGTTTTAAAGTATGAGGCATCGGCAGGCCATATTACTCCGATAGCGTAAAGTGGTTGGCTATTTGAAAAAGCAAGCTAAGTCAGAAGGTTAGCGGAGGCTGGCGGGCCCGTAACTCGCGCGGGCCGCCGCCGTAACAGAATGTTAATTGATATCGACTTGCTTAATTTTGCTCTGCCGCTGCATGGTCAGCGTGGCGCCCATTGAGGCGATGATAATAGCGCCCAGCGCCAGGGTCTGGGAGAGATTCAGGGTTTCGCCGAGGAAGACCATACCGGACAGGGCGGCTAGCGCCGGCTCGAGGCTCATCAGCGTGCCGAAGGTGCGCGTCGGCAGGCGCGTCAGGGCCATCATCTCCAGGGAGTAGGGGAGTGCAGTGGAGAGAATGGCAATCCCCAGCCCCAGGGGCAGCAGCGACCATTGCCACAGCGTATCGGTAGCTTGCGCCATGCCTAACGGGACAAAGACCAGCGAGGCGATAAGCGACCCCATCGCCACCGTGGCTGGACCATGCTCCTCGCCCGCGCGCTGGCCGGTCAGAATATAGACCGCCCAACAGGCTCCGGCGCCGAGAGCGAACAGCGCGCCGGTTAAATCCACCTGCGCCACGTTCTGGCCCAGCGGCAGGAGATACCACAGCCCGAGGATCGCCAGCGCCACCCAGACAAAATCCAGCGGGCGGCGCGAGCCGAAAAGCGCCACCGCCAGCGGGCCGGTAAACTCGAGGGCTACCGCCACGCCGAGCGGAATACGCTGCAGGGATAAATAAAACAGATAGTTCATCGCCCCGAGCGCCAGGCCGTACAGCAGCAGCGGCACGCGCTGGGCCGGAGAGAAACGCAGCCGCCAGGGCTTGAACACCACCACCAGGATCAGCGTCCCGAGCGCCAGGCGCAGGGCGGTAACCCCCGGGGCGCCGACCACCGGGAACAGCGATTTGGCGAGCGATGCGCCGCTCTGAATCGAGGTCATAGCGATTAAAATCACCACTATTGGCAACCATGCCGCCGCTTTTCGGGATGGACCGGGCATCCTTTCTCCTGTCAGTTTTTGTCAAAAGGGGTAAAAGTTCCAGTGTACTGGAATTAGCTGCTGACGGTTGAGCTAATGTTGAAAAAAACAGGGGCAAAAACAGTACAATGGCGAACGTTGCTGAGAAATTCACCAGGTGATTAGGATTAATCTGGATGCTTGCGAATTTCTTAATGAGCGTTAAACTGTAAGTTAACGCCAAAAACTGTTGTTTTCCATATTGTTATAGAAATATGGAAACTTTTGGTTACATGAAAAAGTATGTTAGACAATGTAAACTCCAAAGAGTTTCCCAAAAGTTTTTGATATATTTAAGGCTTAGGACTTATTAGAAACACATTTGAGGTGGTTATGAATAAAATTGCACGTCTTTCAGCACTGGCCGTTGTTCTGGCTGCATCCGTAGGTACCACTGCATTTGCTGCAACTTCTACTGTAACCGGCGGTTACGCGCAGAGCGACATGCAGGGTAAAGCGAACAAAGCTGGCGGTTTCAACCTGAAATACCGTTACGAGCAAGATAACAACCCGCTGGGTGTTATCGGTTCCTTCACCTACACCGAGAAGGATAACAACAGCAACGGTACTTACAACAAAGGTCAGTACTACGGCATCACCGCAGGTCCGGCTTACCGTCTGAACGACTGGGCAAGCATCTACGGCGTAGTGGGTGTTGGTTACGGTAAATTCCAGAACAACAACTTCCCTAATAAATCCGATATGAGCGACTACGGTTTCTCCTACGGTGCTGGTCTGCAGTTCAACCCGATCGAAAACGTTGCCCTGGACTTCTCCTACGAGCAGTCTCGTATTCGTAACGTTGACGTCGGCACCTGGATTGCTGGCGTGGGTTACCGCTTCTAATCACTCCGGTGATATAAAAAATCCGCCTTCCGGGGCGGATTTTTTTTGCCTGGCGATCGCCAGCCCGGCCGGTTGGCCGGCGCTGAACGCGTCGTTTTAGTTGATGGTGAACTCATCGCTGCCGAGGTGTGAATAGTCTACCTTCTGCAGCTGGAAGTTGGTGATATACACCGGGCCGGCCTTCTGCTCAGAGATAAACCGATAGCGCGGGGCGATTTCCGCCGCCTTGATTCCGGTCCATTGCGAGAAGAAGCTGAGGAAATCATTCGCCGAGCGCTGCGCCTTAATCACTTTATGCGCTTTGTCATCGCTGGAGAGCACCATAAACGGCACCTGGAAGTTCTGCTGGAACTTATCGTCGTGCGCCAGATACTGCACCTCTTTGCCTCGCTCCTTGAACGCCAGACCATGATCGGAAAAGTAGGTCAGGGAAAAGGTGGCGCCGGAATTTTGCAACTGACTGTAGAGCTTAGCCAGCAGGGTATCGGTTTGCGTCATGCTGTAGAGATAGCAGGAGGTCTCTTTCGACTGGACGAAAACCGTGTATTTGCCTTTGGTCCGGTCGCAGGCCTGCGGGTGCGAGCCCATCAGGTGCAGAACAATCAGCTGCGGCTGGGTGCGCTGGGTGGAGAGCACCTGCTCGGTCAACTTGAGTAACTGCTCGTCCTGGGTGTTTTTATTGGCTTCGAAATCGCCGTTTTTCAGGAACTGCACTTCATCCGCCCGTTTGGCGATACTGGCGATAGCGGTGTCGTACTCGCCGATCTGTCCCTGATTGGAGAACCACCAGGTCTGGAAACCGGCGCGATTGGCGAGGGTGACAAAGTTATCCTGAAACTGCGGTTTGCCATCGACCACCCGGTTAAGCGTCAGGCCGAGGGATTTTTGCGTCGAGCCGCTGGCGGCGACGTAGTTGTTAAACAGATACCCGTTCACCGAACTGGCAAACGGCGTGTTGTCCCAGTGGCCGCCGAAGGCGCCGAGGGCGTCGCGGCGGGCGCTTTCACCGATCACCACCACATAGAGATGGTACTTCGGCTTCACCGCCAGCACGTGCCAGCTGTCTTTCATGCCGGCCAGCTGCGCCATCCGCGCCTGCTCGTCCAGCACCTCGTTATTATTCACCACCACGTCTTTGACAAAACGGAAGGCCGGGTAACCGGTATCGATTACCTTGAATACCCCGCCCCAGGCGAGATTTTGCACCGGCTGGAGAAAGAAGATCCCGATGCTGAACAGCAGGCCCAGGGTCTCCATTTTTCCCCAGCGGGTCTGCTCGACGATCCTGCGGCGGACCGCAATGATCCCCAGCGCGAAGATAAATACCGCCAGCAGATAGTTGTACCACGGGAAGATAGTGAGAATTTCCGTGGACTCTTCCACGTTGGTGGCGTGCAGCGCCAGCAGGGTGTTGAAGTTGGGCGCGCCGTAAGCCTGGCCAAACGGGTAGTAGAGGGCCGCCAGCAGAGAATAGGCGCCGACCACCCCTTTCTGCACGCGCGGAAAGGCGCGCCACAGAAGATGTAACACGCAGGTAAATGCCACGGTATAGAGCAGGCTAAATTCATAGCCCAGCGCCAGGTTAATCAACAGCGATTGTAAAAAGTAGAATCCTGTCCATGGGTTCAGTGCCAGTCGGCGGGCGACCAGCGTATCTTTCAGGGTGGTGACATTCATAGTAAACAATCAAAAAGAGGCCATGCGCATCCCCTGGCGTCAAGGGGTAAAACCTGCTGGACAGTGCGTGAAGAGGGTCTCTGCGAGCCGCGAATGTGGCAGGGCTGTGCAAAGATAGGGCTTGTAAATGGTAAGGTCAACCAGACATAACAGATTGTTTTGCGAGGGCGCTTACAAAACTTGAAAAAAGGTGGGGGGAACGGGATAAACCGGTCAGTTTAGCGGCGGATGATGACAGAAAAATGAAGCGGCGTACCGCGACGCCGCCTCAGGAATGGGGTTTGTCCTGCTGCGGTTTACCGTTGATCATCTCGCACAGCATACCGAGCAGCATTAAGCGTACTTTAAAGGGGGAATGACTAAACACGTTTAAGCACCTCTTGAATTCGTTCATCTGCTCTCCTCCTGCCTGTTCGCTCCATCATTCCCTGATGGATGTTTGCATTATATACAGATATAGCACAGGCTATATTTTATAGCTATGGCTAAAACGTTAAATTTTTGTGCTCTTGGCGCAATCCATTACAATGTGGATCTTTTTATATGATGCTTGACGCGTCACACGAATGAGGAAGCACAATGAACCGTCGCGCAGGTAAGCCAATAACAAAAAAAGTGACGCAGTTGGTAAATGTTGAAGAGCACGTTGAAGGATTCCGCCAGGTGCGGGAAGCGCATCGGCGCGAGCTGATTGACGACTATGTTGAACTGATTTCCGATCTCATCCGCGAGGTGGGCGAGGCGCGTCAGGTGGATATGGCCGCCCGGCTGGGGGTCTCGCAGCCCACCGTCGCCAAGATGCTCAAACGGCTGGCCAGTGTCGGCCTTATCGAACAGATCCCGTGGCGCGGCATATTCTTAACGGCGGAGGGTGAGAAGCTGGCCCAGGAGAGCCGCGAGCGCCATCAAATCGTGGAGAACTTCCTGCTGGCTATCGGCGTCAGCCCGGAGATTGCCCGCCGCGATGCGGAGGGAATGGAGCATCACGTGAGCGAGGAGACGCTGGCGATGTTCCTGAAATTTACCCAAACACAGGGATCTCAGGAAGCATGACTCTTCCCTTCGTCCAGTCGCTGCTGCGCGACCGTTTTCTCCATCTGCTGCTGATTATCGCCTGCGTACTCAGCGTGATGGTGCCGTTTGTCCCGGCAAGCTGGCCGGCGGCCATTGACTGGCATACTATCATCACCCTCAGCGGCCTGATGCTGTTGACCAAGGGGATTGAACTGAGCGGTTATTTTGACGTGCTGGGGCGTAAAATGGCCCGCCGCTTTGTCACCGAACGCCAGCTGGCTATGTTTATGGTGCTGGCGGCGGCGCTGCTATCCACCTTCCTCACCAACGACGTCGCGCTGTTTATCGTGGTGCCCCTGACCCTGACGCTGAAGAAGTGGTGCGCCATCCCGGTGAACCGGCTGATTATTTTCGAAGCGCTGGCGGTGAACGCCGGGTCGCTGCTGACGCCGATCGGCAACCCGCAGAATATCTTACTGTGGGGACGCTCCGGTCTCTCTTTCCCTGGATTCATCGGCCAGATGCTGCCGCTGGCGGCGGCAATGATGCTGACCCTGCTGGCGCTGTGCTGGTTCTGTTTCCCGGCAAACCGGCTCAACTACCAGAGTAGCGATAAGGCGCCATCGTGGCAGCCAAAGCTGGTCTGGAGCTGTCTGGGATTGTATCTGGTGTTCCTGACCGCGCTGGAGATGAATCAGGCGCTGTGGGGGCTGGCGCTGGTGCTGCTGGGCTTCCTGATACTGGCCCGGGCGGTGATCGTCCATGTAGACTGGTCGCTACTGCTGGTGTTTATGGTGATGTTTATCGACGTCCATCTGCTGACCCAGCTTCCGGCGCTGCACCAGGTGCTGAGCGGGGTCGGGACGCTCTCCGGCGGTGGACTGTGGCTGACCGCCATCGGCCTGTCGCAGGTGATCAGCAATGTGCCCTCGACCATTCTGCTGCTCAACTATGTCCCGCCTTCGATCCTGCTCTCCTGGGCGGTTAACGTGGGCGGCTTTGGTCTGCTGCCGGGCTCGCTGGCCAATATCATCGCGCTGCGCATGGCAGGCGATCGGCGGATCTGGTGGCGTTTCCATCTCTACTCCATTCCCATGCTGCTGTGGGCGGCCCTTACCGGCTATTGGCTCTTCAAACTCTGCGCCTGATTTCCGCAGCGGTACGCCGCCCTCCACGCCGTTCGACAGGATCGCCCCTCGGGGCGATCTTTTTTTTGCCCGGCTCACAGAAAACGATCCCTGGCTTTGCGCATCCGTTCGCTTTTCGGTATATGACTAGTCATGAAATTTAAATGACTAGTCATATACCGAGGCGCAGGATGAAGAACAGACTACCGGCAGATTTCTTATGGGGTAATTCCGTCTCCAGCATGCAGACGGAGGGGGCGTGGAACGAGGGCGGCAAGGGGATGTCGGTGTACGATATCCGGCAACCGGCGGAATTCGCTTCCGACTGGAAGGTAGCGACCGACTCCTATCATCGCTATCGGGAAGATTTCGATCTGATGCAGGATCTGGGCATGAACTGCTACCGTTTTCAGATCGCCTGGAGCCGGGTGTGTCCTGAGGGAGACGGCGAATTTAATGAAGAGGGCATCACCTTCTACCATCAGTTTATTGATGAACTGATCGCCCGCGGCATCGAGCCGATGATCTGCCTGTACCACTTCGATATGCCGCTCTCGCTGGCGGAGCGCTACAACGGATTCACCGACCGCCGGGTGATGGACGCCTTTATTCGCTATGGCCAGAAGATGATCGCCTGCTATGGCGACAAGGTGAAATACTGGCTCACCTTTAATGAACAGAATCTGTACCATTCGCCGGAAGCGTTTCTGATCTCCGGCTACCTGCAGGGGGAGAAGACCCTGCGCGAGCTGTACCTGATCCAGCATCATGTGATGATGGCGCACGTCCATCTGACCGATCACCTGCATCAGACGAAGCCGCAGTGTCTGATGGGCGGAATGCTGGCCCACGCCCTGGTTTATCCGGCGACCTGCAAACCGCGCGATATCCTGTGCGCCCAGCAGCTGGACGAGTTTTTAAACCAGAACCTGCTGCGGGCTTACGCCGGGGAGGGCTACAGCCCGGAAGTGATGCATTTTGTCGCCGCTGAAGGGTTCGATGATATCTATCGTCCTGAGGATCTGGCGCTGATGGCGACGGTGAAGGTCGATTATCTGGCGTTCAGCTATTACGCCAGCCGGACGCTGAACAGCGACACCATCCCGGCGGGAACGGCGGTTAACAACTATATGCTGTTTGGCAATCAGGATAACCCGTTCCTGAAAGCGACAGAATGGAACTGGCAGATCGATCCGCTGGGCTTCCGGACCATCATCACCCGTTATTATAACGACTGGCGCCTGCCGGTGTTCCCGATTGAAAACGGCATCGGGGTGATTGAGTCGTGGGACGGTGAACATCCGGTTGCCGACGATTACCGCATCGCCTACCATCGCGACCATATCAACGCCATGAAAGCGGCCATGTTTGAGGATGGGGCGCAGGTGATCGGCTATCTCGGTTGGGGATTAATCGATATCCTGAGCTCGCAGGGTGATATGCGTAAGCGCTACGGCGTGGTCTACGTCAATCGCGAGAACCATGACCTCAAGGATCTGCGGCGGGTGCCGAAGAAGAGCTATGCGTGGCTGAAGCAGGTGATCCACAGCAACGGCGACGTGACGTAACGATGTTCTGGCGGTCAGGTCAAGTATGCTGCCCGCCAGTCACTCACTGAATGTAAAAGGACCGGGAATGACGGCGAAGTATCTGCAAATTGCGCGGGAAATAAAAAAACGCATCATCAGCCAGCAGTATCCTGCCAGCGCGCCGCTACCCGACCAGTTTGCGCTGGCGGCGGAGTTCAACACCAGCCGGATGACCATCCAGCAGGCGATGCGCCAGTTAATCGTCGAAGGGCTTATCTATACTCGCAAAGGGCAGGGCACCTTTGTGCGGAAAAATTTCCTTCAGCTGTCGCAGTGGGAGCTGCCCGGCAGCGACTATTCCGGCGCCACCAAAACCTGGGAACATCTTGGCGAGGTGCAAAGCGAAGTGGTGCGCTTCGAGGTGCGTTTTCCCACTGACAAGGAGCAGAGTTCGCTGCTGATCGACGCCGATGCCCCGGTGTATGGCTTTGTCCGCCTGCGGCTGCTCAACGGCGAGCCGGTGTCGCTGGATTTGACGGTCATGCCGGTGGGGCTGGTGCCGGGGTTAACCAAAAGCCATCTGGAGGGGTCGGTGTTTCGCTACGTGCAGGAGACGCTGGGGCTGAAGCTGATGGGATCTTACCGCGTGGTGCGGGCGATGAAGCCGGACGAACTGGATAAACAGCATCTTCACTGCGAGGCCACCGATCCGGTGCTGGAGGTGGAACAGGTTATCTATCTGGAAGACGGCACGCCGCTGGAGTACGCCCACTGCCACTATCGCTACGACCACGGCGGGATTATTCTGGTGAATAACGGCTAGACCGGGGACCCTGCCGGCGCAGCGCTCAGCAGGGCCACGGTGTTGTCAGGTTTAGCCAGCCGCAGCCAGGGACAATACAGATAAAAAAACGGCGGGCCTGATGCCCGCCGTTTTTCTTGTCATGCAGACTTAGTTCAGACGCACCGGCATACCGGAGCGGTTCTGGATAGCCTGCTCAACCACGCTCTGATCGACATCAGACTGGCTGGTGATCGCCTGTACCGGCTGAGTCAGGGTGATCGGCACGATCTCGCCGCCCTGGAACTGGGCTTCGGTGGTCGACAGCGGGTTATGAACCTCGATGTAACGGCTGCCGTCCGGCTCGGTGGTGGCTTTTACCGGCTCATCGATAAACTGCACGCGGGTGCCGACCGGCACGTTCTCAAACAGGAATTTGATGTCATCGTTGCGCAGACGCACGCAGCCGTGGCTCACGCGCAGGCCGATACCGAAGTTAGCGTTGGTACCGTGGATGGCGTACAGGCGGCCGATATACAGCGCGTACAGACCCATCGGGTTATCCGGACCGGCCGGTACGACGGCAGGCAGCGGGTTGCCGGCGGCAGCGTATTCCGCATGCATCTTGGCGGTCGGCGTCCAGGTCGGACCGGCCTTCTTACGTTCGACTTTGGTGGTCCAGTTGATTGGCGTATCTTTACCCAACTGGCCGATGCCGATCGGCAGAACGATCACGGTATTGGTGCCTTTCGGGTAGTAGTACAGACGCATTTCCGCGCTGTTGATGATGATCCCTTCATGCACGGTATCCGGCAGGATCAGCTGCTGAGGGATGTTCAGGACGCTACCGCCCTTCGGCAGATAGGTATCCACCCCCGGGTTGGCTTCCAGCATGTTGGAAAGCCCCATCTGATATTTGGCCGCGAAGTATTCCAGCGGCTGCTTGTTATCATCCGGAATGGTGATGACCTGGTTCTGACCAACCAAACGGCTGCCATCGGTTGGCAAAGGATAGGTGACAGCAGACGCTGTATTGCAAAAGCCTACGATGGCGAAGGCTGCCGCTAAGAGTGTAGATAATTTCATAGTTTTTAATGTCGTGTGCGAAATCAACGCCACACAGGCCTTTGTTAATGATTGAGACAGTAGATGGGAGCGCATTATATGTGCATTCCGCTGAACAGGTAAATCAGATGTGTACGAAATCACATTTTTTTCCCTGTCGCCTCGGCTGCCGCGCCCTGGCGTTGGGGGCGACAGGGGTTAGTCTTCCAGCAGCCGGGCCTGCAGCGCGACGCGGGCCGGGGCGGTGAGCTGATACTCTTCCGCCAGCCAGGCGTCGACATTGCCATAGCGCTGCTGAATGGCCGACAGCGCGGCGGCGAGATAGGACTCTTTCACCGTCAGGATGTCCGCCAGGCTCTGGCGCCCCTGGGCCGTCAGGTCGTTGCCGAGCATCTCCAGCATCCAGGCCTCCACCTGCGTCAGCATGCCATGGGTGAGGAGATACTCCTCCATCACCGTCTCGCTGTCGCATCCGGCGGCGAACAGGGTTAACGCGCAGCCGACGCCGGTGCGATCTTTACCGACCGCGCAGTGTTGCAGCAAGGCGCCGTCGAAAGGGGTCGTCAGCCACGCGGCGAGCTGGCGATAGGCCGGGTTGTTAAACGGCAGCTGGCGATAGAGTTGCAGCATAAACTGCTCGCCGTTCAGCGCATTAAGGGTGGCGGCATTCAGCTCGGTGACCTTCGCATTGACCTCGCCGAGCGGCGGATTGGCCGGCGCGTTGAGATAGTGGGTGAGCGGGCTCAGTTTGTCCGGGGTGCGCTGCACTTCACCGGGGTCGCGGTAGTCGAGCACCCGGCTGAGCGGCAGGGTATCCAGGTGGTTGAGATCCTCAGCCGTTAGCCGGTTTAGCGCGCCGGAGCGCAGCAGCTTGCCGCTGCGTACCCGGCGTCCGTCGGCGGTGCGCTGGCCGCCCAGGTCGCGAAAATTGATGCCGCCCTGCAGGGATAAAAAGGCCGGATGTCGCGGTAGGCTGGTGGTCATGGGACTCCTCATCATCACGTACAGAATAACGGTTTGCGCGCAGGTCTCTGGCGCATCTGACAAAGACCATAGCACAAGCGCCGCGGCGGAATTTACCGCAGACCGTGAAAAGTGCGTCATTTACTGGCATAATGTCTGCTGTATCACACCCCTCATACTCTTTTTTCAGGATATCCCCGTGCTAGTATCCAGCAACGTTACCATGCAGTTTGGCAGTAAGCCGCTGTTCGAAAATATCTCCGTTAAATTTGGCGGCGGCAACCGTTATGGTCTGATCGGCGCCAACGGCAGCGGTAAATCGACCTTTATGAAGATCCTCGGCGGCGATCTCGAACCGACGCTGGGCAACGTTTCTCTCGACCCGAACGAGCGCATCGGTAAGCTGCGTCAGGATCAGTTCGCCTTTGAAGCGTTCACCGTGCTGGATACGGTGATCATGGGCCACAGCGAGCTGTGGGAAGTGAAGCAGGAGCGCGATCGCATCTACGCCCTCGCTGAGATGAGCGAAGAAGATGGCTATAAAGTGGCCGACCTGGAAGTTAAATATGGCGAAATGGACGGCTACTCTGCTGAAGCGCGCGCGGGCGAACTGCTGCTGGGCGTGGGCATTCCGGTTGAACAACATTACGGCCCGATGAGCGAAGTCGCCCCGGGCTGGAAGCTGCGCGTCCTGCTGGCGCAGGCGCTGTTCTCTAACCCGGACATTCTGTTGCTCGACGAACCGACCAACAACCTGGACATCGACACCATTCGCTGGCTGGAGCAGACGCTGAACGACCGCGACAGCACGATGATTATCATCTCGCACGACCGTCACTTCCTGAACATGGTCTGTACGCACATGGCGGATCTGGACTACGGCGAGCTGCGCGTCTATCCGGGCAACTACGACGAATACATGACGGCGGCCACCCAGGCGCGTGAGCGTCTGCTGGCGGACAACGCCAAGAAAAAAGCGCAGATTGCCGACCTGCAGTCCTTCGTTAGCCGCTTCAGCGCCAACGCCTCTAAATCGCGTCAGGCCACCTCGCGCGCGCGTCAGATTGACAAGATCAAGCTGGAAGAGGTTAAAGCCTCCAGCCGTCAGAACCCGTTTATCCGCTTCGAGCAGGACAAGAAACTGTTCCGTAACGCGCTGGAAGTGGAAGCCCTCACCAAAGGCTTTGAAGAAGGTCCGCTGTTCAAAAACGTCAACCTGCTGCTGGAAGTGGGCGAGAAGATTGCCATTCTGGGCGCCAACGGCGTGGGTAAATCCACGATGCTGAAAACCCTGGTGGGCGAACTGCAGCCCGATAACGGCACCGTGAAATGGTCTGAAAACGCGCAACTTGGCTACTACGCGCAGGATCATGAATACGAGTTCGAAAACGACCTGACGGTCTTCGAGTGGATGAGCCAGTGGAAACAGGAAGGCGACGACGAGCAGGCGGTGCGCAGTATCCTTGGTCGACTGCTGTTTAGCCAGGATGACATCAAGAAGCCGGCGAAAGTACTGTCCGGTGGTGAGAAGGGGCGGATGCTGTTTGGTAAACTGATGATGCAGAAGCCAAACATCCTGATCATGGACGAACCGACCAACCACCTGGATATGGAATCCATCGAATCGCTGAACATGGCGCTGGAGATGTATCAGGGTACCCTGATATTCGTCTCCCACGACCGTGAGTTCGTCAGCTCGCTGGCCACCCGCGTGCTGGAGATTACCCCGGAACGGGTGATCGACTTCAGCGGCAACTACGAAGACTACCTGCGCAGCAAAGGTATCGAGTAATCCCTCTTCGTTACCCGGGTAGCGGCTATGCCTTACCCGGGCTACGCCTGGCATGGGATCTGTAGGCCCGTGCAAGCGTAGCGCCACCGGGCAATA
The DNA here is from genome assembly GCF_040062325.1 of Klebsiella sp. GG_Kp175. Taxonomy (NCBI): domain Bacteria; kingdom Pseudomonadati; phylum Pseudomonadota; class Gammaproteobacteria; order Enterobacterales; family Enterobacteriaceae; genus Klebsiella; species Klebsiella sp. GG_Kp175. The sequence continues at coordinate 82,273 of NZ_JBEAFX010000006.1, read as the reverse complement.
ACCGCGGGTAAAGAGCCACTTTCGCGCCGGATGGCGGCTGCGCCTTATCCGGCCTACGGTCGGTGCTATTGTGAGCTTAAGAGCCCTATCTTGTACCCATGGTTACTGGAACTGTCCGTTACCGGGGCTACCAAACCGCACAGTGCTGTAGCCCCGGTAAGCGGTAGCGCCACCGTGGATTTTGAGGCCACCCGTTTGTAGCCCGGATTAGGGTAGCGCAATCCGGGAACATCATTAAATCCAGGCCGGGCAAGGCGTAAGCCGCCGCCCGGCATATCGCTTAGCGCCTCCACTCCGTTCCTTCAACGCCATTCACCAGCAGTTTGCGTTTTTCTCCTGCCGGTAATGACAGCTTCAGCGCTTTCCACGCCGGGCGATAGTTGCCGCGGGCGTTGACCTTCAGGTTGATGGTGCTGCTGTCGCACGCCATTTCCCACTCCAGCCATAGCGCATCGCCCTGTTTATAGCCCCAGCTTTCGCCGTCATCCTCAAACAGCAGACCCGAAGAGGTCCCGACGCCTTTCAGCGGGAACAGCTGCAGTTCGCGACGATCGTCCTGTTGCGCAGCAACATGACGGATGCGCTCGCTGAGCGGCAGACCGGCCCCGGCGCGCACCAGCAGCGGCAGCTTTTCCAGCGGCGCGTCGAGGGTGACCCACTGGCCGCCGGCGAACCATTGGTGGCTGTAGAAATCATACCAGCCGGCCTGATTATCCGGCAGCCACACCTCACGCTGACGGGCGCCAGGCTCGACCACGCTGGCCACCAGCAGGTCGCGCCCCAGCAGGAAGTCATCGCATTCGGCGAAGGTCTGCGCGTCGTGTTGATGATCGAGGAAGGTCGGGCGCAGCATCGGTTCGTCGTCAGCATGCGCCTGCCACAGCAGGGTATACAGATAGGGCAGCAGGCGGTAGCGCAGCTCAATCGCGGAACGAATGGCCGGGGTAACGGCCGGATACATCCAGGCTTCGTTGACCGTCTGGTCGTCATTCCATGAGTGAATGGTAAAGCGCGGGTGCATCACGCCGTTTTGTACCCAGCGCACAAACAGCTCCGGCTCCGGTTTATCGCCGGAGAAACCGCCGACGTCGTGACCGACGTTAAACAGCCCGGAAAGGCTCATGCCCAGCCCCATGCGGATGTTATAGCGCAGCGTATCCCAGTTGGTGCGGTTATCGCCGCTCCAGGTCTGGACGTAGCGCTGCATACCGGCGCAGCCGGAGCGAGAGATGAGATACGGGCGCTTTTCCGGCGCAAAGCGCTGCTGGGCTTCCATCGAGGCGCGCATCATCAGCAGCGGCATCACCGGGCGAATATGCTTGATGGCGATTTCGCGGCCAAAGCCGTAGCAGCGCGCTTCGCCGTCCCACACCTCATACTCGTTATTATCGTTCCAGGTCGAATCAATGCCCATCTCCAGCAGCTGGCTGGTGACCCCTTCCTGCCACCAGGCCACGGTTTGCGGATTGGTGAAGTCGAGGTGCGATCCTTCATCGTCCCAGAAGCTGGAGCGCTCCGGCGCGTCGGTTTGCGAATCGCGAATAAAAAGACCGCGCTCCGCCACTTCGCCATAGCGCGGATGATCCTGCAGCAGGCAGGGTTTGATATTGGCGGCCAGCTTCAGCCCGGCATCATGGAACGACTGGCTCATCACTTTCGGCTGCGGCACCTTGTCGTAGTTCCAGTTAAAGACGTAGCGCTTGCCGTTAATCGAGGTATAGCCGGATGAGAGCTGGAACGAATCGCACGGAATAGCGTGCTCATCGCACAGGCGGATGAAGTTCATCAGCTGATTTTGCGCATCCGGCGCGTCGGTGTAGTGCATGGTCGAGCCGCTGTAGCCGAGGCTCCATTTTGGCCCGAACAGGGTTTTACCGGTCAGACGTACAAAGGCTTTGGTGACATCCAGCACCTGTTTACCGGTGAACAGGTAGTAATCGATATCGCCGGCTTCCGCCTGCCAGCGGCGGTAGGCGGTGTGGTAGTTGTCGATTTCGTTACCCAAATCCAGCCAGCAGCTGCTCAGGTTGTCGTAAAACAGACCATAGCTGACGTCGCTGCGCTGGGTGATGGTGAACGGAATATGTTTATACAGCGGGTCGGTGCTGGCGGCGTTGTAGCCCATGGCGTCGAGGTTGCGCATCTCATAACGCTTACCGGTGCGCTGCAGATCGCCGGCCTTTTCGCCCAGACCATAGAAACGCTCGTCTTTCCGGCGGCTCAGATAGTGGGCGACGCCGTCGCCGTGGGCATTGGCCAGATAGGCGCTGGTGGGGCGGTCGTTAGCAAGCTGCTGCCATTCCCCGGCGTCGTCGCGATAGCTCCACTCCAGCCACAGCGGCTGATGGACGGTGACGCGCAGCTGGCGGGTGGCGATGGTCAGCGTATCGGCCTCCTGTGTCAGCTGCCAGGCCGGGAGACTAAAACCGCTGAGGTCATCCCGGGCGCGGCCTTCCCACGGCACATCCTGCTGCGGAGCGATACTCCAGGTGCGATCCAGCGCCAGCTGGCCCTGGCGTTTCAGCAGCACGCGGAATAAATTCTCTTCCAGTACGTACAGGCACAGGGTGTGCTGGCCATCGACCGTCAGTTCAACGTGATGCTCCAGCTGTTGATGTAAACTCCAGTGTTTCAACGTTTTCATATCTTACATCCACTCTCAGGCGCGTTTAGCGCGACGTTCAGCAATAAATGCCACCAGGAAAACGGCGCCAATCAGGTCAAAGAACCCCATGGCGATGAACAGCGGGTTGAAGCCAATTTTGTCGGCGGTCACCCCGATTAATAACGAAAACAGGAAGCTGGCGATCCACGCCGCGGATCCGCGCATACCGTTTACCGTCGCCATTTGTCCCTTGTCGAACGACTCCACCACCAGCGCGCTGAGCATGCAGGAGATGATCTGATGTCCGAAGCCGCCAATGGAGATCAGGACGATGGTGATATAGGGATCGCGGGTGATAGCGACGAGGGCCAGGGAGATCATCAGAAATGCGCCGGTCACCGAGCTGGCGATCACTGAGTTGACTCGCGTACAGCCGAACCAGCGAACGTACAGGCGGGTGAGGTAGCCGCTGACCACGCTGCCGAGGTCGGCGGCGAGGAAAGGCAGCCAGGCGAACATGGCGATCTGCTTGAGATCCATGCCGTGCTCTTTGGCCAGGTACAGCGGTACCCAGAAGCTCAGCACCGCCCAGGCGGGCTCGGCCATAAACGCGGGAATGGCGATCCCGTAGAAACGTTTATTCTTCGAGACGGTTTTGAGTGCGGTAAAGAAGGGCTGTTTCACCGGCGGCGCTTCGTTATCCTGCTTGATGTACTCCAGCTCGCTTTTGCTGAGGTTGGGGTGCTTTTCCGGGTTCTGATAGAAGGCCCACCACAGCACCACCCACAGCAGGGCCAGCGCGCCGGTAAACATAAACGCCCCCTGCCAGCCGAAGGAAGCGTGGGCGAAGTAGATAATCGGCGGGGCGAGCATTGCGCCGATAGAGAACCCGACGCCAGCCCAGCCGGCGGCGATTGGCCGTTCAGACTTCGGAAACCACTCGCCGATGGTTTTGGCGTTGGCCGGGGTGGCGGCCGCCTCGGCCCCGCCCATAAAGAAGCGCAATATCGCCAGGTGCAGCCAGCTGCCGGCCCCGGCGTGGGCGATACAGGCCAGCGCCCACAAGGTGGCGCAGATCATAAACCCGAGCTTCAGGCCGATGACGTCGATAAGCCAGCCGCAGAGCGGCTGGAAAATCGTGTAAGCCAGCTGAAACGCGCCGACGATCCAGGAATATTGTTCGGTGGTAATGCCGAGCGTCGCTTTCAGTTCCGGGGCGATAATCCCCAGCGAGTTGCGTGTGATGTAGTTGACGGTGATGCCAAGTAAAAACAGGACCAGCACCCACCAGCGCAGGTTTTTTACCACCCGGCGCGTTTTGCTGACCGCGATATCATTGTTGAGGCCTTGACTCATAGCACACTCCACATGACGTTAGTAGGGGGAAAGTGACGACCTCAATCCTTGAGTGGCCACGTCGTGTTATTAACTATTTGAATAGTCTATTTTTTTATCTCAACATCATTGGTATAACTAGTATGGGAGATGTTGGACCAATTCAGGCTAAGGGAGAAAAAACGGCGGGCAAAGTGCTATTTATGCAAGTTTTTTCATGAAATGACCGGGATCTCAAATTTTGCTCTGTCATTTGCTTACAGGGAGCGCTTTGGCGATTATGAAAATTCTTTCATTTTCCAATCGGAGCTGGATCACAAAATGGATAAAAAGCTGCGCGTCGCCGAAATCGCCGCCCGCACTGGGCTGTCGGCCAGTACCGTTTCGCGCGTCCTGGCCGGAAAGGCGAATACCAGCGACAAGGCGCGCCGGGCGGTGCTGGAGTGCGCCCGCGAGCTGGGGGTCATGCAGGGGCTGGCCGCCGGGCGTCTGCTGCTCAATAATCTGCTGGTGTTTGCCCCGCAGCGCGCCTTCGATGAGCGGTCGGATATCTTCTACTACCGGGTGATCCAGAGCATCAATAACGCGCTGGCGGCGCATGAAGTGCGCCTGCGCTACTGCGCGCTGGACGAAAACGACAGCGACGCCAATCTGTTTCTTGCCCGCATGAACGAAGCGGAAACCCAGGCCGCGGTGCTGCTGGGGATCGACGATCCGCATATTCATGGCCTGGCGGCGGATCTGGGTAAACCCTGCGTCTTGATCAACTGTCGGGATGAAGGGATGCGGTTGCCGTCCATTGCCCCCGATCATCGTTTGATTGGCCAGTGCGCCGCCCGCTATCTGTTTGATATGGGGCATCGGGTGGTGATGAACGTCATGTGTTTGCGCCGCTATACCATGGAGCTGCGGCTGGGGGGGATCGAGGAGGCGTGGCGCGCGCGCAATTTGCGCTTTACCGCCAGCCGGGATCTCATCAGCGTCGCCAACTTTAGCGCCAGAGAGACCGAAGAGCAGGTGGGGGCCTGGCTTGATGGCTTACAGGGCAGGCCGTTGCCCACCGCCTTCCTGGTGGGCGGCGATTTCATGGCCGCCGGCACGGTCAGCGCATTGCAAAAGCGCGGCCTGCGGGTGCCGCAGGATGTCTCGGTGATGAGCATCGACGGGTTTAATCTGGCGGCGATCCAGGAGGTGCCGCTGACCGCGGTGCATGTGCCGCGGGATGAACTGGGCAGCGAGGCGGTGCATCTCCTGCAGCAGCGCCTGCTGCGCCCGGAGGCGCCGCACGGTTCGCTGCTGCTGCACGGCACGCTGGTGGTGCGCGATTCGGTACGGCGGATCCGGCCGGGCAAAGGCCATACCGCCGTGGAGCCGCAGGGGCTGTATGACGATTAAACCGGGATACCCAGCGCCCGCTTGCCGTGGATGTTCAGATCTTCCAGAGTGAAGCGCCCCTGCCAGCTGGCCTCATAGTCCTCGCGCGGGAAATCCCCCGGCGAGGCCCCTTTTTCCAGAGCAATTTTCACTTTCTGCGCGTAGGCGAGGTTCTTTTCGCACATCGGCGCTGCCGGAATGTACATCACATTGCCCCAGCCCTGCTGATTTTCCACCGGCGCCACCGAGTGAATGACGTCGCAGTGCCACCAGACGGAATCGCCAGCGTTCAGCGCCGGAATCGAACTGAGGGCTTTGATCAGCAGCGGGTGCCACTGCTTAGAGATCGGCAGTACTCTGCCCGGCGCGACGCCGCACAGCTCATCTTCCGGCACATCGTCAAGCAGTGGGCGCAGTAGAACATAAGCCATCGCCTCGGGGATCGGCACCACGTGCAGTAGCCCCTGACCCGGGATCATGTCCGACAGCGCGGTCCAGCCCTGGAAAGTGCGGAACACTGAGCATTTGGTGGTGTTGTCGACGGTGTACTCTTCCACTTCCGTACGGTGCGCGGCGTCCCACGGATCGTAAGCGTCGACATGACCGTTAAACACGTTGGCGAAGACCTGCTGGTAGGCGGGGAGCAGCCAGCGCTCCAGCGCACCGGAATCGGTATGCGCGCCCAGCCCCTTCGAGGTGGTTCCCGGCGGACGGCGGCGAATGCGGTCAGGGTAAATGACGCTGACGTCCGGATCGAACCAGCGCTTGCCGTCCTGCTCAAAGCGCCACAGGCGGTTGAGGAAGGACTGCGCCGCCGCCATTTCATCGCTCTGGCGGGCCTGCATTTGCGAGGGCGACCAGTAGATGGGATAGATTTCCGGCCGCGAAGCCTCCAGCGTACCGAAGAAGCTGTCGCCTGGCCCTTTGTAGACCTCGTCGAAATGGTTCAGATCCAGATATTCCAGCATCGCGGTATCCCAGGCCAGCGCCTGTTCGCGCGGAAAGTGGCCTTTGATCACCGCGCAGCCCCGACGCTTAATGGCCGCGCGCTGGGCATCGCTCACGGTTCCCTCGGCGATATCGCGGAACGGAATGGTTGGCCAGACCTCCTGGCCTGCGGCTTTCAGCGTCTCAATTTCCTGCAGGCGCTCGCTGATGCGCGCTGAGAGCTTATCGAACACCGCCTGGACGTCGCCGATTTGCGCCCGCAGCGCCTGCTTCATCTGGCGAATCGCCGCTTTGTGGTCGGCGGGGAGTGTTTCGTGGGTCGGGAGAGCAGCCATAATAACCTCGCTGTATCTTTCATTCGAAAGTATTAAATCTTACAAACGTTAATTTAAGTTAAAATGGAGTTAATGCAAGTTTAAAATCTTGCTGCGGCGCACAAAATGGACAAGCCGGGGCGCGCAGCCCCGGAGAGAGGTCAATCGTTGAAGGGAGCGCTGTTATCGAGGACGGCCTGAATGACGTTCAGCGCGCCGTCATGGTTATTATCGTCGGTCGCGTATCCGGCGATAGCCTTAATGCTGTCGGCGGCGTTACCCATGGCGAAAGCGTATTTCACCAGCTTCAGCATTTCGGCGTCGTTGCCGCTGTCGCCGATGGCCACGCACTGCTGCGGCGACAGGTTCCAGCGCTTGAGCAGGCGGCTGATGCCGTTGGCTTTATGCAGGCCGGGAATAATCAAATCGACAAAGCCAAAGCCGCTGGTGACCGGCTTCATAATGCCGTCGAGCGACACGTGCAGTTTATCGATCAGCTGCGGGATCTCACTGTCCGGCAGGTTCAGAGAGAATTTGAACAGCGTATCGTCGATGGCGTGATAGTCGCTTACCCGCTGCAGACGGTGGTAGTGCTTTGACATCAGGTCGACGAAGGCATCCGGGGCGTTATCGCTGACGTAAGCGCTCTGCAGGCCGCAGGCGACGAAGTTCAGCTGCGGATCTTTGAGTAGTTCGCCAATCACCACCTGCGATTCGTGGTGGGTCAGTTCGCCGTGGAACAGCTGCTTACCATGCGCAAAGACCAGTGCGCCGTTTTCGGCGACGAATGAGATCTGCTCGCGGATCTCCGGGAAGAAGGAGATCAGCTGATAGTACTGGTTGCCGCTGGCGACAACGAATTCAATGCCGCGCTGCTGCAGCTGGGCGAATTGCGCCAGAAACCGTGCGCGATCGTAGGTTTTGGCGTCATTGAGAAAAGTTCCGTCCATATCGGTGACGATAACTTTAACGGTCATAAGGGGGTGCTCCTGGCTTAACTTCGACCAGTAACATTCTAATTACAATGTGATGGGGAGCACAAATTTATTTCGAATGAAAGTTCATGCATTCAGAAAATGCCGGGAGGCGGCGTTGCCTTTCCCGGCCTGCAGGACAGGGAAGGCCCGCTAAGCGTCGCGCCAGCGGGCCTGAGGGGTTACAGCGTATGCTCGGTACGGGCGATGATATCGTCCTGGGTATCCGGCGACAGGGCGGTAAAGAACGCCGAGTACCCGGCGACGCGCACCACCAAATCGCGGTACTGGTCGGGGTGTTTCTTCGCCTCCAGCAGCGTGTCGCGCGAGACAATGTTGTACTGGATATGCCAGCCTTTATGCACCTCGAAGAAGGTGCGCAGCAGCACCATCAGCTTCTGCTTATCGGACTCGTTCTCCAGGGTGGACGGATTCAGCTTCTGATTAAGCAGCACGCCGCCGAGGATCGCCCCGGTGGGCAGTTTACCCACCGAACTGATGACCGCCGTCGGCCCCAGATGGTCGGTTCCGGAGGCCGGGCTGGCCCCTTCCGCCAGCGGGGTGTGCGCTTTACGGCCATCCGGCGTCGCCATGGTCTGCGCGCCGAACGGCACGTTGGCGGAGATAGACGACGTGCCGGCGTAATAGTTGCCGCCGATCGGGCCGCGGCCATAGCGCGGGTTGTGATACTGCTTCAGCTCGTCGATATAGGTCTGGTAGGCCCGCGCCAGCAACGTGTCCACGCTGTCATCATCGTTACCGTACTTCGGCGCGCCGTTGATCAACCGCTGGCGCAGCTGCTCGTGGGTCAGGCCGTCGAAATCTTCCGCCAGCGCCTTCGCCAGTTCCTGCTGGCCGATAACGCCCTGATCGAAGACCAGCTTTTTCACCGCCGCCAGGCTGTTGCCGAGGTTGGCGATGCCCACCTGCAGACCGGACACCCAGTCATATTTCGCGCCGCCTTGCTTGATACTCTTCGCCCGTTCGATGCAGTCGTCCACCAGCGCCGAACAGAGAATATCGTGGACGTTCTCTTCCAGCATGGTATCGACCACGTACTCAATCTCAATCGACTTACGGGTGTAGTAGCGGATCTGGCGGTCCCAGTCGGCCAGTACCTCGTCGAAGTTAGCGAAGTTGCCTTTCGACAGGGCGTGCTCCTGCGGCAGAAACACCTGGCCGCTGGTGGCATCGCGGCCGCCTTCCAGCGTCGCCAGCATCACCCGCGCGAAGTTGATAAAGCTCATGCCGGTGCAGCGATAGCCCCATTTGCCGCCGACCGCGGTTTCGATACAGCCGATGGCCGCATAATCGTAGGCGTCCTGCGGCTCAATACCCAGCTTGATAAATTCCGGGATCACGATTTCGTCGTTATTAAACGCCGGCATACCGAAGCCGCAGCGGATCACCTGGACGCAGGCGTCGAGGAAGTCGTTGCTCATTCCGGCGTGGTAGCGCACGCTGAGGTTCGGCTGGGTGGAACGCAGACGACCGCAGGATTCCAGGATGGCATACGACAGCGGGTTGACCGCGTCCTGGGGCTGGCCATCCACCAGGTTCTGGCCGCCGATGGTGACGTTCTGGTACAGCGGGCTGCCAGCCGAGGCCTTGGAGTGCGAGCCGGAGCGGATCTTGTTAACCTCCAGCAGCTTCAGCCAGCAGCTGTGCAGCAGCTCAATGGCCTGTTCGCGATCCAACGATTGCTGCAGCTCAACGTCGCGGCGGTAGTACGGATAGAGGTACTGGTCCATGCGGCCAAACGAGACCGAGTGGCCATTGGATTCAATCTGCAGGATCAACTGAATGAAGTAGCACAGCTGCAGCGCCTGCCAGAAGGTCTTCGGCGGCTCATGGGCGATGATGTCGCAGTTTTCGGCAATCGTCAGCAGCTCCTCGCGGCGTGCGTCACGGGATTCTGCCGTCGCCATCTCGCGCGCCAGCGCGGCGAAGCGTTTGCTGTGGTCGCTGACCGCCGCCAGCACAATATCAATCGCTTTCAGGAACTGTTCGCCGTGCAGGTCTTCCAGCACCGTCAGATTGATGCGCGACCGGCGTTCGGCGACTTTTACACGCAGGCCGTCCAGGCCTTTCTCCAGCAGCAGCGGGTAGTTGACCGCCAGGTGGGCGTCGCCGGAGGTCATATTGCCCTCTGCCTTAATAATGCCGGTGGCGAGCAGCGCTTTCTGCTCATCGGTAAACATGCCGTAGCAGCGGTCCTGTACGGTCTGGCCGCGCCACCACGGGCACACTTCATGCAGCACGCGCTTGTTCTCTTCGCTGACCGCGAAGCCGGCGCCGGGGCGGTCGGCGAGATCGTCGATCTCTTTCTCGATCCAGCTGACGGTGTATTCCGGGAAGATCGGCGCGGCGCGCACTTCGCTGGCCTGGTTGCCGACGATCAGCTCATCGTGCTTGATCCAGATGGTGCGCTCGGCAAGGTGATGCGCCAGCGCCAGGGCACGACGCACCGGGATTGGCTTATCAAGATGCTGCTGATACATCTCGGTGTAGTGGCGGGCGCGTTCGGTACAGACCGGTGGCTTGACGATATGCACCAGCGCCATTTTATGGGCCTGGATGCGGGCGCTGAGGGTGTTGAGTTTCAGGGTAGTCATAGGGTTATCCTCGTAAGATCGCCGTTAGCCCCTTGCTCCACGCATAATCCTGCGCAAAGGCGAGCAGCTCGGGAGCATCCAGCGGTTTATCCGGTGCGGTGTAGGGCTGACTGAGTAACTGGTATTTATTCATTCCCAGCGTGTGGTAGGGCAGGAAATGGATTTCGCTGACCCGCAGGCGGTCGGCGGCAAAATCAGTGATGGCGGTGATGTCGGCTTCGCTGGCGTTGAATCCCTGGATTAACGGCACGCGAATGATCATGTTTTTCCCCGCCTGCGCCAGACGCTGCAGGTTGTCCAGCACCCGGCGGGCGCTGCCGTCGGTCCACTGCCGGAAAACGGCCTCGTCGACATGCTTCAGGTCGGCGAGAAACAGGTCGACGAAGGGTAAAGCCGGTTCAATGTATTTCCAGGGGACGTGCAGGCAGGTTTCCACAGCAGTATGGATCCCTGCCTGATGGCTGGCCTCGAACAGCGCCCGCGCCAGGCCCGGATTCATAAAGGGTTCGCCGCCGGAAAGGGTGATGCCGCCGCCGCTGCGATCGTAAAAGGGTTTATCGCGCAGCACCGTCGCCATGATCTCCTCGACGCTCTTCTCTTCGCCGCACACCGTGAGCGCGGTGGTGGGGCAGCAGTCGCGCAGCGCGGCGATATGGCTGTCGTTAACGTGTTGCCGGTGAATGATCAGGCCATCGAGGGTGCGGGTGATAACCGCCGGCGCCGCCTGCTGGCACAGCTCGCAGCCGGCAAGGCACAGGCGCGGGTCATACAGCAGGTCTTCGCTGCGGGCGCGGCTCTCCGGATTCTGGCACCAGCGGCAGCCCAGCGAGCAGCCTTTCAGGAAGACGACGGTGCGGATCCCTGGGCCGTCATGGGTGGAATAGCGCTGGATATTGAAGATCATGGTTTACCCTCTTTTTTTGCGTATGAATATAAAAACACTTTCGAATGAAAGTTATATTGACGCAAATCAACAAGCGGGATGGGGATAAGTCAGAGGGGAGAAAATAACGAGAGCGGTCACAAAACCACCGGCGACTCTCGTCGCCGGTAGGGGGGTTAGTACGAGCCGCATACCTCGCACTGCGGGTGGCGCATCAGCTTCATTTCACGAAACTGGCAGGTCATGGCGTCGTACATCACGATTTTTCCGCTGGCGGGCGTGCCGTAGCCGGTCAGCAGCTTAATGGCTTCCATCGCCTGCAGGGAACCGATAGTGCCCACCAGCGGGGCCATCACGCCGGCTTCGACGCAGGTGAGGGCATTTTCGCCAAACAGGCGGCTCAGGCAGCGGTAGCAGGGTTCGCCCTGCTGATAGGTGAAGACGCTGATCTGCCCCTCCATGCGGATCGCCGCCCCGGAAATCAGCGGGGTTTGGTGGCGGAAGCAGCCGGCGTTGAGCTGGTTACGGATGGCGACGTTGTCGGTGCAGTCGAGCACCAGATCGTGCCCGGCAATCTGCGCCGCCAGCGCCGGTTCGTCCAGTAAGGCATTGAGCGGCACCAGATGAACGTGCGGATTAATGCGCGCCAGCGCCTCGCGGGCGGAATCCACCTTAGGCTGGCCGAGGGTGGCATCGCTGTGCAGCGTCTGGCGCTGCAGATTGGAGAGCGAGACGGTGTCGAAATCGAGCAGGGTGAGCTGCCCCACCCCGGCGGCGGCCAGATACTGCGCGGCGGCGCAGCCAAGCCCGCCGAGGCCGACCACCAGCACCCGAGCGGCCTTTAGCCGCTCCTGGCCGTCAAAATCAAAACCGCGCAAAACAATCTGCCGGTTATAGCGCAGCATCTCTTCATCGCTCAGCTCCACGGCCATTACAGCCCCCCAAACAGATGGCTGAACGGTTCGACCTCGACCCATTCGCCCGCTTCAACGTGGCCGCGCTCGCGCTCCAGCACGATAAAGCAGTTGCCGAGGCTGAAAGAGCTGAAAATGTGCGAGCCCTGATGGCCGGTGGTGGTCACCACCAGCTCGCCGTCCGGGTTGCGCTGCAGAATACCGCGTTGAAAATCGAGGCGGCCCGGCGACTTTTTCAGTCGTGTGGCGGCGCGTACCCGCAGGCGGGTTGCCTGAAGCGGGCCGTACTTGCCCGAGAGCTTCGCCAGCAGCGGCTGCACCAGCTGACAGAAGGTGACGGTGGCGGAAACCGGGTTGCCCGGCAGGCCGCAGAACCAGCTGCTGCTGAGCTTGCCGAAGGCGAAGGGTTTGCCCGGCTTGATCGCCAGCTTCCAGAAGCCGATCTCCCCCAGCTCTTCAAGAATGGTTTTGGTGTAGTCGGCTTCGCCCACCGAGACGCCCCCGGAGCTGATGACCACGTCGGCCTGCTGGTCGGCGGCGATAAAGGCCTCACGCAGTTGCGCCGGATCGTCAGGAATAATGCCGAGATTAATGACCTCGCAGCCCAGCTGTTCGAGCATCAGATGCACCGCCAGGCGGTTGGTATCGTAAATCTGGCCGTCGCCGAGCGGTTGACCCGGCAGCTGCAGCTCATCGCCGGTCGAGAAGACCGCGACGCGAATCTTGCGCACCACCTCGACGTCGGCAATGCCCAGCGAGGCCAGCACCGGCAGCTCGGCTACCGTCAGCGGCGTTCCCGCCGGGAAGACCACCGCGCCATGGGCGATATCTTCTCCGCGGCGGCGAATATGCTGCCCGGCTTTCACCGGCGCGGTAAAGCGCACGCCGGCGTCGGTCTGTTCAGTCTCTTCCTGCATGACTACCGCGTCGCAGCCTGCAGGCACCGGCGCGCCGGTCATAATGCGGATACAGGTGCCGGTGGGCCAGGCGTCGTGAAACGGCTGGCCGGCGAAGGCCTTCCCGGCGACCGGCAGGGCCGCGCCGTCGCGAAGGTCGCTCAACCGGACGGCATAGCCATCCATCGCCGCGTTATCAAAGCCGGGGACATCCAGCGGGGAGATAATGTCATGGGCGGTAACGCGCGCGAAGGCCTGCAACAGCGGTACAGTTTCCGTGGCGCTCAGCGGCGTAATACGATCGAGCATCTGGGTGAGGGCTGTGTCGAGCGGCATCAGTCCGGCGGTAAAATCCATGGGTCACTCCTGCGGGCAAAACGGCGAAAACGCCTATTATGGCAGAAAAGCGGCGCGGGCTGTATGCCACCTGGGTACGAGGCTTTACATCGCCCGCCGCTCTTTCTATATTCAAAAATTGTATAAGACATTCAGCAATATAATGATATCAATACCCTTATTCCTGACGTGACCGGCGCCGCGACGCGCTACGACAGGGCGGGGGCTATCCACTTCATCGTTAAGGACTGGCGAAATGGGCAAGGCGGTTATAGCAATTCACGGCGGCGCAGGGGCGATTTCTCGCGCGCAGATGACGCCGGAGCGGGAGCGGGAGTACGTGGCGGCGCTGTCGGCTATCGTCGAAAGCGGACAGAAAATGTTGGCTGCGGGCGCCAGTGCGCTGGATGCCGTGACCGAGGCCGTCCGTCTGCTGGAGGAGTGTCCGCTGTTTAACGCCGGGATCGGCTCGGTATTTACCCACGATCAAACCCACGAACTGGACGCCTGCGTGATGGACGGCTACAGCCTGCAGGCGGGGGCGGTGGCCGGGGTCAAACATTTACGTAATCCGGTGCTGGCGGCGCGTCTGGTGCTGGAGAAGAGCCCGCACGTGCTGCTGATCGGTGAGGGGGCGGAAAATTTCGCCTTCTCCCACGGAATGGCGCGCGTCGATAACGATCTCTTTTCCACCCCCGAGCGCCTGCTGCAGCTGCAGGAGGCGAAAGCGGGTGGGGAGATCATCCTTGACCACCATGCCGCTCCGCTCGACGAACGCCAGAAAATGGGCACCGTCGGGGCGGTGGCGCTCGATCTGGCCGGCAATCTGGCGGCGGCGACCTCCACCGGCGGCATGACCAACAAACTGCCCGGACGCGTTGGCGACAGCCCGCTGCCGGGCGCGGGGTGCTACGCCAACAACGCCAGCGTGGCGGTCTCCTGCACCGGCACCGGCGAAGTCTTTATGCGTACTCTGGCGGCCTACGATATCGCCGCCCTGATGGAGTACGGTCAGCTCAGTCTCTATTCTGCCTGCGAGCGGGTGGTGATGGAGAAGCTGCCGGCCCTCGGCGGCAGCGGCGGACTGATTGCCGTCGATCGCGAAGGCAACGTCGTTTTACCGTTTAACAGCGAAGGCATGTACCGCGCCTGGTGCTATGCCGGCGATACGCCGACCATTGGCATTTATCGCGAATAGAACAAGGGAGAGGGAGAGTGCCGCAAACTCACGAAACGGATACCTGCGAAGTACTGGTGGTGCGCAACCTGAACGTGGCGTTTCGCCAGCAGGATGCGCCAGAGGTGCAGGCCGTGCGTCAGCTTTCCTTCAGCCTGCGCCGCGGCGAGACGCTGGCGATTGTCGGGGAGTCTGGTTCGGGAAAATCGGTCACCGCTCTGGCGCTGATGCGTCTGCTTGACGCCGCCAGCAGCGAGGTGAGCAGCGAGGGGCTGTGGCTGCGACGGCGCAACCGGCAGGTGATCGCGCTCAATGAGCAATCGGAGGCCGAAATGCGCCGGGTACGCGGCGCGGACCTGGCGATGATTTTTCAGGAGCCGATGACTTCGCTGAACCCGGTGTTCACCATCGGCGAGCAGATCGCTGAATCCCTGCGTCTGCACCAGGGGCTGGGGCGCGAAGAGGCGCTGCGCGCGGCAAAAAAGATGCTCGACCAGGTGCGTATTCCCCAGGCGGAAGAGATGCTCTCACGCTATCCGCACCAGCTCTCCGGCGGCATGCGCCAGCGGGTGATGATCGCCATGGCGCTCTCCTGTCGGCCGGCGGTGCTGATTGCCGACGAGCCGACCACGGCGCTGGATGTCACCATCCAGGCGCAAATTTTGCAACTTATCGCCGTCCTGCAAAAGGAGATGGCGATGGGGGTAATCTTTATCACCCATGACATGGGGGTGGTGGCCGATATCGCCGATCGGGTGCTGGTCATGTATCGCGGCGAGGCGGTGGAGACCGGCAGCGTCGAGGAGATTTTCCGTTCACCGCAGCACCCTTATACGCAGTCCCTGCTGGCGGCGGTCCCCCGGCTGGGTGAGATGCGCGGTCGGGATCTGCCGCGCCGCTTTCCGCTGCCGGGGCAGCCGCTGGCGGAGACAGAAACGCCAGACACGGTGGTGGCGGGGGAGCCGATTCTGCAGGTGCGCGATCTGGTGGCCCGTTTTCCGGTGCGCGGCGGGCTGCTCAATCGCGTGACGCGCGAAGTGCATGCGGTGGAGAAGGTGAGTTTTGATCTCTGGCCGGGAGAGACCCTCTCTCTGGTGGGGGAGTCCGGCTGCGGCAAGTCGACCACCGGCCGGGCGCTGCTGAGGCTGGTTGAGACTCAGGGTGGCACCATTACCTTCGACGGTCAGCGGATCGATACCCTCTCCGGCAGCAAGCTGCAGTCCCTGCGGCGCAATATTCAGTTTATTTTTCAGGATCCTTACGCCTCGCTCGATCCGCGCCAGACGGTCGGCGATTCGATTATGGAGCCGCTGCGGGTGCATGGCCTGCTGGACAGGGAGGCGGCGCGCGAGCGGGTCGCCTGGCTGCTGAAGCGCGTGGGGCTGCAGCCGGAGCATGCCTGGCGCTACCCCCACGCCTTTTCCGGCGGCCAGCGGCAGCGGATCTGCATTGCCCGCGCGCTGGCACTGAATCCGAAGGTGGTGATTGCCGATGAGTCGGTGTCGGCCCTGGATGTCTCCATTCGTGCGCAGATTATCAATCTGATGCTCGACCTGCAGCGCGAGATGGGCATCGCGTTTCTGTTTATTTCCCATGATATGGCGGTGGTGGAGCGCATCAGCCACCGCGTGGCGGTGATGTATCGCGGCCGGATTGTCGAAATCGGCCCGCGCCGCGCAGTGTTTGAAAACCCGCAGCACCCCTATACCCGTAAGCTCATGGCTGCCGTACCGGTGGCCGACCCGGCCTACCGTCATCCGCAGCGGGTCCTGCTGTCTGATGACGTCCCGGGCAATATTTATAAGCGGGGCGAGGAGATCGCCAGCCCGCCATTGCAGCAGGTTGGGCCGGGCCACTTCGTCGCCCGCGACGCCGCCGACGTGCTGGGCAGAACATAACAACACATAACGCACCTTTTCAGGAGAACACGATGACACAACCTGTTTCACGCAAATGGTGGCTGGCGCTGAGTATCGCGGCGGCCCTGGCGAGCGCCCCCGCTTTTGCCGCCAAAGATGTGGTGGTGGCGGTCGGGTCTAACTTCACGACGCTCGACCCCTATGATGCTAACGATACTCTGTCGCAGGCGGTGGCGAAGTCCTTTTATCAAGGCCTGTTCGGCCTTGATAAAGAGATGAAGCTGCAAAATGTCCTTGCCGAGAGCTACACCGTGTCGCCGGATGGCCTGGTGTACACCATCAAGCTGCACAGCGGGGTGAAATTCCAGGATGGCACCGACTTTAACGCCGAGGCGGTCAAGGCTAACCTCGACCGCGCCAGCAACCCGGAAAACCATCTCAAGCGCTATAACCTGTATAAAAATATCGCCAGCACCGAGGCGGTTGATCCGACCACGGTGAAAATCACCCTTAAACAGCCGTTCTCGGCGTTTATTAATATTCTCGCCCATCCGGCGACAGCGATGATTTCGCCGACGGCGCTGAAAAAATATGGCAAGGATATCGGCTTCCACCCGGTGGGCACCGGGCCGTATAAGCTCGATACCTGGAACCAGACCGATTTCGTGAAGGTCAGCAAGTTCGATGGCTACTGGCAGCCGGGGCTGCCGAAGCTGGATTCCATTACCTGGCGACCGGTGGTCGATAACAATACCCGGGCGGCGATGCTGCAGACCGGCGAGGCGCAGTTTGCCTTCCCGATCCCCTATGAGCAGGCGCCGCTGCTGGCGAAAAACAGCAAACTGGAGCTGGTGGCCAGTCCGTCGATCATGCAGCGTTACATCAGCATGAACGTGACGCAGAAACCGTTCGATAATCCGAAGGTGCGCGAAGCGATCAACTACGCCATCAACCGCCAGGCGCTGGTCAAGGTGGCGTTTGCCGGCTATGCCACCCCGGCGACCGGCGTGGTGCCGCCATCGATTGCCTACGCTCAGAGCTACCCCGCGTGGCCTTACGATCCGGCGAAAGCGCGCCAGCTGCTAAAAGAGGCCGGCTACCCCAACGGGTTTAGCACTACGCTGTGGTCGTCACATAACCACAGCACCGCGCAGAAAGTGCTGCAGTTTACCCAGCAGCAGTTGGCGCAGGTGGGCATAAAGGCGCAGGTGACGGCGATGGACGCCGGTCAGCGGGCGGCGGAAGTGGAAGGTAAAGGGCAGAAAGAGAGCGGGGTACGGATGTTCTATACCGGCTGGTCCGCCTCCACTGGCGAAGCCGACTGGGCGCTGTCGCCGCTGTTTGCTTCCCAAAACTGGCCGCCGACCCTGTTTAACACCGCTTTTTACAGCAATCCGCAGGTGGATAGCGCGCTGAGCGAGGCGCTGAAAACCACCGATCCGCAAGAGAAAACCAAACTCTATAAAGCGGCGCAGGATATTATCTGGAAAGAGTCGCCGTGGGTGCCGCTGGTGGTGGAGAAACTGGTCTCCGCCCACAGCAAGAACCTCACCGGCTTCTATATCCAGCCGGACACCGGCTTCAGCTTCGAACAGGCAGATTTAACACCGTGAAGGTCGAGATGATGCCCTCCGGCGCTAGTGGGCGGAGGGCGGTTTTTCCGCGGGGCGGGTTGTGGAGGTACGATGCTCAACTATGTGATTAAGCGCCTGCTGGGGCTGATCCCCACCCTGCTAATCGTCGCGGTGCTGGTGTTTCTCTTCGTCCATATGCTGCCCGGCGACCCGGCGCGGCTGATTGCCGGACCAGAGGCCGATGCCCAGGTGGTGGCGATGGTGCGCCAGCAGCTGGGGCTTGACCAGCCGCTGCACGTCCAGTTCTGGCACTACATCACCAACGTGCTGCGCGGCGATTTTGGCATGTCCATGGCCTCGCGGCGTCCCGTTGCCAGTGAGATAGCCAGCCGCTTTATGCCCACCCTGTGGCTGACGCTGGCCAGCATGAGCTGGGCGGTGCTGTTTGGCATGGCGGCGGGGATCGCGGCGGCGGTGTGGCGCAATCGCTGGCCTGACCGTCTGGGAATGGCGCTGGCGGTGAGCGGTATTTCGTTTCCGGCCTTTGCCCTCGGCATGCTGCTGATGCAGGTGTTTTCGGTTGAGCTGGGCTGGCTGCCGACGGTGGGCGCCGACAGCTGGCGGCACTATATTTTGCCGTCGCTGACCCTCGGCGCGGCGGTGGCGGCGGTGATGGCGCGCTTTACCCGCGCGTCGTTCGTCGATGTGCTGCATGAAGACTATATGCGTACCGCCCGGGCGAAAGGGGTGAGCGAAACGCGGGTGGTGCTCAAGCATGGTCTGCGCAATGCGATGATCCCGGTGGTCACCATGATGGGGCTGCAGTTCGGTTTCCTGCTCGGCGGCTCGATCGTCGTGGAGAAGGTCTTCAACTGGCCCGGGCTGGGGCGACTGCTGGTCGATTCGGTAGAAATGCGCGATTACCCGGTGATTCAGGCGGAAGTGCTGCTCTTTTCGCTGGAGTTTATTCTTATCAATTTAGTGGTGGATGTGCTGTACGCGGCCATAAACCCGGCTATCAGGTATAAGTAAGGTGCGATTGCTTAACTGGAGAAGGCAGGCGGCGCTGAACGCCATGCCGGGCATCAGGCCCGGCGAGATCCATACCCCCTGGCATGAGTTCTGGCGGCGCTTTCGGCGTCAGCCGGTGGCCATGGGCGCCGGTATTTTCGTGCTGTTGCTGATTGCGGTGGCCATCGTCGCCCCATGGATAGCGCCGTACGATGCGGAAAATTATTTCGACTACGACCGGCTTAACGAGGGGCCTTCGCTGGTGCACTGGTTCGGTGTCGACTCTTTGGGGCGCGATATTTTCAGCCGGGTGCTGGTGGGGGCGCAGATCTCGCTGGCCGCGGGGGTGCTGGCGGTGCTGATTGGCGCGGCCATCGGCACGGTGCTTGGGCTGCTGGCCGGCTACTATGAGGGCTGGTGGGACCGGCTGATTATGCGTCTGTGCGACGTGCTGTTCGCCTTTCCGGGGATCCTGCTGGCGATCGCGGTGGTCGCCGTCATGGGTAGCGGGATGGCCAACGTGATTATCGCCGTGGCGATCTTCTCGATCCCGGCGTTCGCCCGGCTGGTGCGCGGCAACACCCTGGTGTTAAAGCAGCAGACCTTTATTGAATCGGCGCGCAGCATTGGCGCCAGCGATGCCACCATCCTCTTCCACCACATCCTGCCGGGGACGGTGTCGTCGATCGTGGTTTATTTCACCATGCGCATTGGGGTATCGATTATTTCGGCGGCCAGTCTGTCGTTTCTCGGTCTCGGCGCGCAGCCGCCCACGCCAGAGTGGGGCGCGATGCTCAACGAGGCGCGGGCGGATATGGTGATGTCCCCGCACGTGGCGCTGTTTCCGGCGGTGGCGATTTTCGTGACCGTGCTGGCGTTTAATCTGCTGGGGGATGGCCTGCGCGATGCGCTGGATCCGAAGTTAAAGGGGTAGGGGACGTCGGGTGACGGTCTGGCGCACGACGGGGGGATAAGCTGCATCGGTTGCCACTTTCTCTGCCCGGGAAAAGCGTTTATCACGTGTGGCGTCAGCGCACATTGCGCTCCCGGTTAATTTTCTGCGTTATGTCTGGCTTGGCGCAGGGAGCGCACAGGGGGCGGCCAGTCGCCGCCGCCCCCTGTACCCCCGGGCTCCGGCCAGCAACATCGCCACTGCGTGGTGCCTTCGACTTATCCCTGCAGGCTGCGGGTCGGGCCGAGGCAGCGTCCGTGCAAAACATGGCCCTCAGCCCGCATCCATGCGGGCTGCCCCGGCCTTCCGGGAACGTCTCAGCGATGTTGAGGCCGCCAGCACCGGCAGTTTCAGCGGCCCCATGTCCGGCGGCGATTCACATATTGGGACTGGACCCCGTAGGCCGGGTAAGCGTAGCGCCACCCGGCAAAATAACGGCGCAACAGGGTTGCCTGGAAGGTCATCAACGCTTGCCCGGCGGCGCTGCGCTTGCGGGGGCCTGGGGGGGGAGCCTACGGGAGGACCCCGTAGGCTGGGGAATGCACTAAGCCGCTATCCGGGAAGCTGGACTAGACCCGGGTTCCCCACAGGTCGTATTCGTCGGCGTGCTCGACTTTCACCCGCACCACGTCGCCCGGCTTGACGCCGGTTTCGCCGTTCAGGTAGACCGCGCCGTCGATTTCCGGGGCGTCGGCCATGCTGCGGCCAATGGCGCCTTCTTCATCAACTTCATCCACCAGCACCAGGATTTCGCGACCCACTTTTTCCTGCAGACGCTCGGCAGAGATCTGCTGCTGCAGCTGCATAAAGCGGTTCCAGCGCTCCTCTTTCACCTCTTCCGGCACCTGGTCCGCCAGCTCATTGGCGGTGGCGCCTTCAACCGGGCTGTACTTGAAGCAGCCGACGCGGTCGAGACGCGCCTCTTTCAGGAAGTCGAGCAGCATCTGGAAATCTTCTTCCGTTTCCCCCGGGAAGCCCACGATAAAGGTGGAGCGCAGGGTCAGATCCGGGCAGATTTCACGCCACTGCTTGATGCGCGCCAGCTGACGGTCAGCGGAACCTGGACGCTTCATCAGCTTCAGGATGCGCGGGCTGGCGTGCTGCAACGGAATATCGAGGTACGGCAGAATTTTGCCTTCTGCCATCAGCGGGATCACATCGTCAACGTGCGGGTACGGGTAGACATAGTGCAGGCGCACCCAGATGCCGAGCTTCGCCAGCTCTTCGCACAGGCTGACCATGCTGGTTTTCACCGGCATACCGTTGTGGAAACCAGTGCGGTGCTTGACGTCGACGCCGTAGGCGGAGGTGTCCTGCGAAATCACCAGCAGCTCTTTCACGCCAGCGTCAGCGAGGCGTTTGGCTTCCGCCAGCACTTCGCCAATCGGACGGCTCACCAGGTCGCCGCGCATGGACGGAATAATGCAGAAGGTGCAGCGATGGTTGCAGCCTTCAGAAATTTTTAAGTAGGCGTAGTGGCGCGGCGTCAGCTTAACGCCCTGTTCCGGCACCAGGCTCAGGAACGGGTTGTGCTTCGGCTTTGGCGTATAGTGGTGGACGTGCTCCAGCACCTGCTCATAGCTGTGCGGACCGGTGATCTCCAGCACCTTCGGGTGCACTTCACGGATCTGATCCTCTTTTGCGCCGAGACAGCCGGTGACGATCACCTTGCCGTTCTCTTTCAACGCTTCGCCGATCGCTTCCAGCGATTCCTGCACAGCGCTGTCGATAAAGCCGCAGGTATTAACGATCACCATATCGGCGTTGTCGTAGGTAGGGACGACGTCATAACCTTCGGTACGCAGTTCGGTCAGGATACGCTCTGAGTCCACGAGGTTTTTCGGGCAGCCCAGGGAGACGAAGCCGATTTTCGGCTGGTGCGTGACATTGCTCATAGCTTAAAAAGTGTTCAATTATTGGAATGGTCAGGGCAGGAATTCTACAGATCTTTGCGAAAAAGAGTATAGCTCCGTCACGGTTAATGGTGAAAAAGCGCACCCAGCCCTGCCTTTCATGCCCCTGCCGCTAAAGCGGATCCTGCACGCCCCGGAGCAGAGGGGCGGGAAACGCTTCCGGCAAGCCGTGCGCGCAGGCGACGATTCACGCCCGGCGTTGCTGCCGGGCAGAGACTTATTGCGCCGGGGTGACGGCTCCGGAGGGGGCGGCGCCGGGCTTTTTCGGCTCGCGCTTATCCTGCAGCGTGAAGACAGAGATCAAAGTAAAGAGCCCGGCGATGCCGCCGAGGATCAGATAGGTGTCGGCGAAGCCAATGGTATCGTACAGATAGCCAGCCAGCGGGGAGTAAATGGCGGTGGCGATCGAGGCGACAAACAGCACCAGTAAATAGACTGTCGAAGAGAGCTTGTGGTCGAAGTTGGCGGCGATGAATTTAAAGACCGACACCAGAATTAACGGTTTCTCCAGGGCATGCATCATTTTTACTGCGCCAATCCACACCGGGCCAAGAGGCACCGCCGAACCAACAATACGTACCGACATGATCAGCCCGGCAATGATCAGCGCCCACTTGGCGCCGGTCCGGTTAACAAACCACGGCATCAGGCATAAGAACAGCGTTTCGCCGCACACCTGAATGGAGGCGAGGATCCCATACCAGCGGTTGCCTTCCTCCGGCGTCGGGAATTGTTGCGAGAAGTACTGGGCAAACTGCTGATCGTAGGTGTCATAAATCTGCGTGACGAACAGGGTAAAGAGCAGCAGCATCCAGAACTGACCATTCTTCGCCAGCTCGAGGGCATGGGAGACCTTCAGCGATTCGCTTCGCGCTACATCAGCGTCGGTTAATTCGATTTTGGTCAGCATAAAGCAGATGGCGGCGATGACGATGGCGAGGCTGGCGAGCCAGAAGGCCAGATTAGGATTGCTGTCGATATATTTACCCACAATCCAGGCCGCCGCTGCCCAGCCTAACGAGCCCCACATCCGCACCCGACCGTATTCGAACTGGTAGCGACGGGAAATCTTATCGATGTAAGAGTCGATCACCCCGCAGCCGGAGTTAAAGATGATCCCCAGATAGATCCCCCCCAGCAGCGCGCCGAACCAGAAATTGTGCACCAGCAGCGGCGCGTAAACATAGATAAAGAAGGGGCCCACCGGCAGGAGCAGGGCGACCAGCAGCCAGATAAGCCGTTTTTTCAGGCCGAACTTGTCGGAGATAAAGCCGAAGAAAGGTTGCATCAGCAGGGCGATAAAGGCGTTGACCGAGTAGAGCAGGCCGGTCTTCGTGGCGCTGATGCCAAGATGCTGGGTGGTCCAAATGACAAAGAAAGCCATGGTCGACGACCAGGCGAACAGGTAGAGGAAATCGAATAGACTCAACAGAAGGTAGTTTCTTTTACCGGGCGTCATGGTTCAGTTCCTTGCAAACGGGCAGAGAGATTATCAGCGAACCGCGGCCGCGGTCGCTGTTTTTATTAAATGTTATACGTATTACATTAATGATTTGTTATGGCATTCTGTCTTACGATCGTGCAATAGCGTCTGCGATATAATGTGATCATTGCAGCACTATTTTGGCCACTTAATGGCGATTATGGCGATTTTGTTTCTTTGCGAAATTAAATGTGATCGTGTGACATTATTTTTGTTGTAGACCTGACAAAGCGGCAAGGTTGTCAAATTGTAAAGGGTGTTAAAGTCTTGGGAATAATTGACCTGGCGCATCATTTTGTACAAAAAATAACCGTATTATGGATAGGGTAAAGGACGACAGAGGAGGAACCGTGATGACCGTTGACAGACTATACCGCCACCTTTTGCAGAAGCTCATTAACGCCAATATCGATATTGACGCCTATCTGCAGCTGCGGAAGGCCAAAGGCTACATGTCAGTCAGCGAAAATGACCATCTGCGTGAAAATTTGTTTGAGCTTTGCCGTGAAATGCGTGCCCAGGCGCCGCGCCTGCAGCATGTCATTTCACCGGAGGAAAAGGATGCCCTTCGTTTGGCCGGCGAGTCCGTCGCCGCCGCTGCAGTATGCCTGATGAGCGGGCATCATGATTGTCCGCTGTACATCGCTGTTAACGTAGAGAAGCTAGAACGCTGTCTGACAGGATTGACTTCAAATATTCATAAATTGAATAAATTGTCGCCAATTCCTCATGCCTGATCGGCTGAAACCCAGGGGAAGTGGATGCTTCCCCTGTTAAAGGTTATGTAAAAATCCCCGCGCAAATTTCCCCGCTGGCTACCCTTTAGCGCAGAGCTGACGAAAGGAGAATGCCATGCGTCCGATCCCGCTGCTGTTGCTATTGAGCGCCCTGTCGCTGCCGGCCCTGAGCCAGGCCGCGGCGCGGGTGGAGGTATTGCAGAACCGGCTGGCCCATCCGTGGAGCCTGGCATTTCTCCCCGGCGACCAGGGCATGTTGATTACCCTGCGTGGCGGCGAGCTCAAGCGCTGGCAGCCGGGTAAAGGCCTGTCGGCGCCGATAGCCGGCGTGCCGCAGGTGTGGGCCAACGGCCAGGGGGGCTTACTGGACGTGGCGCTGGCCCCGGATTTCGCGCAGTCGCGGCGGGTGTGGCTAAGCTATGCGGAAAGCGACGCCAGCGGCAAAGCGGGCACCGCGGTGGGCTACGGGCAGTTGAGCCAGGATGCCACTCAACTGACGAATTTCACCGTGGTGTTTCGCCAGCAGCCGAAACTCTCCGTCGGCAATCATTTTGGCGGCCGGCTGGTGTTTGACGGCAAAGGGCATCTCTTTATTGGCCTCGGGGAGAACAATCAGCGTCCCACCGCTCAGGATCTCGACAAGCTGCAGGGAAAAGTGGTCCGCCTGACGGAGAACGGGGGTGTGCCGCCGGATAATCCCTTTGTTGGCCGGGCCGACGTGAGGCCGGAAATCTGGGCCTACGGCATCCGCAACCCACAGGGGATGGCGATAAATCCGTGGAGCGGGGCGCTGTGGCTGAACGAGCACGGCCCGCGCGGCGGGGATGAAATTAATATCCCGCAGGCGGGAAAAAACTACGGCTGGCCGCTGGCGACGCACGGCATTAACTACAGCGGCCTGCCCATTCCGGAGGCCAGGGGCAAAACGGTTCCGGGAACCGAGCCTCCCCTGTATGTCTGGCCGGTCTCGCCCGGGGTAAGCGGGATGGCCTTCTACGCGGCGCAGACCTTTCCCCAGTGGCAACATAAGCTGTTTATCGGCGCGCTGAAGGAGACGTCGCTGATTGTTCTGGCGGTGGACGGAAATCAGGTCCGCGAGGAGGGGCGCCTGCTGGAGGCGCGCGGGAAACGCATCCGCGACGTTCGCGTGGGACCCGACGGCTATCTGTATGTGTTAACCGACGAGTCTAACGGCGAGCTATTGCGGCTGAGTCCGGAGAAGTAGCGTCAGGTGACCGGGATCTGCACCACTTCGCGCCAGGCGGGACGCTGGCTAATCTGCTGATACCAGCGCTGCAGATGGGGCCGCGGTTGCCAGCTGTCGAGGATCGACAACAGGTTGTAGACGAAGGGGGCGACGGCAATATCGCCAAGGCCGAACTGCTCGCCAGAGAGCCACGGCATTTTGGCCAGTTCGTCATCCAGCATGGCGAACAGCGTTTCGCAGGCGCTGATCCCCGCGGCGATCGCCGCCGGGTCGCGTTGCTCCGGCTGCGTCCTTACCAGACCCATTAACACCGGACGATGAGCGGGAGAGAGGGTGCCGTTGGACCAGTCCATCCACTTTTCGCCTTGCGCGCGCTGCGCCGGCGCGGCCAGCCACAGACGGTCAACGCCATACTGGGCGGCAAGGTAGCGAATAATCGTATTTGATTCCCACAACACCACCCCGGTGGCATCGTCCTTTAACAGCGGCACCAGCCCGTTGGGGTTCATCGCCAGATATTCCGGGTCATGATTGAGACCAAACTCCAGCCCGGCGAGGATCTGCTCATACGGCAGATCCAGCTCCTCCAGCACCCAGCGCACTTTCTTCACGTTGGTCGAATTATTACGTCCCCACAGTGTAATCATTTTCGCTCCTGAGTTTGTTTCACTGCCGTTGCAGCGCGATCGGCGATCATGTTGGGATAAAGTTAATATTTAGGCAATCACGATCAAAAAAATTGTTCTGATTAAAGCACGGCGGCATGTTATTGCGTAAACTTTAAAAACTTTACCAACTCGCTGTTTCTTTAAGGTCATTTGTACGCTTTACTCACCGGTTGCTGCGGCGCGGTCAGAGTGGCGCGGCATATTTTGTTTGGAAAGGATACTTGGGTGGCTCTTATGATGCATGACGCTTTTTCCCTTCGCGGCCTCGCGGCAGGTTGCGCGCTGTTATTTCTTGTCGCACCTGCGGTGCAGGCTGCAGAACAACTCCCCGACGCCCCTTCGATTGACGCTCGCGCCTGGATCCTGATGGACTACGCCAGCGGGAAGGTGCTGAGCGAAGGCAATGCCGATGAAAAACTCGACCCGGCCAGTCTGACGAAGATCATGACCAGCTACGTGGTGGGGCAGGCGATAAAAGCGGGAAAAATTAAACTGACCGATATGGTGACCGTCGGGCGCGATGCCTGGGCGACCGGCAACCCGGCGCTGCGCGGCTCATCGGTGATGTTCCTCAAGCCCGGCATGCAGGTTTCCGTGGAAGATCTGAACAAAGGGGTCATCATTCAGTCCGGTAACGACGCCAGCATTGCCATTGCGGACTACGTGGCGGGCAGCCAGGATGCTTTCGTCAGCCTGATGAACGGCTACGCCAAAAAAATGGGGCTGACCAACACCACCTTTATGACCGTTCACGGCCTTGATGCGCCGGGGCAGTTCAGTACCGCTCGCGATATGGCGTTGTTGACCAAAGCGATGATCCACGATGTACCGGAAGAGTACGCGGTACATAAAGAGAAAGAGTTCACCTTTAATAAAATTCGTCAGCCAAACCGTAACCGTCTGCTGTGGAGCACCAACCTCAACGCCGATGGCGTGAAAACCGGGACCACCGCCGGGGCCGGCTATAACCTGGTTTCTTCGGCCACGCAGGGCGATATGCGTCTGATTGCCGTGGTGCTGGGGACCAAAACCGACCGCATTCGTTTTAACGAGTCAGAAAAACTGCTGACCTGGGGCTTCCGCTTCTATGAAACCGTGACGCCGATTAAACCGGATGCCACCTTCGTCACTCAGCGCGTGTGGTTTGGCGACAGCAGCGAAGCGAAACTGGGGGCTGGCGAAGCGGGCTCTATCACCCTGCCGAAGGGGCAGTTGAAAAACCTGAAAGCCAGCTACACCTTAAACCAGCCGCAGCTTACCGCGCCGCTGGAGAAGGGGCAGGTGGTCGGGACTATCGACTTTAAGCTGAATGATAAAACCATCGAGCAGCGCCCGCTGATCGTCATGGAGCCGGTGAAAGAAGGTGGCTTCTTCAGCCGAATGATCGACTTCGTACTGATGAAATTGCACGGCTGGTTCGGCAGCTGGTTCTCCTGATGTCATGACCGCGCCCGGCGGGGCGCGGTCCGTTCATGTTCAGTACAGCAGCGAAATCTGCTGCGCCTTCGCCAGCGCGACCAGCTCGTCATCCGGGCAGATATCGCTGGCGATCACATCAAACTTTGCTAACGCCCCCATGCGCGCCGGACGCACTTTGCCGAACTTGCTGTGGTCTACCACCAGCACGTGGTAGCGCGCGTGTCGCATCGCCCAGTGCTTGACCGGCAGTTCCTCCAGGTTATAGCAGGTTGCCCCTTGCTCGCAGTCAATGCCCGCCGCCGAGTAAAAGGCGATGTCAGGGCTCAGATGGCTGAGGGTATCCTCAAGGCTCAGCGGCATAAAAATCGCGTTGCTGGCATGAAATTCCCCACCGCACAGGACCGCGCGGCACTGGGGCTTTTCCTGCAGGGCCAGAAAGGTGTTCAGGGAGTAGCAGACGCCGGTGAAGGGCAGAGCGTCGTCAATGGCGTCGATGATCCACGGGGTGGTGGTCCCGCAGTCGAAGAAGGCCATCTGATGGGCCTCCAGCAGCGCGGCCGCATGGCGGGCGGCGCGGCGTTTTTCATCGACCAGCCGGGTTTTTTGGTCGCTGAGCAGGTAATGGGTGGCGCTGCGCGGCTCCAGCACAATGTATCCGCCGAGCAGCACGACCGGACCGCTGTGGCCGTTGAGGTCGCGACGAATGGTCATTTCCGACACCCCGAGCAGGGAGGCCGCTTCTTTCAGATGCAGCTTATCGCTGCGCTTGAGTGCCTGAATGAGCTGACTGATGCGTTCGTCACGGCGAGTTTCCATATTCCCTCTGCGCTAAAATCGCCCTGCGGAGGCAGGGCGTTAGCGGGATTTTACCTGTCGCTTGCGGGTTAGTCACGCGGTCGCCGCCACGACGGTCGGCGTTTAGCCGCGCACCCAGCCTTTGCGGATCGGCAGGGAGAAGCAGAGGCGATAGAGGCGCTGCAGCTGACGGTACAGCGCCGAGCCGACAGTATGCCAGATTAGCGCCGCGCCAAGGCAGCCGCACATCCCGGCCAGCAGGCCGCCGACCATGTCCAGCGGCCAGTGGACGCCGAGATAGACGCGGGACCACGCGATGGCGGCGGCAAGGGCCATCAGCAGGGCGCCGGACCAGACGCGGTGCCAGAACAGGAAGGCCAGGGCAAAGGTAAAGCTGACGGTGCCGTGGTCGCTG
This sequence comes from Klebsiella sp. GG_Kp175, assembly GCF_040062325.1. Lineage (NCBI taxonomy): Bacteria > Pseudomonadati > Pseudomonadota > Gammaproteobacteria > Enterobacterales > Enterobacteriaceae > Klebsiella > Klebsiella sp. GG_Kp175. Next base: position 53,869 of record NZ_JBEAFX010000006.1, on the reverse strand, counting down.
GGGAAGGAATCGTCCGCCGCGTGGTGCAGGAAGTTATAGCCCACGCCAGCGACAAACGGCCGATCGTGCGGATAGAGGTGGCCGATCGCCCATGAGACGGTCAGGCTGATGCTCAGCGCCAGCATCAGCTTAAACACCATCTGCCGCTGGGCAGGCCCCCACAGCCACAAGGTCACCACTAGCAGGGGCACGATCAGAATCAGATCTTTAGCGATGAAAATCGCCACCTCAATGGCCCACTGCGGCGAGGCCGGGGTCGCGTTGAGCAGGGCGAACAGCGCGTAGTTAATATTTTCCAGCATAGACTTCCAGGCTCGTTGGTCCGATAGCAAATAAGCCGCTTACCCTAAATAAAAGCGGTGCGGAGATAAAGCAGTATTGTCTTAAATATCAGGTTGTTAAGAAATGTCGCCTTCTGAGGTGCGGCGCTAACCCCCTGAAAAGCGTCAGTATATCCTTTGTCACATGGCTGAAACATAAACGGAATATATACGCAGAGTGAATTGCTAAGGCGAGCCCTGACGCTGGCGCGCAACTCGCAATATTGTGCGGTGTCACCCACAATTCACTATCTCCGCGCCGGGAGTTTCATTACACTTTGCGCGATTTTTGATAGATAAGAGATTTCATGCAAAATTATTCGCTTTCAGGTCGCCGCCTCGGAAGGCAGGCGCTGCTGTTCCCGCTATGTCTGGTGCTGTACGAGTTTTCCACCTATATCGGCAACGATATGATCCAGCCGGGTATGCTGGCCGTGGTTCAGGAGTTTCAGGTGGGCAACGAGTGGGTACCCACCTCGATGACCGCTTATCTGGCCGGCGGCATGTTTCTACAGTGGCTGCTGGGGCCGCTGTCGGACCGTATTGGCCGCCGTCCGGTGATGTTGACCGGGGTGGTGTGGTTTATCGTCACCTGCCTGGCGACGTTGCTGGCGCAGACCATTGAACAGTTCACCCTGCTGCGCTTCCTGCAGGGGATCAGCCTGTGTTTTATCGGCGCGGTCGGCTACGCGGCGATCCAGGAGTCCTTTGAGGAGGCGGTGTGTATTAAAATCACCGCCCTGATGGCCAACGTGGCGCTGATTGCCCCGCTGCTGGGGCCGCTGGTGGGCGCCGCCTGGGTGCATATCCTGCCGTGGGAGATGATGTTCGTGCTGTTCGCCGTGCTGGCGGCTATCTCGTTTGTCGGCCTGCAGCGGGCGATGCCGGAAACCGCGACGCGACTGGGTGAAAAGCTGTCGGTCAAAGAGCTGGGCCGCGACTATCGGCTGGTGCTGAAGAACCTGCGCTTCGTCGCCGGCGCGCTGGCTACCGGCTTTGTCAGCCTGCCGCTGCTGGCGTGGATCGCCCAGTCGCCGGTGATTATTATCAGCGGCGAACAGGCGACAAGCTATGAGTATGGCATGCTGCAGGTGCCGATTTTCGGCGCGCTGATTGCCGGCAACCTGGTGCTGGCGCGCCTGACTTCGCGCCGTACCGTGCGCTCGCTGATTATCATGGGCGGCTGGCCTATCTTGTTTGGCCTGCTCCTCTCCGCGGCGGCGACGGTGGTCTCTTCCCACGCCTATCTGTGGATGACCGCCGGTCTGAGCTTCTACGCCTTCGGGATTGGCCTGGCGAACGCCGGCCTGGTGCGCTTAACCCTGTTCGCCAGCGAGATGAGCAAAGGCACGGTTTCGGCGGCGATGGGGATGCTGCAGATGCTGATCTTCACCGTCGGCATCGAGCTCAGCAAACATGCTTACGAGCTCGGCGGCAACGGGCTGTTCAGCCTGTTTAACCTGTTGGGCGGGGTACTGTGGCTGGGGCTGATGATCTACTTCCTGAAAGATAAAAGCGTCGGCAATTCGCAGCAGGGATAACCGGTTGAAAACCCGGATGCGCTCGCATCCGGGTCTTATCAGGCGAATGGCGCTTCGCGATCCAATACCTTATCGATAATCTGCAGAACACCCTCTTCGTTATTGTGCGGCGCGTGATAGCGGGCGACGGCTTTGACGTCTTCCCGGGCGTTGGCCATGGCGAAGCCAAATCCGGCGTGCTGCAGCATTTCGATATCGTTGCCGCTGTCGCCGAACGCCACCACCTCGTGATCTTCAATACCCCAGCGCTGTTGCAAAATACGCAGGCCGTTGGCTTTGTGCACCCCCGGGATAATTAAGTCGATGCTACCGTAGCCGGTGGCTACCGCTGTCACCATGTCCCCCAGCGCCGCGTGCAGCTTCGGCTGAATTTCCGGGATCAGGCGGTCCGGCACGTTGAGACCAAATTTGAGGATGGTGTCATCGAGATGGTTAAAATCATCCACCAGTTCAAGGCGGTGATAATACTTCGCCGCCACCGTCTTCAGCGCGTCGTTGTAGCGGTTGAGGGTGTAGGCGCTGCGCTTCCCGCAGGCGATGATTTCGATATTCGGCAGCGTCTGCAGATGGTCGACCACGGCGTTGAAATGGTGAACCGGCAGCTGGCAGTTGAAGACGTCTTCATTGTCGCTCACCACCCAGCCGCCGTTTTCCGCAACGAAGGCGATCTGGTGGGCGATCTCCGGGAAGAAGGAGATCAGCTGGTAGTACTGGTTGCCGCTGGCGACCACGAAGCGAATGTTTTGCTCGCGCATTCGCTGATACTGGGCGAGGAAGCGCGGCCGGTTGTAAGTTTTGGCATCGCTTAAAAAGGTGCCGTCCATATCCACCGCAATCAGTTTGATGCTCATTAGCTGTTCTCCATAACGGGTTCAGACTGTGGCTTAGCCACCGCGCGGGCGACCAGCGCCGCCACCATCACCAGGCCCAGCACCACCATCATGGCGCTGCGCAGGCCGAAATGCTCGCCGAGGAAGCCCAGCAGCGGCGGCCCGACGAGGAAAGCAAGATACCCGGTAATCGCCACCACGCTGACGCGCTTAGGGGCATCCGGACCGGTATCGCTGGCGGCGGAGATGGTCAACGGGAAGCCGAGCGAGGCGCCAATGCCCCACAGCAGCACCGAAATGCCCGCCACCCAGGGGTTGTCGACGAAGATAATCAGGCCAATGCCCAGAGCGCCCATCACCGCGCTGCCACGAACCACCGTCACCCGGCTGTAGCGATCGATAAACCAGCCGCCGGTAAAGCGGCCCAGCGTCATGCCGAGGGTGAAGCCGGCATAGATCAGCGAGCCGGAGGTGGGGCTAAAGCCGTGGCCGTCCACCATCAGCAGCGGCAGCCAGTCATTGGCTGAGCCTTCGGCGAAGGCCATCGCCAGGACGATAACCCCGATAAGCAGCAGCTGCGCATCGCGCCATACCGGCAGACCTTTCGCCTCGCCGTGGGCGGCTTCGGCGGCATTTTTACCGGTACCCTCCGGAATGGCACGGATAGCAATGGCGATGGGCAGGATGGCCACCAGCGCGGCCGCCAGGATATGCGGGGCGGCGGGAAGGCCGAACCCGGTCACCGCCATGCCCACCCCGGCGCCGAACAGGGTGCCAAAGCTGTAGAAGCCGTGCATCATCGGCAGCACCGTTTTATTCATCTCCCGCTCAACCGCCGCGCCTTCGACGTTAATGGCGACCTCTGCCGAGCCAAAGCTGGCGCCAAAGATGGCCAGACCGAAGGCGAACAGCGGGGCGGAGGCAAGCCACAGCGCCAGGCTGAGCACCAGCATGCCGAGTACGGCGAAGGACATGGTGGTGCGGATGACCTTGCGGGTGCCAAAGCGCTTCACCAGCCACGCCGAGCAGAGAATACCGCTCATCGACCCCACCGACAGGCCAAACAGCACGACGCCCATCTCTGCGGTAGAAAGCGCCAGCAGATCGCGGATCGCCGGCGTGCGGGTGGCCCAGGAGGCCATTAATAAGCCAGGGATGAAAAAGAACATAAACAGCGCCCACAGTCGAAGCTGGAGCGCTCTGCGCGAAGATTGCGTCGTCATCCGTAAACGCCTTAAAGGAGAAGAATGAAGACAACAGTAGCAAGCATGTGTACATTTGTACATAAACCGGAAGAGGAAAATCATGGCCCGTAGACCGAACGATCCGCAGCGCCGCGAGCGCATCCTGCAGGCGACGCTGGACACCATCGCGGCGCACGGCGTCCATGCGGTGACGCACCGTAAAATCGCCACCTGCGCGAATGTGCCGCTGGGGTCGCTGACCTACTATTTCAGCGGCATCGAGGCGCTGATCGAGGAGGCGTTCAGCCTGTTTACCGCCGAGATGTCGGCGCAGTATCAGCAAAGCTTCGCCGGGGTAGCGAACCGGCAACAAGCCTGCGATGCCATCGCGGAGCTGATCTTCAGCGCCCAGGTGACCACGGCGCGCAATATGGAGCTGATGTACCAGCTGTATGCGTTCTGTAGCAGCCAGCCAGCGCTGAAGGCGGTGATGCAGAACTGGATGCGGCGCAGCCAGCAGACGCTGGAGCAGTGGTTTGCCCCTGACACCGCCCGCGGCCTCGACGCCTTTATTGAAGGGATGACCCTGCACTTTGTCACCGACCGCGCGCCGCTGTCGAAGGCGGCGATCCGCATGATGGTCGGGCAGCTGGCGGGGGAGAGGGCGCAGGAAGAGGAGTGCTGAGGCGGCGTTTCACCCGGAATGGCTAAACGCAGGCAACAAAAAACCCATCAACCTTGAACCGAAGTGGCGGGGTTGATGGGCTCCACAAAATGGGGACATCAAAGAAAAGCAGTGGCATTACTTATGACTGATGCCCTGAGAAAAAGTTCTACCTGTGGCGGCTTTTTTCGCAAAAAATTTATTGTAGCCCCGGCCAGATGATCACGATGAGCGTCCCGGCGAGGGTGAGCAGCACGTTGGCGATGGCGTAGGTGCCCGCATAGCCGAGCGCCGGAATGTTGCTGCGCGCGGTATCGCTAATGATCTCCATCGCCGGGGCGCAGGTGCGCGCCCCCATCATGGCGCCGAACAGCATCGCCCGGTTCATGCGCAGCACATAGGCGCCAAACAGGAAGCAGATCACCACCGGCACCAGGCTAACGATAAGCCCTGCCGCCAGCATCTGGCCGCCGACGGCGCCCAGCCCGTTATTGATCCCGGCCCCGGCGCTGAGCCCGACCCCGGCCATAAACACCATCAGGCCAAACTCTTTCACCATGTTCAGCGCCCCCTGCGGGATATAGCCAAAGGTTGGGTGGTTGGCGCGCAGGAAGCCAAGCATGATGCCGGCGAACAGCAGGCCGGCGGCGTTGCCGATGCCGAAGCTGAAGGAGCTGAACTGGAAGGTGATCATGCCGATCATCAGGCCGACGATAAAGAAGGCGCAGAAGGCTAGCAGGTCGGTCACCTGGCTGTGAATGGAGATAAAGCCGATGCGGTCGGCTACGGTCTTCACGCGGCGGGCGTCGCCGCTGACCTGCAGCACGTCGCCTTTGTTCAGCACCACGTTGTCGTCGATAGGCATCTCGATCTGGCTGCGAATAACCCGGTTCAGGAAGCAGCCGTGGTCGGTGAGCTTGAGCTGCGCCAGGCGGCGGCCGACGGCGTTGTGATTCTTAACCACAATCTCTTCGGTGACGATGCGCATGTCGAGCAGATCGCGGTCGAACACCTCTTTACCGTTGCGGAAGCTCGGGTCGAGGCGAGCGTGCGCGTCCGGGTAGCCCACCAGCGCAATATCGTCGCCCATCTGCAGCACCGCGTCGCCGTCCGGGTTGGCCAGAATGCCGTTGCGGCGGATGCGTTCGATATAGCAGCCGGTCTGGCGATAAATGCCCAGCTCGCGCAGATTTTTGCCATCCGCCCACGCCACCAGTTCCGGGCCGACGCGATAGGCGCGGATCACCGGCAGGTAAACTTTACGTTTGGAATCGGTATCGAGGCCGCGCTCGCGGGCGATTTGCTGGGCGCTGGTCTGCAGATCCTGATGCTGCAGCTTGGGCATATAGCGGGCGCCGACGATGAGGCTCACCAGACCAACCAGGTAGGTCAGGGCATAGCCGAGGCTCAGATGGTCAAGCGACTGCGCCAGCTGATCGCTGGGCAGGCCGAAATGGCGCAGAGTGTCCCCCGCGCCCACCAGCACCGGGGTGGAGGTCATCGCCCCCGCCAGCATACCGGCGGTGAGCCCGATATCCCAGCCGAACACTTTACCCAACACCATGGCGATCAGCATCGCGCTGCCGACCATCACCAGCGCCAGCATCAGATAGTTTTTCCCGTCACGGAAAAAAATCGAAAAAAAGTTAGGACCGGCTTCCACGCCGACGCAAAAAATAAACAGCATAAAGCCGAGATTAAGGGCATCGGTGTTAATCGCGAAATGCTGCTGACCTAATAATAGAGAAACGACTAAAACGCCAATGGAATTACCAAGTTGTACTGAGCCGAGACGCAGTTTTCCCAGGCATAGTCCTAATGCAAGTACAACGAATAATAACAGGATGTAATTCCCGTTTAACAAATCTGCGACGTTTATATTCACGAAAGCCAACTTCTCGTTTACTAGTAAGTTGTTGAAGGAAATGGTTATTTGGTCTAAGGTTGCTCAGGCGTTCGCGTTGTCGCGAACCTATTCTGGCACCCTGTTATAACCAGCAAAAATATACCCGCTAGTTTAATCCTTCCTGGATGCGGCGGCTAGTGACAATCGTTTTCAGGCTGGCAGGGGAGTTATTGGCATGGATTGCCGAAATGCTTTATCTGACTGGGCGACGTGGACGTGAGTTAGAGGCAACATCAGGAGGATACGGTGAAATCTGAGCGTAGTTGGGCCGGCATTATCTGTGGCTTCGTTCTGTTCATTGTGGTGTGCTTATCGTTGTTGTTACATATGAAAGGGGCCTTTCGCGCCAGCGGCAACCCGGAGCTGGGCCTGCTCTTCTTTTTGCTGCCAGGAGCGGCGGCGAGCTGTCTCTCTCCCGGTCGTCGGGTGCTGCGTCCTTTGCTCGGCGCGATGCTGGCGGCGCCGGTCTGCATGGTGACGATGCGGCTGTTTTTCGTCACGCACCGGACGTTCTGGCAGGAGATGGCGTGGGTACTGAGCGCGGTGTTCTGGTGTGCGCTGGGGGCGTTGTGCTTTTTGTTTATCTGCGCCTGGCTTGATACCTGGCGCAGTCATTCATCGAGCAAATAAATTTACTCAGGCAAACAGGCCAAGGTTCTCTTTCGCCCAGGCTTCGAAATCGGTGCAACCGCCGATGTGTTTCTGGTCGACGAAAATCTGCGGTACGGTTTCAACCGGTTTGCCGACGGTTTTTTCCAGGTCAGCTTTGCTGATGCCTTCGGCGTGAATATCCACGTAACGGTAGTTAAAATCATCACGCTCGTTGGTCAGTTTTTCGGCCAGCTCTTTGGCGCGAACACAGTAAGGGCAGCCTGGACGACCAAAAATAACAGTAAACATTGCTTCTCTCCTTAAACCTCAGCCGGATGGCGAATGGCGCTTATGATGCCTGCATTGGTCGGTGAGGGAAAGCAGGTTCTGCCTTTTGCTTCGATGGTTTACGGCTATGTTTGATAAATGTCTTACTATCAAAACCCGTATACTGACCCGGCGGCGCGGCGGCATTGGCTGGCGCGTTGCGTTTATCAACCGGAGAGGCGTGATGCGAAAATTTGCCCCGTTGCCGAAAAGCATTCTGCTGGTTGAGATCCTCGGGATGGGGCTGTTAACCCTTGCCTGGCTCTCACTTAACCAGTATGTCCAGCTGCCTGCGCCCATTGCCAGCCCGACCGCGGCGCTGGTGATGCTCTTTGTCGGGATCGTGCTGATGATCCCCGCCGCCATCGTCGTGATGTGGCGGATGGCGCAGATCGTGGCCCCGCAGTTAACCCACTCTCCTGAGCCTGAATCCTTGTCTGACAGAGAAAAACGAAATGACGCCGACCATTGAGCTGCTGCGCAGCCACCGTTCTATCCGCCACTTCACCGATGCGCCCGTGAGCGACGAACAGCGCGCGGCGATTATCGCCAGCGCGCAAGCGGCATCTACCTCGAGTTTTTTACAGTGCACCTCCATCATCCGTATTACTGACCCGGCCCTGCGTGAACGTCTGGTCCCGCTGACCGGCGGCCAGCAGCATGTCGCCCAGGCGGCGGAGTTTTGGGTCTTCTGCGCCGACTTTAATCGCCACCTGCAGATCTGCCCGCAGGCGGAGCTGGGGCTGGCGGAACAGCTGCTGATCGGCGTTGTCGATACGGCGCTGCTGGCGCAGAACGCGCTGACCGCCGCCGAGTCCCTCGGGCTGGGCGGCGTCTATATCGGCGGGTTGCGCAACAGCATCGAGGCGGTGACCGAGCTGCTGGAGCTGCCAAAGCACGTCCTGCCGCTGTTCGGCCTTTGCCTTGGCTGGCCGGCGGATAACCCGGACATCAAGCCGCGGATGCCGGCCGCCATGCTGGTGCATGAGAACCGCTATCAGCCGCTGGATAACGCGCTGCTGGCGGAGTATGACGACCAGTTGGCGCACTATTATCTGTCGCGCGGCAGCAACGCCCGCCGCGATACCTGGAGCGATCATATCCGTCGCACTATCGTGAAAGAGAGTCGTCCGTTTATTCTCGACTATCTGCATAAGCAGGGGTGGGCAACGCGCTGATTACGTGTACACTGCTGCTCCGGCCAGGCGGTATCCACCGCTGGCGGCAGGAAAGGTGAAAATGTGTTCGATAGCTGAGGCCCGCCAGAGCGGGTCTTTTTGCAGAGGTGCAGGATGAAAATTGCCATATTATCCCGGGATGGAACGCTTTATTCATGTCGACGCCTGCGCGAAGCGGCGCAACAGCGCGGGCATCAGGTCGAGATCCTCGATCCGCTTTCCTGTTATATGAACGTCAGTCCGGTGGCCTCGTCGATCCACTACAAAGGTCGCCAGCTGCCGCACTTTGATGCGGTGATCCCGCGCATTGGCTCAGCGATCACTTACTATGGCACCGCGGCCCTGCGACAGTTTGAGCTCCTGGGAAGCTATCCGCTGAACGAATCGGTCGCTATTACCCGCGCTCGCGATAAGCTTCGCTCGCTGCAGCTGCTGGCGCGCCAGGGCATCGATCTGCCGCTGACCGGCATCGCTCACTCCCCCGATGACACCAGCGATCTGATCGCCATGGTCGGCGGCGCGCCGCTGGTGGTGAAGCTGGTAGAGGGCACCCAGGGGATCGGCGTGGTGCTGGCGGAGACCCGTCAGGCGGCGGAGAGCGTGATAGACGCCTTTCGCGGGCTGAACGCCCACATCCTGGTGCAGGAGTACATTGCCGAGGCAAAAGGCTGCGATATTCGCTGCCTGGTGGTCGGCAATGAGGTGGTGGCGGCGATCGAACGGCGGGCGAAAGAGGGCGATTTTCGCTCTAACCTGCACCGCGGCGGCATGGCCTCGGTGGCGCAGATTAGCGACGAGGAGCGGGCCATCGCCATCAAGGCGACGCAAACCCTGGGGCTGGACGTCGCCGGTGTCGATATTTTACGCGCCACCCGCGGGCCGCTGGTGATGGAGGTAAATGCCTCGCCCGGGCTGGAAGGGGTGGAAACCACCTCCGGTGTGGACATCGCTAGCAGGATGATCGCCTGGATCGAGCGCCAGGCGACACCGGAATTCTGTTTGAAAATAGGCGGCTAACCGCCGGATGCAAGACTGTCATGGTATGCGGCGCTTTTTTTGCGTAAGCTATGGCGTCGTTTTTCCACTGTAAGAGGTCACAGGCACTATGGATTCACTGGTCGTTCCGGGTCTGGATACGCTACGTCGCTGGCTGGATGAGATCGGCATCAGCTTTTTTGAGTGCGATTCCTGCCAGGCATTGCACCTGCCGCATATGCAGAATTTCGACGGTATTTTTGATGCCAAAATTGACCTGGTGGACAACGTGGTGCTCTTTTCCGCCCTGGCGGAGGTGAAGCCGACTGCTCTGTTGGCGCTGTCAGCGGATCTCTCGGCCATCAACGCCAGCTCGTTAACCGTGAAGGCATTTATCGACATTCAGGACGATAATTTGCCCAAGCTGGTGGTCTGTCAGTCGCTGTCTATCGGTCCTGGGGTGACCATGGAGCAGTTCGCCTGGTTCTTCCGCCAAAGCGAGGAGCAGATCTCGATGGTGATCCTCGAAGCCGGCGCCAATCAGCTGTTGTACAAAGGCGAAGAAGAAGAGCCGGCCGCGGAAAACGTGCAATACCATTTTCTTCACTAAACCTGCCTAAAATTAGCGCAGCCACTACCGCAGCGGCTGCGTATTACCCGCTTTTATTCTGTATTTAACCTTTCTTTAAAGCATTATTCACCGCCATTCAGGCCGTTTTGGCTTATCACGTAGACCGTTACTGCATAAAAATTTGATAAAAGGCGTTTTTTTACCTGGGCTATAGCCTCTTATTCTGGCTACAGTTATTCTGGCGATGCTTCCAGTTGCGAGCAACCACTCCGGGAGAGATCCGCTCTCCTTTTCTCAGGCAATGAAAAAATATGCATGATTTTTGCATGCGTAGAAATGCGTATATTTGAGCCCGTAAGTTAACGGGCGTTGAGAAGGAAAAGAGATATGACCGCCTTTGGTAAAAAATGGTTAACAGGTCTGGTTACGGGTGCGCTGATGGCCGTCTCTGCCGGTTCGCTCGCCGCCGAACAAAAAACCCTGCATGTCTATAACTGGTCTGATTATATTGCGCCGGACACTGTGGCCAATTTCGAAAAAGAGACCGGGATTAAAGTCGTGTATGACGTTTTTGATTCCAATGAAGTGCTGGAAGGCAAATTAATGGCCGGCAGCACCGGTTTCGATCTGGTGGTGCCGTCTGCAAGCTTCCTTGAGCGCCAGCTGGCGGCGGGGGTGTTCCAGCCGCTGGATAAGAGCAAGCTGCCCAACTGGAAGAACCTTGATCCCGAAGTGCTGAAGCTGGTCGCCAAGCATGACCCGGATAATAAATACGCTATGCCTTACCTGTGGGCGACGACGGGCATTGGCTATAACGTGGATAAAGTGAAAGCCGTCCTCGGCAAAGATGCGCCGGTGGACAGCTGGGATCTGGTGCTGAAGCCGGAGAATCTTGAAAAACTGAAAAGCTGCGGCGTCTCCTTCCTCGACGCGCCGGAAGAGATTTTCGCCACTGTGCTGAACTACCTTGGCAAGGATCCGAACAGCAGCAAAGCGAATGATTACACCGGTCCGGCTACCGATCTGCTGCTGAAGCTGCGGCCGAACATCCGCTACTTCCACTCTTCGCAATATATTAACGACCTCGCCAATGGCGACATCTGCGTGGCGATCGGCTGGGCAGGGGACGTCTGGCAGGCGGCAAACCGTGCGAAAGAGGCCAAGAACGGCGTCAACGTCTCTTACTTTATTCCGAAAGAGGGCGCGCTGGCGTTCTTTGACGTCTTTGCCATGCCGGCCGACGCCAAAAATAAAGATGAGGCCTATCAGTTCCTTAACTATCTGATGCGCCCGGATGTGATCGCCAAAATCAGCGACCAGGTGTTCTACGCCAACGGCAACAAGGCTTCCACGCCGCTGGTCAGCGAGACTATCCGTAACAACCCGGCGATTTATCCGCCAGCGGATGTGTTCGCCAAACTGTTCACGCTGAAGGTGCAGGATCCGAAGATCGACCGCGTGCGTACCCGCGCGTGGACCAAAGTGAAGAGCGGTAAATAAACTCTGACGGCCCGGTAAGCGGGCCGAATCAGAACGGCACTCGCCGGGAAATGGCAGCGCGCCCGGCGAGCAGAAGCACCAGGATGGTGCACATGCACTGTTAAGCACGAAGTATGGCACCGGACCATATGGTGATCGTTTTTTTGCCGGAGAGCACCCGATTGAACGACGTAACGCCCCGCCCACAGGCGAAAGCCCCCAAAGCGCTGACCCCGCTGCTGGAAATCCGTAACTTAACCAAGTCGTTTGACGGCCAGCATGCTGTCGACGATGTCAGTCTCACTATTTACAAAGGCGAAATTTTTGCTCTGCTGGGCGCATCAGGCTGCGGGAAATCGACCCTGCTGCGCATGCTGGCGGGCTTTGAGCAACCGACCGCCGGACAGATTATGCTCGACGGCGTGGATCTGGCGCGCGTGCCGCCCTATCAGCGGCCTATCAATATGATGTTCCAGTCCTACGCCCTGTTTCCCCATATGACCGTTGAGCAGAATATCGCCTTCGGCCTGAAACAGGATCGTCTGCCGAAGGCGGAAATCACCGCCCGGGTGCAGGAGATGCTGGCTCTGGTGCACATGCAGGAGTTCGCTAAACGTAAGCCGCACCAGCTCTCTGGCGGCCAGCGCCAGCGTGTCGCGCTGGCGCGCAGTCTGGCGAAACGACCTAAGCTGCTGCTGCTCGACGAACCGATGGGGGCGCTGGATAAAAAGCTGCGCGATCGCATGCAGCTGGAGGTGGTGGATATTCTTGAGCGCGTTGGCGTGACCTGCGTGATGGTGACCCACGATCAGGAAGAGGCCATGACCATGGCGGGCCGTATCGCCATCATGAACCGCGGCAAGTTTGTGCAGATTGGCGAACCGGAAGAGATTTACGAACACCCGACCACCCGCTACAGCGCCGAGTTCATCGGCTCGGTGAACGTCTTTGAAGGACTGGTGAAAGAGCGCCTCGAAGATGGCCTGGTGCTGAGCTCGCCGGGCCTGGTGCATCCGCTGAAGGTTGACCCCGACGCCTCGGTGGTGGACAACGTGCCGGTATGGGTGGCGCTGCGTCCGGAGAAGATCATGCTGTGCGATGAGCCGCCGGCGGATGGCTACAATTTTGCCGTCGGCGAGGTGATTCATATCGCCTATCTGGGGGATCTCTCTATCTATCATGTGCGCCTGCAAAGCGGGCAGATGATCAGCGCCCAGCTGCAGAATGAGCACCGCCATCGGAAAGGGACGCCCACCTGGGGTGACGAGGTGCGTTTATGCTGGGATGCGGACAGCTGCGTTGTACTGACGGTGTAAGGAGAGGGCGATGAGTACCGTTGAATCCCCGTCAGGGGCGAAAAAACCGGGCGGCTTCGCGCTGTGGGCGGCGCGCCTGCAGATGGCACATGGCCGCAAGCTGGTGATCGCGCTGCCCTATCTGTGGCTGATCCTGCTGTTTATGCTGCCGTTCCTGATCGTGTTCAAGATAAGTCTTGCCGAGATGGCGCGGGCGATCCCTCCCTACACCGATCTGATGGAGTGGGCGGATGGCCAGCTGACGCTGACGCTTAACTTTGCCAACTTCCTGCAGCTGACCGACGATCCGCTCTATTTCGAGGCTTATCTCCAGTCGCTGCAGGTGGCGGGCATCTCGACGCTCTGCTGCCTGCTGCTGGGCTATCCGCTGGCCTGGGCGGTGGCGCACAGCAAGCCATCGACGCGCAATATTCTGCTGCTGCTGGTGATCCTTCCGTCGTGGACGTCGTTTTTGATCCGCGTCTATGCCTGGATGGGGCTGTTGAAGAGCAACGGGGTGTTGAATAACTTCCTGCTGTGGCTAGGGGTTATCGATCAGCCGCTGGAGATCCTGCACACCAACCTGGCGGTGTATATCGGTATCGTCTATGCCTATCTGCCGTTTATGGTGCTGCCTATCTATACCGCGCTGACCCGCATCGACTATTCGCTGGTGGAGGCCTCGCTGGACCTCGGCGCCCGGCCCCTGAAGACCTTCTTTCAGGTGATCGTTCCGCTCACCAAAGGGGGGATTATCGCTGGCTCCATGCTGGTGTTTATCCCGGCGGTGGGGGAGTTCGTGATCCCGGAGCTGCTGGGCGGGCCGGACAGCATTATGATTGGCCGCGTGCTGTGGCAGGAGTTCTTTAACAACCGCGACTGGCCGGTCGCCTCGGCGGTGGCGATTGTTATGCTGCTGTTGCTGATTGTGCCGATCATGTGGTTCCACAAGCACCAGCAAAAACAGATGGGGGAGCAGGGATGAACGACTTGCCTGTAGTACGCTCGCCGTGGCGCATTCTGATCCTCGTGCTCGGATTCACCTTCCTTTATGCCCCGATGCTGATGCTGGTGATCTACTCGTTCAACAGCTCGAAGCTGGTGACGGTCTGGGCCGGGTGGTCGACGCGCTGGTATAGCGAACTGTTCCACGATGACGCGATGATGAGCGCGGTGGGGCTGAGCCTGACTATCGCCGCCTGCGCGGCGACGGCGGCGGCGATCCTGGGCACCATCGCCGCGGTGGTGATGGTGCGCTTTGGGCGTTTTCGCGGCTCCAACGGCTTCGCGTTTATGATCACCGCGCCGCTGGTCATGCCGGACGTGATCACCGGGCTCTCGCTGCTGCTGCTGTTCGTGGCGCTGGGTCACGCCATCGGCTGGCCGTCTGATCGCGGGATGTTGACCATCTGGCTGGCGCACGTCACCTTCTGTACCGCCTACGTGGCGGTGGTGATCTCCTCGCGCCTGCGCGAGCTGGACCACTCGATCGAAGAGGCGGCGATGGATCTGGGCGCCGCGCCGCTGAAGGTCTTCTTCGTCATCACGCTGCCGATGATTATGCCGGCGGTGATCTCCGGCTGGCTGCTGGCCTTCACGCTGTCGCTGGATGACCTGGTGATCGCCAGCTTTGTCTCCGGTCCCGGGGCCACGACCTTGCCGATGCTGGTCTTCTCCAGCGTGCGCATGGGGGTCAACCCGGAGATCAACGCCCTGGCGACGCTCATCCTCGGCGTGGTCGGTATTGTTGGTTTTATCGCCTGGTATTTGATGGCCCGCGCAGAAAAGCAGCGAGTGCGCGATATCCAGCGTGCAAGACAAGGCTGAACCACCTAAAATCGGTACAGCAGCCTCCGGTCGGCGCCACCCTGTGGCGCCGTTTTCATGGAAGACATTACGTTGGGATTGTTTACGAAAACTCGCTCATCGCATGCCCGCCTTAACGTCCCTGCGCTGGTGCAGGTGGCGGCCTTTGCGATTATTTTGATTCGCGGTTTGGATCTGCTGATGATCCTCAATCTGTTGGGCCTGCAGGGGCTGAACGAATTCATACACCGTAGCGTCCAGACCTGGAACCTGACGCTGGTCTTCCTCGGCAGCCTGGCGCTGGTGTTTATCGAAATCTGGTGCGCCTTCTCGCTGGTGAAAGGGCGCAACTGGGCGCGCTGGGTCTATCTGCTGACGCAGATGATAGCCGCCGGCTACCTGTGGGCGGCGTCGATGGGTTACGGGTATCCGGAGTTGTTCAGCATTCCCGGCGAATCCAAACGGGAGATCTTCCACTCGCTGGTGATGCAAAAACTGCCGGATCTGCTGGTCCTGACGCTGCTGTTTGTGCCCGCGAACTGCCGCCGGTTTTTCCGCCTGCAATAACGGTGATACAATCCCCGCCCCTGGAATTTTGAAGGTCAATTATGCATTGCGCACTCTACGACGCCGGCCGCTGCCGCTCCTGTCAATGGCTGGAACGGTCGGTTCCGCAACAGCTCGCCGATAAAATGGCCGACCTGCGCACGCTGCTGGCGGCGATCCCCGTCGCCGACTGGGGCGAGCCGGTCAGCGGGCCGGAGGCGGCATTCCGTAACAAGGCCAAAATGGTGGTCAGCGGCAGCGTTGAGCGTCCGCTGCTGGGGATGCTGCACCGCGACGGCACCCCGGTGGATCTCACCGACTGCCCGCTCTATCCCGCCGAGTTTGCGCCGGTATTTGCCGTCCTGAAGCCCTTTATCGCCCGCGCCGGGTTAACCCCCTACAACGTCGCGCGCAAGCGCGGGGAGCTGAAATATCTGCTGCTAACCGCCAGCCAGCAAGGGGAGATGATGCTGCGCTTCGTGCTGCGCTCAGAGGCCAAGTTGGCCCAGCTGCGCGCCGCGCTGCCCTGGTTACAGGCACAGTTGCCGCAGCTTAAGGTGATCACGGCGAATATCCAGCCAGTGCATATGGCTATTATGGAAGGCGAGCAGGAGATCTTCTTCACTGAACAGCAGGCGCTGGGGGAGGTCTTTAATGAGGTGCCGCTGTGGATCCGTCCGCAAAGCTTCTTTCAAACTAACCCGACGGTAGCCAGCCGGCTGTACGCCACCGCCCGCGACTGGGTGCGCGCGCTGCCGGTCCAGCATATGTGGGATCTGTTTTGCGGCGTCGGGGGTTTTGGCCTGCACTGCGCGACGCCGGCGATGCGCCTGACCGGTATAGAGATTGCCCCGGAGGCGATCGCCTGCGCCAGGCAGTCTGCCGCGCAGCTGGGGCTCAGCAATCTGCATTTTCAGGCGCTGGACTCCACGCAGTTCGCCACGCATGAAGCGGATATCCCGCAGCTGGTGCTGGTCAACCCGCCGCGTCGCGGCATTGGCGCCGAACTGTGCGACTATTTAAGCCGCATGGCGCCGCCCTATATTATCTATTCCAGCTGTAACGCCCGCACCATGGCGACCGACATTGCTCTTCTTAGCGGCTATCGCGTCGAGCGGGTCCAGCTGTTTGATATGTTCCCCCACACCGCCCACTACGAAGTGCTGTCCCTGCTGGTCCGCGAAGTTTAAACAAAATGTGAAGGCTTTGCGTCGCAGAAATCGGGTAAGCTTGACGCAGCATGTTTTGTTATTGGTGGGGGGAATCTAATGGCCAAAACCATTCTGCTGGTGGAAGATGATGAGGATATTGCCACGCTGCTGCGGCTCAATCTTCAGGATGAGGGCTATCAGATTGTGCATGAGGCCGACGGCAGCCAGGCTCTCGCCCGGCTGGAAACGCGGGTCTGGGATGCGGTGATCCTCGATTTGATGCTGCCCGGCGTCGATGGCCTGGAGATCTGCCGGCGTATCCGCCAGATGACCCGCTATCTGCCGGTGATCATCATCAGCGCTCGCACCAGCGAAATGCACCGCGTGCTGGGCCTGGAGATGGGCGCCGACGACTATCTGGCGAAACCCTTTTCGCTGCTGGAGCTTATCGCCCGCGTTAAAGCGCTGTTTCGTCGCCAGGAGGCGATGGGGCAGAACCTGCTGATGGACGCCGGGCGCCTGTCCTGCCATGGTCTGAGCATCGATCCGCTGTCCCGCGAAGTGAGGCTGCGCGGCGAGTTGGTGGACCTCACGCCGCGCGAATTCGAGCTGCTGTATTACTTTGCCCGCCATCCCGGGGAGGTGTTTTCGCGGCTGGCGCTGCTGGAGCAGGTCTGGGGATATCAGCACGAGGGCTATGAGCACACGGTCAATACCCATATCAACCGCCTGCGCAGCAAAATTGAACGTGACCCGGCCGAGCCGGACATCATTCTGACCGTCTGGGGCAAAGGCTATAAGTTCGCCCCGGTGACGCAAGAGGCCGCCCCGTGATCCGCCGCCTGAGCCTCAGCCAGCGGCTGGCGCTGGTGGTGGTCTCCCTGCTGATACTGTGCGCGGCGGCGGTGTGCGTCGTTCAGTTACATAGCAGCGCGCAGTATGGCAACGCCATGGTGCAGCGCCTCTCCGCCGGGCTGGCTCAGCAAATTGTGGCCCGCGAACCGCTGCTGGACGCCCACGGCGAGGTCAACCGGCAAACCCTGAAGTCGCTGTTTGACCGTCTGATGACCTTTAATCCCAGCGTGGAGCTCTATCTGCTGTCGCCGGATGGCGACCTGTTGGCCGATGCGGCGCCGCCGGGACATATCCAACGCCAGCGGATCGACATGGCGCCGGTGCAGGTTTTTCTCACCGGCAGTACGTCGCCGGTGTATGGCGACGATCCCCGCAGCCTTGACGGGCGAAAAGTCTTCAGCGCCGCCCCGCTGCGCGTCGACGGCCAGCTGCGCGGTTACCTGTATATCATTTTGCAGGGGGAGACCTTTAATCAGCTGGCGGCCGACGCCTGGCAAAAAACGCTGTGGAGCATTGTTCTGTGGACCCTGCTGCTGGTGACTCTGTTTGGCCTGCTGGCGGGAGGCCTGGCATGGTTCTGGGTGACCCGGCCGGTCCGCCAGCTCACCGCCCAGGTGGCGGCGAACGATCGGGACAGCATCAGCGCCATCAAAACCCTGGCGGCCCGCACGCCGGAGCCCCATCCCGGTAACGAGGTGGCGGTGCTCGAAAATCGCTTTATTGACCTTGCCCGGCAGATAGCCGGTCAGTGGGATCGGCTGGCCGACAGCGACCGCCAGCGCCGCGAATTTGTGGCCAATATTTCCCACGATTTACGTACGCCGCTCACCTCGCTGCTGGGGTATCTGGAAACGCTGACCCTGAAGGACGAACGGCTGACCGCCGAGGAGCGCAGGCAGTATCTCACCATCGCCCTGCGCCAGGGCAACAAAGTGCGCCATCTTTCGCAGCAGCTGTTTGAGCTGGCGCGACTGGAGCACGGGGGCATTAAGCCGCAGCGCGAGCGTTTCGCGATGGGGGAGCTGATTTCCGACGTGGCGCAGAAGTTTGAATTAACCGCCCGCACGCGCGAGGTGAACCTGCAAATTGATGTGCCGGGGCCGCTGCCGCTGGTTAACGCCGATGTGTCGATGATTGAGAGGGTGGTGACCAATCTGCTCGACAACGCCATGCGGCATACTCCCGTCGGCGGGGAGATTCGTCTGGCGGTCTGGCAGGAGAATCAACAGATCCAGGTCGAAGTGGCTGACAACGGAACGGGCGTCGATGCCGCGCTGCGCGACGATCTGTTCCAGCGGCCGTCGGCGTTGTCTGCCCAGGCGTCGCGGGAGGATCGCGGCGGGTTAGGGCTGCTGATTGTGAAACGAATGCTGGAGCTGCACGGGGGCGGGATCAGGCTGGTGGAGTCGGTAAGCGGGGCGCGGTTCAGGTTCTTCGTGCCACTTTGAGAAATTGCCGGGTGGCGGCTACGCCTTACCCGGCTACGGGGAAAGTGTAGGCCGGGTCAGCGCAGCGCCACCCGGCAAAAAAGTTACTCCGGGAACCACTGGTTGCTGATTTTCTGGTAGGTACCGTCGGCTTTAATCGCCTTCAGCGCCGCGTTCAGTTTCTCCAGCAGCGCCTTGTTATCCGGGCGCACGGCAATCCCAAGGCCGGTGCCGAAGTATTGCGGGTCGGTCACTTTCGGCGTGGCTGCCCCCAGCTGCGGGTTGGTTTTCAGCCACTCGTTGACCACCGCCGTGTCGCCGAACACGCCGTCGATACGGCCATTTTTCAGATCGATAATCGCGTTCTGGTAGCTGTCATAGGCGACGGTCTTCACCTCAGGATGTTTATCCTGCAGATATTTCTGGTGGGTGGTGCCGTTTTCCATGCCGATCCGTTTGCCTTTCAAATCATCGAACGAGTGGAATGCGTCTTTTTTGGCGATCACCAGCGCGGAGTTGGCGTAGTACGGGTCGGTGAATGCGACCTGCTTGCTGCGCTCCGGCGTAATATCCATTCCGGAAATCACCGCGTCATACTTCTTAAACTTCAGCGCCGGGATCAGGCTGTCAAACGCGTGGTTGGTAAAGGTGCATTCTGCCTGCATTTGTTTGCACAGCGCATGGGCCAGATCGATATCAAAGCCGACAATCTGGTTATTAGCGTCCATCGATTCAAACGGCGGATAGGTCGCGGACACGCCGAAGCTGATTTTCTCCGCGGCGGCGGCGCCGAAGGTGAACGTGGTGAGCAGTGCAGCCAGAACTAACTTTTTCATCGTGGAACTCCCGTCTGTCAATCTTATGATTATTCGCCGTGTCTGCGGCATAGGGTGACAATGCCATTAAATGAATTTGTATGCAATAAAAATGATTAAGTATTTTATTTGATATAAAAAAAGACGGACAGGTATTAGACTTGTCCGTCTTGTTGTTCACTTATTATGCAAAATACGCCAGGCGCTAATTACGCCGCTCGAAGGCTAGCGCTTTGCGCTCCACCAGCCGCATCAGCAGCGTCAGCAGCCCGTTGACGATGAGATAGATAATCCCGGCGGCGCCGAACACCATCACGTCGTAGGTCCGTCCGTACAGCAGCTGGCCGTGGCCCATCACTTCCATCAGGGTGATGGTGTAGGCCAGAGAGGTACTCTTAAAGACCAGCACCACTTCGTTGGAATAGGACGACAGCGCGCGCTTAAAGGCATACGGCAGCAGGATCGCCAGGGTATCCTTTTTACTCATCCCCAGCGCGCTGCACGACTGCCATTGCCCGTCGGGGATCGCCCGGATGGCGCCATAAAACAGCTGGGTGGTATAGGCGGCGCTGTTGAGCGACAGGGCGATCAGGGCGCACAGCCACGGCTCGGAGATAAGGTGCCAGAGCCAGGGATATTCCTGTAGCGAAGGAAACTGTCCTGGGCCGTAGTAGATCAGGAAGATCTGCACCAGCAGCGGCGTACCGGTAAACAGGGTGATGTAGCCGCGCACTATCCACACCAGCCCCGGTGTCTTCAGCGTCAGGATAATGGTAAAGATCAGCGACAAGATCAGCGCCACGATAATCGACGCCACGGTCAGCGTCAGGCTGGTATGCAGTCCTTTCAGCAGTTCGGGTAAGTAGTCGAGCATCAGCCTGGTCTCCGTTCGAAGCGCGTCGCACGCTGGTCAATCCGCTTAAGGATGTATTGACTCAACAGGGTGATGACGAGATAGATTGCCGCGGCAATGATATACCAGTTAAAGGGCTCCTGAGTGCGGGTGGCGATGCTTTTAGTCTGCAGCATCAGATCGTTGACGCTGATAAGGCTCACCAGCGCGGTGTCCTTTAGCAGCACCAGCCACTGGTTGCCGAGACCGGGCAGCGCATGGCGCCACATCTGAGGCATCACCAGGCGGAAGAAAATGGCCGCTTTCGACAACCCCAGCGCCTGGCCGGACTCCCACTGACCCTGCGGAACGGCTTTCAGCGCGCCGCGCAGCGTTTGCGAGGCGTAGGCGGCATACAGCAGCGACAAGGCGATCGCCCCGCAGAGGAACGGACTGACGTCAAAGTTCTCAATCTGCATCTGCACCGGGATCTGGGTGAACCCGAGCGGGATGGTAAAACCGTCAGAGAGCGTCAGCAGCAGCTGGGACGAGCCAAAATAGATAAACAGCACCACCAGAATTTCAGGTAGTCCGCGCAGGATGGTCACAATGCCGGTTGCAAGCCAGGCTACCGGGCGCCATTTCACTGACTCCAGTACCGCGAAGAGCATCGCCAGGACGAGGCCGATGGCGAGCGCGCAAACGGCAAGGCCGACGGTCATCCCGGCGGCGCTTGCTAATGGAAAAATTTCGTTCATTCAGTCTTACTTCTGGAACCATTTGTTATAGATGGTCTGGTAAGTGCCGTCTTTCTTCACTTTTTCCAGCGCAGCGTTAAATTTCTGCTGCAGGTCGGTGTTGCCCTGACGCACGGCAATGCCCAGCCCGGTGCCGAAATAGGCTTTGTCGGTCACTTTATCGCCCACGGCCGCCAGCTTCGGATTGCTCTTCAGCCATTCGGTGACCACGGCGGTATCACCAAAGACCGCGTCAATACGACCGTTCTGCAGATCCAGCTTCGCATTCTGGTAGCTGTCGTAAGGGACGGTAGTGATTTCCGGATGTTTATCGGTGATAAATTTCTGGTGCGTGGTACCGTTCTGTACGCCCACTTTTTTGCCCTTCAGCTGATCAATGCTGGTGAACTTGCCCTGCTGACCGACGAACAGCGCCGAGTTGTCATAATACGGGGTGGAGAACAGTACCTGCTTTTCACGCTCAGGCGTGATGTCCATCCCGGCCATGACCGCGTCGAAACGGCGGAATTTCAGCCCCGGGATCAGGCTGTCAAAGGCCTGGTTGGTGAAGGTACAGGTGGCATCGATCTCTTTACACAGCGCGTTAGCCAGATCCACATCGAAACCGACGATCTGGTTGTTGGCGTCCACCAGCTCAAACGGAGGGTAGGAGGCCTCGGTGGCGAAACGAATGGTCTGCGCGGCGGAAGCGGAGAGGCTCATGCCTGCGAGCAGGGCGGCAATCAGTACTTTTTTCATCGTCATTTCCCCGAAAAACATCAATGTGAAAGATAGTTTTTAAACGCGTCAGTTTGCGGATGCGTGAAGCAGGAGGCATCCCCTTGCTCGACGACATGGCCATTTTCCATATACACCACCCGGCTGGCCGTCTTGCGCGCCACTTCAACTTCATGGGTGACGATAACCTGGGTGATGCCGGTTTCAGCCAGCTCGCGGATGATGCTAACGATCTGGGCGGTGATTTCCGGGTCGAGCGCCGCGGTAGGCTCATCGAACAGCAGAACCTGCGGCTCCATCATGAGCGCGCGGGCGATCGCCACACGCTGCTGCTGGCCGCCGGATAAATGCAGCGGGTAACGATCGCTGTAGGGCTTCAGACGCAGGCGCTCCAGCAGCTTCTCGGCGCGAGCCAGCGCCTGATCCTTGCTTAACCCCAGTACGCGACAGGGGGCTTCGATCAGGTTCTGCTGTACCGTCAGGTGCGGCCACAGGTTGTACTGCTGAAAAACCATGCCGACGTTCTGCCGCAGTTCGCGAATCGCTTTATCGGACGGCGCTCTGGTGAAGTCGAAATGGTTACCGGCGATGGTTAACGAACCGGAACGCGGCATCTCCAGCAGGTTGAGTACGCGCAGCAGCGAGCTCTTCCCGGCACCGCTGGGGCCGAGCAGCACCAGCGTTTCCCCCTGCGGGCAATCCAGCGTGATGTCGAACAGCGCCTGGTGCGCGCCGTAGAAGCAATTAATGCCGTTTAGTTTAATACTCATCTGGGCAGTCTGATACGAATAGCTATTGAGGCCGCAAATAGTACCTTTGGCAGAATAGTTATGCAATATTTATGCGTTAAAAGTTAAATCTAAACCACGTTTAGCTTTAAAGTTAGCACAAAATATTGCCTGGTGGGTGAGGGGGGCGTAAATGTCGGCATTCTCGGGGCGAATACCGACATTTTACCGGGGTTATCGTTTCAGCGGCGTCGCTTCAACTCCCGAACTAGCGTTTCTCCAGACTCTGTCGCAACGTTCCGGCCGGCGCGTGGCTGTTGTTGCCGAGATAGCGAACGTCATCGACGGCCCAGCACTGGCCTTCCTGGATCATCAGCACTTCGTCTTTCCAGTTCTGGGTTCCCTGTTTCAGCTCCACGCGCAGCGGAATGTTGCGCGCATCGCGATTAGGGATGGTTGAGGCGCTGGCGACGACGGCGCTGTCCGCGGGGGTGCTGCTGCTGGAGAACGGGTTAGCCTGCAGCAGCTTGCTGTTGGCGGGATCCTGACGGGCGTCATTGAGTAACTTCGCCAGGCCGTCGCTGAGATAGGGGCGCAGCGCCGCCGGATCCTGAGTACGGTTCTGGATCTGAATGTCATAGAATTTTTGCGCTACGTCGTCAGGGCCGCCTTCGACACAAGGGCCGCTGCGGGTGCCATTATCTTTATAGGCCGGGGTGACGGTCGTACAGGCGCTGAGCGCCAGCGCGCAAGGAAGAAGTGCTGCAAGAAGTTTGTAGCGCATGATGATTTCCTTATAAGCGAACTACGTTTTCAGTTTCCGTTAAAGCATAGCGTATAGCGTGCGGATTGTACTTGACGCAAAGAGCTAAGACCTTGATGTGGCTACAGCCTTAGGGCTGGAAATCAGCAGGGGGATGACGGCGGTTTTCAGGCAGAAAAAATCACGGCGGGATAAAAATAAATTATGGCTTTGCATAAACAAGAAACACTACCCCGGAAACAGGGTAGTGTTTCTTGAGAGATAAGATTAGTTATTTCTTCTTATAGATATTAGCGGAAATGTGCAGTTTTTTATCCGTGTTCCCGGAAGAGAGCACGATAACATCCGCGCCTTTTTCATCAGCTTTTTTAATCAGCTCTTCACGAGCATCGCTCGGTGCGGTCTGGCCGGTAGAAGAAATGGTGCCGATCTTGGTGTATTGCGTATGGACCTTATCAAAAGCTTCTTTCGATAAAATCTCAGCGGAGAAGGCGTTCGCCGTTAAAAACAATGCCGCACCTGCCACTAAAGCTGCATATTTCATATTTTTAGACTCCATTGTTTATCTTGCTATCATCATGCTCTTGTTTTAACTCACCAATGAGCGATTTCAGATTGTACTAACACTGCTTTTTTTTCAAGCAAAATACTGCAATTTTATGACGGCTAGTTAACTCTTTTTTAAAGAAAAGATGACAGAATTCGCATTGATAATGCTTGCTTTTTTTTGCCGTTTACACATCGTGAACGGAGCATACCAATTTCTACTGACATTAGCTGAAAATCAGCTTAAGAGGCCGGGGCAGGGGAGACAGCGCGCGGACAGACATTCCCGGAAACATAGTTTATCATATAGACAAGCAGGGGCTGCGCCTATGGTCATGCAGGTCACCAGGGAGATAAGATGTTAACAAATAAGCGAGAGCGCGCCCGGCAGCAGCGAACCGCGTTGTGGGCCACCAGAGATGATGTCCAGCGCCATGCGCTGTCAATGAGTCTGCCCTGGCTGGCTTTTGTAAATATCGCGTTTGCGTTAATGATTTTCTCCCGCAACTTTATTTTTACCTATTTTGATAAGAAGCTCCTGACTCACCAGGCGGTTATTCCTTATATCGAAATAGCGCTGATTGCGGTTATTATTATTTCGGCCATTTTAGTGATTATTGCCATCACGCCGCGTCTGGCGCAGGGGCGTTATACGCTGAATATCATCACCGCGCTGCTGCTGGTGCTCAGCCTGTGCTGGTCCCTGAGTAATTACTGTTTTATCTTTTTCTGGGCTTTGCCCTTCGCCTGGCCGCTGCTGGTTATATTGTTGACCACTGGCCTCACTGCGTTGTATCACCATTGGCCGGGCATTATCGCTTTTATGCTGCCGCTATGGGGGACGGCCTTGCTAGCGGGAATTCAGATCCACTATCACGCTGAAATTCGCTTTTTGATCCTGTGGACCATCTTTACGGCGATTTTGCTGTATGGACGACGTATTCTCCAGCGCTGGTACGATGAAGCCTGGGATACGCATCAGGAAAATATGCAGCTTATTCAGCGGCTGGAAAGTATTGCCAACCAGGATGCATTAACCGGGACCGCTAACCGCCGGGCGCTGAATGCGTATCTGGCGGAGATCTGGCAGCAAAACACGCCGTTGTCGCTGATGATGATCGATGTCGATTACTTTAAACGCTATAACGATCGCTATGGTCATCAGGCTGGTGACGAGTGCTTATCTTCTGTCGCGCAGGTGCTGAAAATGGCGGTCCGGGCCGAAGATGATCTGGTGGCTCGCTATGGCGGCGAGGAATTTGTGGTGGCGTTGCCTAGGGTTCCCCTGGTGCATGCCACCGCGATTGCCGAGCGCATTCAGCAGAAAATTCACGAGGCGGCGCTTCCTCATGAGGCATCAGAGGTGGCGTCGGTGGTGACCGTCAGTATCGGGATCGTCGATTCCGATGGCACGGTCCCGATGGAGACGCTGATCGCCCGGGCGGACAGTGCGCTGTACCAGGCGAAAAATAAAGGACGTAATCAATGGTCTTATTAACCCGGAGACGCTACCGGGCAAGGGAGAAGGGATGAAACGGATTGCCTATGTACTCCTGTTGGCGCTACTGCTGGCCGGCTGCGCGGGGGAAAAAGGCATCATCGATCGCGACGGATATCAGCTGGACACTCGCCATCCGGCGCAGGCGGCCTATCCGCGCATAAAAGTGCTGGTTATCCACTATACCGCAGATAATTTTGATGTCTCCCTGGCAACCCTGACTGATAAAGAGGTCAGCTCCCACTATTTAATTCCTGAACAGCCGCCGCGCCACCATCATAAACCGCGGATCTGGCAGCTGGTGCCGGAAGAGGATCTGGCCTGGCACGCCGGGGTGAGCTACTGGCGCGGCAGCACGCGCATCAACGATACTTCCATTGGTATTGAACTGGAAAACCGCGGCTGGCAGAAGACTGCGGGGGGTAAAAGCTTTACCCCCTTTCACCCGGAGCAGATCGCGGCCCTGATCCCGCTGGCGCGCGATATTATCGCCCGCTACCACATCGCGCCGCAGAACGTGGTAGCCCATGCCGATATCGCCCCGCAGCGCAAAGACGATCCGGGACCGTTGTTCCCCTGGCAACAGCTGGCGCAGCAGGGGATTGGCGCCTGGCCGGACGAGCAGCGGGTGGCTTTCTATCTGAACGGGCGCCCGGCCAGTGAGCCAGTGGACCCTGAGGTAGTACTGGATTTGCTGGCGCGCTACGGCTATCAGGTCACGCCGGAGATGACTCCCGCGCAGAAAAAACGAGTGATTACCGCCTTCCAGATGCACTTCCGCCCCCAGCGCTGGGATGGCGTAGCAGATGCGCAAACCGAAGCGATAGCCGAGGCGCTGTTAGAAAAGTATGGTCAGGGTTAGCGGTGAAGTTTACCGTGGTCGCGCAGCCAGGCGGCGGTACGCACAATCCCGTCGTCCAGCGTCACCACCGGCTGATAACCCAGCTCATCCTGCGCGCGAGTGATATCGAGCGTAAAATCAAAATTCAGTTTCGAGACGCCGTAGTGGGTAAAGGCCGGCTCTTTGGCCGTTTTATCGCCAAAACGCTCCATGCTGCGGGCGATAATATCCAGCATCGGGTAGGGGACTGAGCGGATCCGGCATTTGATGCTCAGCTCGTCGATCAGTTTCTGCACGATACTGCGCAGGGTGCGCGGTTCGCCGTTGCTGATATTCCACGCGCGGGCGGAGGGAAGATGATCGCACGCCGGCTGGCTCGCCAGCCACATCGCGTGGACGGCGTTTTCATAATAGGTCATATCGACCAGCGCGCTGCCGCCCCGCGGCAACAGGACGCTGCCATAGTGTTGCATCATTTGCGCCAGCCGGGGAATAAAGACTTTATCGTGCGGCCCGAACAAACTCTGCGGGCGCAAAATGGTAAAACGGGTGTGCGGGTTGGCCTGCGCCAGCAGGTTGATCACCTCTTCGCTGGCTGCCTTGCTGCGGGCAAACTCGTTGGCGAAGCGGTGCGGGCGGAAATCTTCCTGAATATCGCGATGGTGGTGATAATCAAAATAGAGCGAGGGCGAAGAGATATGAACGAAATTGCGTACGCCCCATGCTACCGACCATTCGCCGAGGCGGCGGGTGGCGCGGACGTTAGCGAGATCGAAAGCCTGCTGCGTGCCCCAGGGCGAGGTAAAGCTTGAGCAGTGCCACAGGGTATCGATACCGGCGAGCATCACTTTAGCCTGCGAAGAGACCAGCTCGGTTAAATCCGCCGGGATGAATTCCGCCCCCATTTTGCTCAGAAGCTTACCCATCGCTTCGTTGCGCCCGGTCGCTCGCACGCTGATGCCCTTGTTGCGCAGATATTCCACTGCGTTGCGGCCTAATCCGCTGGTCGCACCGGTAACCAGTACCTTCATATCACTCTACTGTCCCAGAAAAGAATTTCGTGCGCATTTTTCCGTGATTCTCCCGACTATGCAATGAGAATCATGAAAGAATAATGCTTATCCTTCGACTCTGCCTGAGATTTGTTCGGCCAACCGGGCGATGCGTTGCGCCATACCGCGGAAAATAAACAGGTGCGCCGGGATCATCAGCAGCCAGTAGACCAGGCCCGGCATACCGTGCGGGTGCCACCAGGCGCGGACGTCCAGTTCACGACGATCGCCTTTATCGTTAATGGTAAAGCTTAACCGGCCCAGCCCCGGCGCTTTCATGCCGAACAGCAGAGTGAGCTGTTTTTCTTCCTCCACAATAATCACCTTCCAGCTGTCGACCGTATCGCCGGTCTGCAGATAGTCGCGCTGCGGTCGCCCTTTGGCCAGCCGGTGGCCGACCAGCAGATCCATCGCGCTGCGGGTTTTCCACAGCAGATTGCCGAAAAAATATCCCTCTTTACCGCCGATTTGGTTAACAACCTGCCACAGGGCTTTGCGGCTCGCCGGAGTGGCGACGGTGCAGCCTGCCTGTTTCGGATAGTAGCCGTACTCCGGTCGCCAGCGGGCGAAAGCCTGGGCGTCGTAGCCCCAGTCGCTGGAGTTTACCAGCTGCTCTTCTTCTTTCAGGGTGCGGCGAACCGCCTGATCGAAGGGGATCAGCGTTTGCGGGATCAGCGCCCGCAGCGTCCGGTCATCGGCGATCAGATCGTGCTTCAACCCCTGAATCAGCGCTTTAGCGATGGTCGGCGGCACCGAGGTGATGACATTGAGGAACCACACCGAGATCCAGCGCGTCGGCAGGGGAATCGGAATAAGCGGGCGGTGTTTGCCGCTGACGGCCATAAAGCGAATGAACTGCTGCTGGTAGCTTAACACCTCCGGACCGGCGGCTTCGAAGACGCGGTGCGCGTCGGAAGGATGATTCAGCAGCTCAACGAGGTCAACGAGCAGGTTTTCCAGCGCGACAGGGGTGGTACGCGAACGCACCCAGCGCGGAGGAGTCAGCACCGGCAGGTTATAGACCATGTCGCGCATCACCTCGAAGGCGGCGGAGCCGGCGCCGACGATAATTCCGGCCCGCAGCTCGGTGACCGGCACGCCCGACTCGCGCAGGAGATCGCCGGTGACCTGACGAGCGCGCAGATGGTCGGACTGCTCCTGCGCTGGTGCCTGCAGCGAGCTGAGAAAGATAATCTGACGCACCGGCGTCTGGCGCAGGGCATCGCGAACATGCGTCGCCACCCGACGCTCATGGACGATAAAATCGCCGCCTTCGCCCATGCCATGTACCAGATAATAAAGCGTATCGATACCCGTGAGCAGCGCAGGCAGAATCTGCGGCTGATTGAGATCGACGGACCGGCAGGTGACGCCGGGCAACGCGAGTTTTTGCAGTCGGTCGGTATGGCGCGCCGCCGCCAGCACCGGATATCCCCGCGCGCTTAACTCGCGGACTAAATGCTGACCGATATAGCCGCTGGCGCCGAGCACCAGAACAGATTGCGACACGCCTGACTCCTTAGCGTTGTAAAAAAGCCTGCCAGTGGGCGACCACCTCGCTCAACTGCTGACGGTCGACATCCAGGTGAGTGACCAGACGGACGACTGGCGAAGCGTTGATCAGCACGTTGCGCGCCTGCATAAACTCGCCGAGCGCCCGGGCCTGCTCATCACCGACGCGAACGAACAGCATGTTGGTATCGTGACGAGTAACGTCCGCGCCGATGGCGCGCAGCTGATCCGCCATCCACGCGGCGTTATCGTGATCCTCCTGCAGGCGCTGGACATTATTTTTCAGCGCGTACAGTCCGGCGGCGGCCAGAATGCCCGCCTGGCGCATCCCGCCGCCGACCATTTTCCGCCAGCGAACGGCGCGGCGAATGTACGCCTCACTACCGATCAGCAGCGAGCCTACCGGGGCGCCAAGCCCCTTTGACAGACAGATGGTGAAGGAGTCGCAGTATTGGGCGATATCGCGTAACTCGCAGCCGTAGGCCACCACGGCGTTAAAGATGCGCGCGCCGTCGACGTGCAGCGCCAGATTGCGCTGGCGGGTAAACGCCCAGGCTTCCTGCAGATAGTCGCGAGGCAGCACCTTACCGTTATGGGTGTTTTCCAGACTCAGCAGGCGGGTCGGGGCAAAATGGATATCGTCAGGTTTGATTTTTGCTGCGACTTTATCCAGCGGCAGCGAACCGTCCGCCGCGGCGTCAATCGGCTGCGGCTGAATACTGCCGAGAACCGCCGCCCCGCCGGCTTCGTACAGATAGTTATGCGCCCCCTGGCCGACGATATACTCTTCGCCGCGCTGGCAATGGCTGAGCAGGCCGACGAGGTTGGCCTGGGTGCCGGTGGGCAGAAACAGCGCCGCCTCTTTGCCGGCCAGGTCGGCGGCGTAGCGCTGAAGTTCATTGACGGTAGGGTCGTCGCCATACACATCGTCCCCGACCGGGGCGGCCATCATGGCTTCCAGCATGGCGCGCCCGGGGCGGGTAACGGTATCACTGCGCAGATCGATCACGGCTATTCCTTGTTCTGGTTCAGAGTATTGCTTCTGTTTTACCTGAGCCAGTTGGTTTTCGCCAGTTCGATGACTTCATCGCCGCGCCCGCTGATGATCGCCCGCAGCATATACAGGCTAAAGCCTTTAGCTTGCTCCAGCTTGATCTGCGGCGGGATCGCCAGCTCCTCTTTGGCGACCACGACGTCGACCAGCACCGGACCGTCGGTGCGGAACGCGGTCTGCAGCGCTTCATCCACCTCGGAGGCTTTCTCAACGCGAATACCTTTAATCCCGCAGGCTTCGGCGATGCGGGCGAAGTAGGTGTCGTGTAGCTCCGTGCCGTCAGTGAGATAGCCCCCGGCCTTCATCTCCATCGCCACGAAACCCAGCACGCTGTTGTTAAAGATGATAATTTTCACCGGCAGCTTCATCTGCGCCAGCGACAGAAAATCCCCCATCAGCATGCTAAACCCGCCGTCGCCGCACATGGCCACCACCTGACGCTCCGGCGCGGTGGCCTTGGCGCCAATGGCCTGCGGCATGGCGTTGGCCATGGAGCCGTGATTGAATGAACCCAGCAGGCGGCGTTTGCCGTTCATCTTGAGATAGCGTGCCGCCCAGACGGTCGGGGTGCCGACATCGCAGGTGAAAATGGCGTCTTCATCGGCAAAATGGCTGATCTGCTGCGCCAGATATTGCGGGTGGATCGCCTTCTCGCTGGGCTTCGCCAGATCGTCGAGTCCTTTTCGCGCGTCGCGATAGTGCTCCAGCGCCTTATCGAGGAAGCGGCGATCGGTTTTCTCTTCCAGCAGCGGCAGCAGCGCCTTCAGCGTTGATTTAATGTCGCCCACCAGCGCCATATCGACCTTACTGTGCGCGCCGATGCTGCCGGGGTTAATGTCGATCTGAATAATTTTGGCGTCGGTCGGATAGAAGGCGCGATAGGGGAACTGGGTGCCGAGCAGGATTAGGGTGTCGGCATTCATCATGGTGTGGAAGCCAGAAGAGAAGCCAATCAGCCCGGTCATGCCCACATCATACGGGTTGTCATACTCCACATGCTCTTTACCGCGCAACGCATGGACGATGGGAGCTTTAATTTTCGCCGCGAACTCCACCAGCTCCTGGTGGGCGCCGGCGCAACCGCTGCCGCACATGAGCGCGATATTGCTGGAGTAGCGGATCAGCTGGGCCAGCTTGCGCAGCTCTTCTTCCGCCGGGGTGACCGTCGGCAACGGCGCATGATACCACTGGCTGCTGGCGCTCTCCGGGGCCGCCTTCAGCGCCACGTCGCCGGGCAGCACCACCACCGAAACGCCGCGGTTGATCACCGCCTTGCGCATCGCCACCGCCAGCACCTGCGGGATCTGCTCCGGGGTGGAGACCAGCTCGCAGTAGTGGCTGCATTCGCGGAACAGCTCCTGGGGATGGGTCTCCTGGAAATAGCCGCTGCCAATCTCGCTGGATGGGATGTGGGCGGCAATCGCCAGCACCGGGACATGGTTGCGGTGACAGTCAAACAGACCGTTGATCAGATGCAGGTTACCCGGTCCGCAGGAACCAGCGCAGACCGCCAGTTCACCGGTCAGTTGCGCCTCCGCGCCGGCGGCGAAAGCGGCAACCTCTTCGTGCCGGGTGGCCATCCAGTCGATGGTGCCCATGCGGTTCAGGCTATCGCTCAATCCATTGAGGGAATCGCCGGTGACGCCCCAGATACGTTTCACGCCGGCCTGTTCCAGCATTTTGGCAATGTATGCGGCCACGGTTTGTTTCATGATCTCCATCTCCTTTTTTTGATAACGCCTTCAAGCTTAGATGAAACTGCAGCTTACGTTGCCGATTGCCCTCAATTTTTTGCTGGTTTTATTGCTGAAGCATTGGGCATACTCTGGGATCTCACAGGGTGTAAAACAGGAAGCACATCAAATGGTTAAGGGATTGTTAAACGCAGTAAACAGAACGCTGTCGCATGAAGACGCCGGTAAACTCTTGTTACGACTCGCCGTCGGCGGGTTAATGCTGTTTCACGGTTTGCACAAGCTGCTGGATGGCGTGGATGGCATTAGCGGGATGCTGGTGGCGAAGGGGTTGCCGGGGTTTATCGCCTACGGTGTGCTGGCGGGGGAAGTGGTCGCCCCCTGTTTGTTGATTGTCGGCATCCTGACGCGCCCTGCGGCGCTGGTGTTGGCTTTCACCATGGTGGTGGCGTGGCTGATGGTCGGTCTCGGCAAGACATTTGCGCTTGATGCGGTGGGGGCGTGGGCGATCGAGAATCTGGTCTATTTCTTTGTTGGCGCGCTGGCGATTGCGCTTTTGGGCGCCGGGCGTTACTCGCTGGCCGGTCAGTCGGTCTGGCGGTAAAAATGCCTCATTCGTCCTGGGGCGTAAAGTCGATACTGTTGTCGGTTTGCCGCTTTTCAGTCCGGGAAAGCGTTTATCTCATGTCGCCTGAGAGTTTATTGTCGCCAGGGGTTTTCCCGGAGGCGGCGCATTGCGCCTTCTCCGGGCTACCAAATCGCACAGCGCTGTAGCCCCGGTAAGCGGTAGCGCCACCGGGGATTTTGACCTCAGGCGAGAACCAGATCGCTCTGCGGGTGACAGGAGCAGGCCAGCACATAGCCGTCGGCGATTTCATCTTCGGTCAGCGTCATGGTGCTGGTGACGCTATACTCCCCGGAAACGACTCTGGTTTTGCAGCAGCCGCAGACGCCGGCGCGGCAGGCGACGGTCACCGGCACCTGATTGCTCTCCAGCGCCTCGAGCAGGGTGGTGCCCACCGGCGCGTAAAACTCTCTCGCCGCCTGCAGTTTGGTGAATTTCAGCCCGCTGGTGGCGGCCTCTGCCACCGGGGTGAAGAACTTCTCCTTAAAGAAGCGGGTGACACCCAGGGCGGCCACGTCCTGCTCAACCTTCTCCATATACGGCGCTGGCCCGCAGGTCATCACGGTGCGGCTGGCGATATCCGGCACACTCTGCAGCAGCTCCGGGGTCAGACGGCCGGCGACAAAACCGTGCGTTGCGTTGTGCTCCGCCACCAGGGTAACCGGATAGTTGCGCCACTCCTCGGCAAAGATCACATCCTCCGGCGAACGAACGCTATAGATCACTTGCACGTCTGCCAGCGGGCGGTACTTCGCCAGCCAGCGGCGCATCGACATTATCGGCGTCACCCCGCAGCCGGCGGCCAGCAGCAGGAATTTATCTTCTGCTTTATCGTCGCAGATAAACTCGCCCATCGCATCGGACAGCCAAAGATAATCGCCGCGTTTGACCTCGTGGGTTAACCATTGTGAACCCGCGCCCTCGTTAATGCGGCGAACGGTCAGCGTAATATACTCGCTGACCCCTGGCGTGGAGGAGAGGGTGTAGGCGCGCAGCGTTTCCGCGGAATCACGCACGCTGACCAGGGCGTACTGCCCGGCGCGATACGGATAGTAATCGTGGCACAGCAGCGAAAGGGTCCACACGTCCGGGGTTTCCTGGTGAATGTGGTGAACCTGCATCCGCCACGGGCATTGCGAAGTTGGCATGGTCATCAGGGACTCCTTACGCGCTCAGCAGCTGCTGCATATCTTGTTCCACGGTGGTCACGGAACGCAGACCAAACTTCTCATTGAGGACAGCCAGCAGATCCGGAGTGAAGAAGCCTGGCGCCGTCGGGCCGGTGACGATATTTTTCACGCCGAGAGACAGCAGCGTCAGCAGGATGACAATCGCTTTCTGTTCGAACCAGGAGAGCACCAGCGACAGCGGCAGATCGTTGACGCCGCAGCCCAGTTTTTCCGCCAGCGTGACCGCCAGAATAATCGCCGAATAGGCATCATTACACTGACCAGCGTCGACCAGACGTGGCAGGCCTTCGATATCGCCGAAATCCAGCTTGTTAAAGCGGTATTTACCGCAGGCCAGCGTCAGGATCAGGCAGTCATCCGGCACGCTGGTGGCAAAATCGGTGAAATAGTTACGTTCCCCGCGCGCGCCGTCACAGCCGCCGACGAGGAAGATATGGCGCAGTTTTTCACGGCTGACCAGATCGATCAGCGTATCCGCCGCGCCGAGCAGGGTCTGACGGCCAAAGCCGACGGTGATCAGATGCGGGATTTCGCTGTACGGGAAGCCCGCCATCTGCTGTGCCTGGGCAATGACCGGGGAGAAGTCTTCGCCTTCCAGGTGGTTCACGCCCGGCCAGCCGACGATGCTGCGAGTCCAGATGCGATCGTCGTAAGCGCCGACGGTGGGATCGATGATGCAGTTAGAGGTCATCACGATGGGGCCCGGGAAGCGGGCGAATTCCACCTGCTGGTTTTGCCAGCCGCTGCCGTAGTTGCCGATCAGATGTTTGAATTTACGCAGCTCCGGATAGCCGTGCGCCGGCAGCATTTCGCCGTGGGTATAGACATTGACGCCGGTGCCTTCCGTCTGCTCCAGCAGGTTGTAGAGATCTTTCAGGTCGTGGCCAGAGATCAGGATACATTTACCTGCGGTGGCTTTTACGTTGACCTGAGTCGGCGTTGGGTGGCCATATTTGGTGGTTTCGCCGGCGTCAAGGATGCTCATCACTTTGAAGTTCATCTGGCCGATTTCCATCGAACATTCGAGCAGCGCATTCATATCCGCAGGCCAGGTGCCCAGCCACGCCATGATCTTGTGGTACTGGGCATAAATGGCGTTGTCGTACTGGCCGAGCACGTGCGCGTGTTCCATATAAGCTGCCGCGCCTTTCAGGCCGTACAGGCACAGCAGGCGCAGGCCGAGGATATTCTCGCCGATAGCGGCTTTATCTTTATTCGGGGCATAGTCTGCCGCCTGACGCTGCAGGTCACCCAGATCGTCGCCGACCAGCTGCAGGTCGGCCACCGGGCTGTCAACTTTGGCGCTGGCATCAAGGTCCAGGCACTGCGCTTTCAGCGCCTCACGCATGGCAATCGCCTGACGGGCATAGCCGACGATGCGCGGAGAATCGAAATTGACGTTAGTTAGCGTAGAGAAGAAGGCGCGGGGGGCGAAGCTGTCGACCTCATGATCGATAATGCCATATTCGCGGGCCTTAAGCGCCCAGGCGGAGAGGCCTTGCAGTGACGCAATCAGCAGATCCTGTAGATCGGAGGTTTCCGCTGTTTTACCGCACATCCCCTGCGCGTAAGAGCAGCCGTTGCCGGCCGGGGTACGAATGGTTTGTTCACATTGCACACAAAACATGGTCACACCTTTAAAGTTATATTTGATATACATGTTTAAGGTTATGCCCGAGCGCGTGAGGAGAAAAGGTATTTCTGATGCAACTTAAAGGGAGATTGATTTAGCGCAAAATTGGCGGCAGGAAGTCTGCCGCCAGCGCCTACTCAGGCGGCAAAAAAGGCGATCAGGATCGGGACCAGCAGGCTCAGCAGAAAACCGTGTACGATGGCGGCAGGGACGATCTCCACGCCGCCGGAACGCTGCAGCACCGGTAAGGTGAAGTCCATGGAGGTGGCGCCGCACAGACCCAGCGCCGTGGAGCGGCTTCGGCGAATCAGGCCCGGAATTAACATGATGGCCAGCAGCTCGCGGCACAGGTCGTTAAAGAACGCCGCGCTGCCGATTACCGGGCCAAAGGATTCGGTCAGTAAAATACCGGAGAGTGAATACCAGCCGAAGCCGCTGGCCATCGCCAGACCGGTCTTTAGCGGCAAATCCAGAATAAAGGCGTTGAGGATGCCGCCGAGTAATGAACTGATCGTGACCACCACGGCGACGATCATTCCCCGGCGGTTAAGGACTATTTGTCGCAGACTCATTCCATTATTGCGTAATTGAATACCGACGAGGAACAGGAGAAAGATCAGCGTATATTCGCTGGCTTCGGTGGCGTGTTGTAAAAAAGGCAGGCCGGTCAGGCCAAGCAAAAAACCGAGGACCACCACCCCGCACAGCTGGAGTGATTCCAGGGCCATGGCCAGGCGCGAGGGTAATTTCTCCTGACGATGCAGACTGCACCAGGGCATTTTTCTTTCCAGCCACAGCAGAGCGGTAATATTACACAGTAAAATGATGACCACGCTCACCGCGGCGTAATGCAATATCGCCAGCAGATTGCTGGCCAGATTGTCGAGAAACGCCAGGCTGATACCCATAAAAAAGAGGATCACATAGACAATCCAGCTCAGCATCCGGTGAATCAGTTTTAGCGCAGAGGAGTGACGAAGAGGCAGTAAATAGCCGACGACCAGCGGCAACAGAATGATGAACAGTCCCGAGAACATGAACGATGCAGCCCTTGCATGATGAGAATAGCGCTCATGACACTACCCAAATAGCCGGGCCGAGTAAAGCTGTCGCCAGAAAGAAAAAGCCCGGAGACCCGGGCTTAGAAAGGATTAATCGCGTTTTTCCAGCAGAGTGCGGTACAGCACGCCGCCAAGGATCCCGCCGACGATCGGCATGACCCAGAACAGCCACAGCTGCTGCAGCGCCCAACCGCCCTGGAAAATCGCCACCGCGGTGCTGCGCGCCGGGTTGACGGAAGTGTTGGTGACCGGAATGCTGATTAAATGGATGAGAGTCAGCGCCAGGCCGATAGCGATCGGCGCGAAGCCCGCCGGCGCGTGTTTGTCGGTCGCGCCATGGATAACCAGCAGGAAGCCGCAGGTCAGTACGATTTCAATAACGATAGCCGACAGCATAGAGAAGCCGCCCGGGGAGTGTTCGCCATAGCCGTTTGAGGCAAAGCCGCTGGCGGCGGCATCAAAGCCGGCTTTACCGCTGGCCACCACGTACAGCACCGCGGCGGCAATAATTCCGCCGACCACCTGGGCGATAATATAGCCAATGACCTCTTTCGCCGGGAAACGACCACCGGCCCACAGGCCTAAGGTTACCGCCGGGTTGAAATGACCGCCGGAAATATGGCCAACCGCATACGCCATGGTTAATACGGTTAAACCAAATGCCAGCGCCACGCCGGCAAAACCGATACCCAACTCGGGAAATGCTGCGGCAAGTACGGCGCTACCGCAGCCGCCAAATACAAGCCAGAAGGTGCCGAAGCATTCGGCTGCTAATTTTCTGAACATAACCACCTCAATTTAAATGTATACGCGCACGAGCGGACCGTGCCGGTCTTTATTTATCGTGATAAGGGACGACGATAAAAATAAAGCGGCGTTATTCTAGAGATAATCGCCATCCCAGAGCCAGTTAAATATATTGATATTATTTGATTTAGGGCAAGGTGAAGGGATTGCGTTTGCCAGTTTAACTCTTCCTATATCCATCCAAGATTATCAATAGTGTAGAACATAACGTCTGAAATAAAACTATTTTGTTTGATGAATAATCAATAGCCGTTAATAGACGATAAGTGCGTAATTTTATGAATATATTTAATCTCCCGAATAGGATGCGCAGAGGTGATTAAGCGGAGTGTCATCTTGCCGCCGCCCTCGCTATACTGTTGATTACTGAAGGAGAGTGGTGGTGTAGCGGAGGGGATATGCTTCTTGAGCGCGTAGAAATCGTCGGTTTTCGCGGTATCAATCGTCTGTCGTTGATGCTGGAGCAAAATAACGTCCTGATCGGGGAGAACGCGTGGGGGAAGTCCAGTCTGCTTGATGCGCTGACCCTGCTTTTGTCGCCAGAGTTCGATCTTTATCACTTTGTCCGCGATGACTTCTGGTTCCCCGCGGGCGACATCCAGGGGCGCGAGCACCATTTGCATATTATTCTGACCTTTCGTGAAACCGAGCCGGGGCGCCATCGGGTGCGGCGTTTCCGTCCGCTTCAGCGCTGTTGGGTGCCCTGTGATGATGGCTATCACCGGGTGTTCTACCGCCTGGAAGGCGAACTCGCCGATGACGACAGCGTGATGACCCTGCGCAGTTTTATCGATGGCGAAGGCGAAGCGCTGGTGCTGGAGGATATCGATGAGCTGGCCAGACACCTGGTGCGTTTGATGCCGGTGCTGCGCCTGCGCGACGCGCGCTTTATGCGGCGCATTCATAACGGAACGGTACCGCACTCGCCGCAGATTGAGATCACCGCCCGCCAGCTGGATTTTCTCTCCAGAGAGCTGGTCAGCCACCCGCAAAATTTATCCGACGGACAGATCCGTCAGGGGTTGTCGGCCATGGTGCAGCTGCTGGAGCATTACTTTGCCGAGCAAAGCAGCGCCCAGACGCGACATCGCCTGATGCGTCGACGTTCCCATGATGAGCAGCGTAGCTGGCGTTACCTGGATATTATCAACCGCATGATCGACAAGCCCGGCGGGCGCAGCCATCGGGTGATCCTGCTGGGGCTATTTGCTACCCTGCTGCAGGCGAAAGGGACGGTGCGCCTCGATCGCGACGCGCGGCCGCTGCTGTTGATTGAGGATCCCGAGACCCGCCTGCACCCGATCATGCTCTCCGTCGCCTGGCATCTGCTGAATTTGCTGCCGTTGCAGCGTGTGACCACCACCAACTCCGGAGAGCTGCTGTCCCTGACGCCGGTGGAGCAGGTTTGTCGGCTGGTGCGTGAATCGTCGCGGGTGTCGGCATGGCGGCTGGGGCCGGGCGGAATGAATGCCGAAGAGAGTCGACGCATTGCCTTTCACATCCGCTTCAATCGCGCCTCATCGCTCTTCGCCCGCTGTTGGCTGCTGGTGGAGGGGGAGACGGAAACCTGGGTTATCAACGAGCTGGCCCGCCAGTGCGGCCATCATTTTGATGCTGAAGGGGTGAAAGTGATTGAATTCGCCCAGTCGGGCCTGAAGCCATTGATCAAATTCGCCCGCCGGATGGGGATCCAGTGGCACGTGCTGGTGGATGGCGATGAGGCAGGAAAAAAATATGCCGCGACCGTAAGCGGTCTGCTGAATAACGATCGCGAGCTGGAGCGCGACCATCTGACCGCTCTGCCGGCGCTGGATATGGAACACTTTATGTATCGTCAGGGATTTGATGACGTTTACCACCGGGTGGCGCAGATCCCGGATAATGTGCCCATGAATATGCGGCGGGTGATCACCAAGGCCATCCATCGCTCGTCCAAGCCGGACCTGGCGATTGAGGTGGCAATGGAAGCCGGCCGCCGTGGGGTGGACGCTGTGCCGACGCTGCTGAAAAAAATGTTCTCGCGGGTACTGTGGCTGGCCCGCGGTCGCGCTGATTAATCTCTTCGCCGTCGGGAATTTCGGCGGCGCAAAGCTCTCCGGCAGCTAAACAAAACATCATTGGCGCGAAAAATGGGTGTCCTGTTGCCGACGGGTTTCGATAGAATCACCGCCTGGAGCGGCAGGGAAACAGCAGGAATCGGAATATGAAAGTGAAGGGAAAACGCAGGACCGTCTGGTGGCTGTTGGCGATCGTTGTGCTGGGTCTGGCTGTCTGGGGATGGCGGATTCTCAATGCGCCGCTACCGCACTACCAGACGCTGGTGGTGCGCAAAGGCGATCTCCAGCAGAGCGTGCTGGCCACCGGCAAGCTGGATGCCCTGCGAAAAGTTGACGTCGGCGCCCAGGTCAGCGGACAGCTGAAGACGCTGCACGTGAATATCGGCGATAAGGTCAAAAAGGACCAACTGCTGGGGGTTATCGATCCTGAGCAGGCGCAAAACCAGATCAAAGAGGTGGAGGCGACGTTGATGGAGCTGCGCGCCCAGCTCAATCAGGCGCGCGCGGAGAGTAAGCTGGCGCAGGTGACCCTGGCCCGTCAGCAGCAGCTGGCGCAGCGCCAGCTGGTCTCGCGACAAGACCTCGATACCGCGGCCACCGACCTGGCGGTGAAACAGGCGCAAATCGGCACCATTGAAGCGCAAATTAAGCGCAACCAGGCAACGCTCGACACGGCGAAGACCAACCTCGACTACACGCGGATCCTGGCGCCGATGGCTGGTGAAGTGACGCAAATTACTACCCTGCAGGGACAGACGGTGATCGCTGCCCAGCAGGCGCCGAACATTCTGACCCTGGCGGACCTCAGCACCATGCTGGTGAAAGCGCAGGTCTCCGAAGCGGATGTCATCCACCTCAGACCGGGACAAAAGGCGTGGTTTACCGTGCTGGGCGACCCGCTAACTCGCTATGAAGGCAAGCTGAAGGACATTCTGCCGACGCCGGAAAAAGTCAACGACGCCATCTTCTATTATGCCCGCTTCGAGGTCCCGAACCCGCAGGGAATTCTGCGCCTCGACATGACCGCGCAGGTGCATATCCAACTGGCCGAGGTGAAGAACGTGATCACCATCCCGCTGAGCGCCCTGGGTGATGCGGTCGGTGATAACCGCTACCACGTCCGGCTGTTGCGTACCGGCGAGGTCAAAGAGCGTGAGATTGTCATTGGCGCGCGCAATGATACCGACGTCGCGGTGGTGCAGGGACTTGAAGAGGGGGATGAGGTGATCGTCGGCGAGAGCGCGAGCGGGGCGGCAAAATGACGGCCCTGCTCGAGCTGCGTGATATTCGTCGCAGCTATCCTTCCGGCGACGGCAGCGTTGAGGTCCTCAAGGGGATCACCCTCAGTATCCATGCCGGGGAGATGGTGGCGATCGTGGGCGCCTCCGGCTCGGGAAAATCGACGCTGATGAATATCCTTGGCTGCCTCGACAAACCCACCAGCGGCACCTATCGGGTGGCGGGAACCGATATCGCGCAGCTGGATGGCGATGCGCTGGCCCGTCTGCGGCGGGAACACTTTGGCTTTATCTTTCAACGCTACCATCTGCTGTCCCATCTGACCGCCGCGCAGAACGTCGAAGTGCCGGCGGTGTATGCCGGCAGTGAACGGCGGGCGCGCCTGGCGCGCGCGCATGAGCTGCTGGCGCGCCTGGGGCTTGGCGATCGCGCCGACTATCAGCCGTCGCAGCTGTCCGGCGGCCAACAGCAGCGGGTCAGTATCGCCCGCGCCCTGATGAATGGTGGGGAAGTGATCCTCGCCGATGAGCCCACCGGCGCGCTGGACAGCCATTCCGGCGAAGAGGTGATGGCGATCCTGCATCAGCTGAAAGCGCAGGGCCATACGGTTATCATCGTCACTCACGATCCGCAGGTTGCCGCTCAGGCGGAGCGGATCGTCGAGATCCGCGATGGCGAAATCGTCCGCAACCCGCCCGCCAGCCGCCAGGGCGGCGGGCTGCGCGCCCGTCAGCAGGGGGAGCCCTCGGCGTGGCGTCAGTTTACCAGCGGCTTTCGCGAGGCGCTGGTCATGGCCTGGCGGGCGATGGCGGCGAATAAAATGCGCACCCTGCTGACCATGCTCGGCATTATTATCGGGATTGCTTCGGTGGTGTCGATCGTCGTGGTGGGCGATGCCGCCAAACAAATGGTGCTGGCGGATATTCGCGCCATCGGCACCAATACCATTGACGTCTACCCTGGCAAGGATTTTGGCGATGACGACCCGCGCTATCAACAGGCGCTGAAGTATGACGACTTGCTGGCGATCCAGAAACAGCCGTGGGTGCGTTCCGCTACGCCGGCGGTGTCAAAAAGCCTGCGCCTGCGCGCCAACAATATTGACGTTGCCGCCAGCGCGGAAGGGGTCGGGCCGCAGTACTTTAATGTTTACGGCATGACCTTCAGCGAGGGCAATACCTTTAATGAACTGCAGCTCAACAGCCGGGCTCAGGTGGTGGTGCTCGACAGCAATACCCGTCGCCAGCTGTTTCCCAATAAAGCGAAAGTGGTGGGCGAGGTGATCCTGGTGGGTAATATGCCGGCCACGGTGATTGGCGTTGCGGATGAAAAGCAGTCGATGTTCGGCAGCAGTAAAATTCTCCGCGTCTGGTTGCCTTACACCACCATGGCGGGAAGAGTGATGGGCCAGTCGTGGCTGAACTCGATCACCGTCCGGGTTCATGAAGGCTATGACAGTGACACTGCTGAAAAACAGCTGCTGCGTTTGCTGGAGCTGCGGCATGGTAAAAAAGATGTCTTCACCTGGAATATGGACAGCATCTTGAAAACCGCCGAAAGGACCACACATACCTTACAGCTGTTCCTGACACTGGTGGCGGTGATCGCCCTGGTGGTCGGCGGGATTGGGGTGATGAATATTATGCTGGTGTCGGTGACCGAACGGACGCGGGAGATCGGCATCCGCATGGCGGTTGGCGCGCGGGCCAGCGATGTGCTGCAGCAGTTTCTCATCGAGGCGGTGCTGGTTTGCCTGGTCGGCGGCGCGCTGGGGGTAACGTTGTCGCTGATGATCGCGTTTATTCTTCAGCTGTTTCTCCCGGGCTGGGAGATCGGTTTTTCGCCGCTGGCGCTGGTGACGGCGTTTCTCTGTTCGACGTTAACCGGGGTGCTGTTTGGCTGGCTGCCGGCGCGCAATGCGGCGCGGCTCGATCCGGTGGATGCCCTGGCGCGGGAGTAGTCGGGATGAGAAATAAAAATGCCAGTCAGAAGGACTGGCATTTTATTAGCAGGATGTACACAATGAAGCAAAAGAGTTATGCAGCCGTTTCCGCTTCCACAGGGACGATCACGCTGGCGTGGTTGCCTTTTGGCCCCTGGTGAACATCAAACCGAACGGCTTGTCCGGCTTTTAGCGTTCTGTAACCATCCATCTGGATGGTGGAGTAATGGGCGAAAATGTCTTCGCCGCCGCCCTCAGGGCAGATAAAACCGAACCCTTTGGCATTGTTGAACCACTTAACAGTACCCATTTCCATACTTCGACATCCTTCGTAAATCTTTATTAGTAAGATGGAATGAACCGGTGGTGGAGTGACGAGTTGTTCAATTGCTCGCCAACTCTCGCCACTACAATTTAGAGAAATACGAAAACGCGTCAAGCGATTGAGGAGGGGGAACGGCGAAAAATGCGTCAAAATTTGAAGCAGTTAACGCTATTGCCGGGGAATGTGACAGCCGTCGCGGATAGAAGCGATAGATGATAGTTATCTATGATCTGTTGTAGATTTGTGATGAGCATAACCTCTGGTCATCGACAGGCCTCCGCCTGTTGGCAACAGCAACCGATGATGAACACTGACGATGAGTAAGAGAGATTGGCTGGACTTCGAGCACCTGGTTGACGACGAAGTTCGTGATGCGATTAAACCGCCATCTATGTATAAAGTGATATTGGTCAATGATGACTACACTCCAATGGAGTTTGTTATTGACGTGTTACAAAAATTCTTTTCTTATGATGTTGAACGTGCAACGCAACTGATGCTCACGGTTCACTATGAAGGTAAGGCGATTTGTGGCGTGTTTACCGCGGAAGTGGCGGAGACCAAAGTCGCTATGGTGAATCAGTACGCGAGGGAGAACGAGCATCCATTGCTGTGTACGCTGGAAAAAGCCTGAATTCAGGCATGAAAATTGGGGGAGGTGCCTATGCTCAATCAAGAACTGGAACTCAGTTTAAATATGGCTTTCGCCAGAGCGCGCGAGCACCGTCATGAGTTTATGACCGTCGAGCACTTGCTGCTGGCTCTGCTAAGCAACCCCTCGGCCCGTGAGGCCCTGGAAGCGTGTTCAGTGGACCTGGTGGCATTGCGTCAGGAACTTGAAGCCTTCATCGAACAAACCACACCCGTCCTGCCAGCCACGGAAGAAGAGCGCGACACCCAGCCGACGCTGAGCTTCCAGCGTGTGCTGCAGCGCGCCGTTTTCCACGTGCAATCTTCTGGCCGCAGCGAAGTGACCGGCGCCAACGTGCTGGTGGCCATTTTCAGCGAGCAGGAGTCGCAGGCCGCCTACCTGCTGCGTAAACATGAAGTGAGCCGACTCGATGTGGTGAACTTCATTTCTCATGGTACACGCAAAGATGAGCCGAGCCAGTCTTCCGATAACAGCGGAAGCCAGCCTGGCAATGAAGAGCAAGCCGGCGGGGAGGAACGTATGGAAAACTTCACCACCAACCTCAATCAGCTTGCTCGCGTTGGCGGCATCGATCCCCTGATCGGCCGTGAAAAAGAGCTGGAGCGTGCCATTCAGGTGCTGTGCCGTCGGCGTAAAAATAACCCGCTGCTGGTGGGGGAATCCGGCGTCGGTAAAACCGCCATCGCCGAAGGCCTTGCCTGGCGTATTGTGCAGGGCGATGTGCCGGAAGTCATGGCTGACTGCACCATCTACTCGCTTGATATTGGTTCTCTGCTGGCCGGGACGAAATACCGTGGCGATTTTGAAAAACGCTTTAAAGCGTTGTTGAAACAGCTGGAGCAGGATACCAACAGCATCCTGTTCATTGATGAGATCCACACCATCATCGGTGCGGGAGCGGCGTCTGGCGGCCAGGTCGATGCGGCTAACCTGATCAAACCGCTGCTTTCCAGCGGCAAGATCCGGGTGATTGGCTCCACCACTTACCAGGAGTTCAGCAACATCTTTGAAAAAGATCGTGCGCTGGCCCGCCGTTTCCAGAAAATCGATATTACCGAACCGTCGGTGGAAGAGACCGTCCAGATTATCAACGGCCTGAAGCCGAAGTACGAAGCGCACCACGATGTGCGTTATACCGCCAAGGCGGTGCGTGCGGCGGTTGAGCTGGCGGTGAAATACATTAACGATCGCCATCTACCGGATAAGGCGATTGACGTAATTGACGAGGCGGGGGCGCGGGCGCGCTTAATGCCGGTCAGCAAGCGTAAGAAAACGGTCAATGTGGCGGATATCGAGTCCGTGGTGGCGCGCATTGCGCGGATCCCTGAGAAGAGCGTCTCCCGCAGCGATCGCGATACGCTGAAAAACCTTGGCGATCGACTGAAAATGCTGGTCTTTGGTCAGGATAAGGCCATCGAGGCGCTGACGGAAGCCATCAAGATGGCGCGCGCCGGGCTGGGCCATGAGCACAAGCCGGTGGGTTCATTCCTGTTCGCCGGGCCGACCGGGGTGGGGAAAACCGAAGTGACCGTGCAGCTGGCGAAGGCGCTGGGTATTGAGCTGCTGCGTTTTGATATGTCCGAATATATGGAACGTCATACCGTCAGTCGTTTAATCGGGGCGCCTCCGGGCTACGTCGGCTTCGACCAGGGCGGGCTGCTGACCGATGCGGTGATTAAACATCCGCATGCGGTGCTGCTGCTCGATGAGATCGAAAAAGCGCATCCGGACGTGTTCAACCTGCTGCTGCAGGTGATGGACAACGGCACGCTGACCGATAACAACGGACGTAAAGCGGACTTCCGCAACGTGGTGCTGGTGATGACCACCAACGCCGGGG
This sequence comes from Klebsiella sp. GG_Kp175, assembly GCF_040062325.1. Classification (NCBI taxonomy): domain Bacteria; kingdom Pseudomonadati; phylum Pseudomonadota; class Gammaproteobacteria; order Enterobacterales; family Enterobacteriaceae; genus Klebsiella; species Klebsiella sp. GG_Kp175. The sequence continues at coordinate 9,042 of NZ_JBEAFX010000006.1, read as the reverse complement.
TGCGGGAAACCGAGCGTAAATCGATTGGCCTTATCCAGCAGGACAACAGTCCGGACGCAATGGATGAGATCAAGAAGATCTTTACGCCGGAGTTCCGTAACCGTCTCGACAACATCATCTGGTTCGATCACCTCTCCACCACGGTGATCCATCAGGTTGTCGACAAGTTTATCGTCGAGCTGCAGGTTCAGCTGGATCAGAAAGGCGTCTCCCTGGAAGTCAGCCAGGAAGCGCGCGACTGGCTGGCGGAAAAAGGCTACGACCGGGCAATGGGGGCACGTCCAATGGGACGCGTCATTCAGGACAACCTGAAAAAACCGCTGGCGAACGAGCTGCTGTTTGGCTCGCTGGTCGACGGCGGGCAGGTGACGGTCTCTCTGGACAGCGCGAAAAATACGCTGACCTACGACTTCCAGAGCGCGCCGAAGCACAAACCGGAAGCCGCCCATTAAGGCGATATCTTCAATGTAAAAAACCGGCCAGGGGCCGGTTTTTTTTTGCCAACTGGCGGTAGAAATGAAAAGACCGGGAATTATCCCGGCCTTCAGCATCTGACGCCTTAAGGGCGAAAACAATCAGCGACTACGGAAGACAATGCGGCCTTTGCTCAGGTCGTACGGGGTCAGCTCAACAGTCACTTTGTCGCCCGTCAGAATGCGGATGTAGTTTTTACGCATTTTACCGGAGATATGCGCGGTTACCACGTGACCGTTTTCCAGTTCTACGCGGAACATAGTGTTAGGCAACGTTTCAAGTACGGTGCCCTGCATTTCAATATTGTCTTCTTTGGCCATCTAGTCCTCTGGGGTATCACTACCGTAGTTTTGAACCGGCAAGATAATGCCGAAGTTCATCATGTAAGTAAAGTTTTACGTGTCTACCCTGAATCATTCACCTTGCCGCAAGGCGCGCAGTCAGCACGCCGGCAATGGAAATATGACGGGTATGAATCGCCGAAGTAGTTTTGGCGCATTGCCCGGGACACACACGGCCATGCCGCGTGACAGGCGCAAACGTAAAGGGGAGTGACAGAACGATGGGCGTTATCTGACTCTTATTATTCCCAAACGGCGGCGGGGCAACAGGCAGAAGCTACTCTACCGCGCAATTATACCATCCTGACGCAAAATGTGCTGAAAACATTTTATTGTCCGCCCGGAAATAGCACCCGCGGTACCCAAAATCGCTCGGGCAGACGGTAGCCGCGTAATACTGACAGATAGTCCAGATAATCGCGGCGGGGAATATCCACCGCGCCTAATGATGCGGTATGGTTGTTCAGCACCTGACAGTCAATTAATTTACCGCCGCTCTGCGCAAAGTCCTGGCAAAATACCAGCAGCGCGGTTTTGGAGGCATTTTCCGCCCGGCTGAACATCGACTCGCCGCAAAACAGCGCCCCCTGTGCCACGCCGTACATTCCCCCCACCAGAGTATTCTCCTGCCAGACTTCAATGGAGTGGGCATGCCCCAGCTCATGCAGCTGGTGGTAGGCGCGAACGATGCTGCTGGTTATCCAGGTGCCTTCGTCACGATCGCTGGCGCAGCCCTCAATCACCTCGCCAAAGGCGTGGTTGAGCGTGACGCGGTAGGGCGAACGCTGATGAAAGCGCTTCATGCTGCGGCTGAGATGGAACTGTTCCGGCCAGAGCACCGCGCGGGGATCGGGCGACCACCAGAGGATCGGGTCGCCGGGGGAAAACCAGGGAAAAATACCACGCTGATAGGCCATCAGCAGGCGCGCGGGGCTCAGATCGCCGCCGAGCGCCAGCAGGCCGTTAGGTTCACGCAGGGCGCCTTCCGGAGAAGGGAAGGCGATAGAATGCCGGGAGAGCTGAACCAGACGCATTTTAACCTCAATACGCATCAGCAAAAATTAGATAATAGCCTACAGACGCTGTTTAAACTGGAAGTACCGGCCCTGTTTAGCGAGCAGCTCCGCGTGACTACCTTGCTCAATTATCTGGCCGTTGTCCATGACTATTATCTGATTAAAACGCGCCAGGCCTCGCAGGCGGTGGGTGACCATCAGCACGGTTTTCTCGCGTAAGACTTCCGCCAGCAGATGCAGGATCTGGCTTTCGGTGGCCGCATCCAGACCTTCTGTCGGTTCGTCCAGCAGCATCAGCGGCGCATCGTGGAGCAGCGCGCGGGCAATGGCCAGCCGGCGCAGTTCGCCGCCGGAAAGCTGGCGTCCGCCTTCGCCCAGCCAGCCGTTGAGTCCGCCATCTTCCAGCAGTTTTTCCAGGCCTACCTTCTCAAGGGTGGCGCAGAGCAGAGTGTCATCAGCCTCAGGCGCCGCCAGCAGCAGGTTGTCGCGCAGGGTGGCGCTGAACAGGTGCACGCGCTGCGGTACCACGCTCATTGACTGCCGCAGGGTGGCTTCGCTGAGCCCGGACAGCGGCTGATCGTTGAGCAATATTTCACCCTGTGTCGGATCCCATGCGCGGGTGAGTAACTGCAACAGCGTCGACTTTCCGCAGCCGGTTCGGCCAAGAATAGCAATATGTTCCCCGGCGGCAATCTGCAGGGAGATGTTCTCCAGAGCGGGGGAGGGCTGCTGCGGGTAGCGGAAGGTGACCTGCCTGAAAGCTAAGGCCACCTGCGCAGGCCTGCTGGCCTCGCCCTCGACGAAGGAGACTTCCGGCTGCTGGTCAGTGATCTGCGAGATCCGCAGCGCGGAGGCGATCACCTGACCTAAATGCTGGAAAGCGCCGGTGACGGGCGCCAGGGCTTCGAAAGCCGCCAGGGCGCAGAAGACGAACAGGGCGATCAGCGCCCCGGGCTGACTGTTGCCGCCGACGCCATCTGAGGCCAGCCAGAGCATGGCCACCACGGCGATACCGCCGATCAACAGCATCAGCGCCTGCGAAAGCGCGGTCAGCTCGGCCTGGCGACGCTGCGCCTCCTGCCAACTGAGCTCGGTCTTTTCCATTTGCGCGCGATAGCGGTCGCTGGCGTTAAACACCATCAGCTCCGCCTGGCCCTGCAGCCAGGCGGTAAGCTGTTGCCGATACTGGCCGCGCAGCTGGGTCATACTCTCTCCGGCCGGTTTACCGGCGCGATAGAACAGCGGCGGCATAACCAGCAGGGTCACCAGCATGATACCGCCGAGCGTTAGCGCGAGGGTGACATCGAGCAGGCTTAATCCGCAGGTCACCACCACAATCACCACCAGCGCGCCGACCAGCGGCGAAATGACCCGCAGGTAGAGATGATCCAGGGTGTCGACGTCGGCTACCACGCGGTTGAGCAGTTCACCCTGGCGAAAGCGCGCCAGCCCCGCCGGAGAGAGGGGGAGTAGTTTGCTGAAGGTGAAGACGCGCAGGTGCTGTAGCACGCGGAAGGTGGCGTCGTGGCTGACCAGACGCTCGAAGTAGCGTCCGGCGGTCCGGATAATCGCTGCGCCGCGGACGCCCGCGGCGGGCAGCATATAGTTAAAACTGTAGATCCCGGCGACGCCCACCACCGCAGAGGCGGAGAGAAACCAGCCGGAGAGCGTCAGCAGGCCGATACTGGCCAGCAGGGTCACAATAGCCAGTACGATGCCGAGCAGCAGCATCCATTTGTGGCGTTTGTACAGTGCCAGATAGGGTAAGAGCGCGCGCATTTAAATCTCCTCCTGACGATGGGCCAGCAGCGCCGAGAAGACTCCGCCGGCGCGGGCCAGCGTGGCGTAGTCGCCTTGTTCGATAATCTGTCCGTCCTGCATAACCCAGACGGCATCCCAGTCCGCCAGTCCCTCAAGCTGATGGGTAACCAGCAGCGTGGTTTGCTGGGTCGAGGCGTGGGTCAATGCCTGCATGACCCGTTGTTCGCTATGGGCGTCGAGGCTGGCGGCGGGTTCATCCAGCAGCAGCAGGCGGCACGGCACCAACAGCGCGCGGGCGACCGCGATACGCTGCGCCTGGCCGACCGACAGACGGCCCGCCTGATCGCCCACGGCGGTATGGATCCCATCCGGCAGCAGAGCGATAAACTCGCTCACCCAGGCCTTGTCCAGCGCCAGTCGAAGCTGGGCATCGCTGGCTTCCGGCCACGCCAGCAGCACATTTTCCCGCAGCGTGGCGGCAGGAAGCTGGGGATTCTGCCCCACCCAACTTAACAGGCGACGCCAGCGATCGGCGTCCAGCTCTCGCAGCTCTGCGCCGTTGACCTTCAGCGAACCCTCATAGGGCAAAAAGCCGAGCAGGGTGTTCAGCAGTGAACTTTTCCCGGAGCCGCTCTGCCCCACCAGCACCACCCGCGCGCCTGCAGGCAGTGAAAAGTTAAGCGGCCCGGCGAGGACTTTCCCTTCGGGAGATTTAATCAGCAGGTCGCGCGCTTCCACGCCAATCAGATCATTATCATTTAAGGTTTTTTCGCCGCGCTCCAGCTGGGTCAATGGGGTTTCCATAAACGTTTTCAGGCTGTCTGCGGCGCCCACGGCCTGGGCTTTGGCATGGTAGAAGGTGCCCAGGTCACGTAACGGCTGGAAAAATTCCGGGGCGAGGATCAGCGTCAGGAAGCCCGCCATCAGCGTGACGCCCGCGCCATAGTGGCCGAAGTTCAGCTCGCCAAGGTATGAGAAGCCAAAATAAACCGCCACCAGCGCAATGGAGAGCGAGGTGAAAAATTCCAGTACCCCGGAGGAGAGGAACGCCAGGCGCAGGACTTCCATGGTGCGTTGGCGAAAATCCTGCGAGGCGTCGCGAATATTATCCGTTTCGGCCTGGCCGCGGTGAAAAATACGCAAGGTTTCCATGCCGCGCAGGCGGTCGAGGAAGTGGCCGCTGAGGCGGGCCAGCGCCTGGAAATTACGCCGGTTGGCATCGGCGGCGCCCATCCCAACCAGGGCCATGAAAAGCGGGATCAGCGGGGCGGTGCCGAGGAGGATCAACGCGGCGGCCCAGTTAATCGGGAAAATAGTGATAACGATCAGCAGCGGTACGCAGGCCGCCAGCGTCATTTGCGGCAGGTAGCGGGCATAATAATCGTGCATATCATCGATCTGCTCGAGGATAAGCGTTGCCCAACTGCCGGCCGGTTTGCCCTGGATCCACGCCGGGCCCGCCTGCTGGAGGCGGTCGAGCACCTGGCGGCGAATTTCATAGCGAATATGCTGCCCGGCCTGAAAGCCGACCCGTTCACGCAGCCAGACCACCCAGGCGCGCAGCACAAAGGTCAGCACCAGCAGGGTTAGCGGCAGCAGCAGGGCGGTCGCAGGAATATTCTCCATCACCATCCGATGCAGGATCCGCGCCAGGAACCAGGCCTGCGCCACGATCAGCAGACCGCTCGCCACGCCAAGGAGGCGGGAAATCATCAACCAGCGACGGGAGATAATGCTTTGCTGTTTTAACCAGCGGGTTAACTCTTGTTGACGGGTTTTATTCATTGCGCGCTTTGCAGGTGTCGTTATCGGAATATTGGGCACGGCAATGTTACATCGCGGCAAAAATAAAGGCGACTTTTCGTCGCCTTCTTTACCTTTGTTACTGACTTGTAAAGATTATTTGCAGGCGTCAGCCAGACCGTCGAGGTAACGTTCAGCGTCCAGCGCCGCCATGCAGCCGGTGCCGGCGGAGGTGATAGCCTGACGATAAATATGGTCCATGACATCGCCGGCGGCGAACACGCCCGGGATGCTGGTCTGGGTCGCATTGCCATGGATACCGGACTGCACTTTGATGTAGCCGTTCTCCAGCTCCAGCTGACCTTCAAAGATGGCGGTGTTCGGGCTGTGGCCGATGGCGACAAACAGACCGGCTACTTCCAGGGACTCGACGTTGTCGCTGTTTTTGGTATCGCGCAGACGCAGGCCGCTGACGCCCATCTGGTCGCCGGTCACCTCTTCGAGGGTGCGATCGGTATGCAGCACGATGTTGCCGCTTTCCACTTTGTCCATCAGGCGTTTGATGAGGATTTTTTCCGCACGGAAGGAATCGCGACGGTGGATGAGGTGTACCTCAGAGGCGATGTTTGACAGATACAGAGCCTCTTCAACCGCGGTGTTGCCGCCGCCGATCACCGCCACTTTCTGGTTGCGATAGAAGAATCCGTCACAGGTGGCGCAGGCGGAAACGCCGCGGCCCTTGAAGGCTTCTTCGGAAGGCAGGCCCAGGTAACGGGCGGAAGCGCCGGTGGCGATAATCAACGCGTCACAGGTGTATTCGCCGCTGTCGCCGGTCAGACGGAACGGCCGGTTTTGCAGATCGACGCGGCTGATATGGTCGAAAATAATCTCGGTTTCAAATTTCGTGGCATGCTCGTGCATGCGCTCCATCAGCAGCGGACCGGTCAAATCGTTCGGATCGCCTGGCCAGTTTTCCACTTCCGTCGTGGTGGTCAGCTGACCGCCTTTTTCCATCCCGGTGATCAGCACCGGCTGCAGGTTGGCGCGTGCGGCATAGACCGCCGCGGTGTATCCCGCAGGTCCAGAACCAAGGATAAGCAGTTTACTGTGTTTGGCTGTGCCCATGAGATCCCCATAATAATTGGCATACATTGGGCTGGGATTGTAGGGAATTTGTTGTCGTAAAAAAAGAGCGCAGCGATTTTGTTAACGATGTGTGCAATAGAAGCGGCCGATGAATTGGCGATTTTCCCGGCAAGGAATATAACTATTTCTACTGTTGGCGGGACAATTATAAGACGAAAAAATGAGAATCAACCAGGGTAGATGATGAATATCTGGCATCTTGTACTAAAAATCGATGTTTTGCTTTGACAATCCCCTGTGCTTTTGCGAAAACATTCAAGGAAGAAGAAAAGCAGTATTTGGCGTGCGGCGAATTTTCATGCACGCAAATGCCATTTTTATCCGGGTTAACGAAATCTACGCATGGTGTGGACAGACGCCATGCGTGATGTCGGTGACTGCCGTCAGGCAACGGGCTTCTCACGTACCCCTGGGTTACCCAATGTCGTACGGGTAATAACAGGATGGGCTCTGGCAGTGAAGGCACAGAGCCGGAACAGGAGTAGGGAAGGAATACAGAGAGACAATAATAATGGTAGATAGCAAGAAGCGCCCTGGCAAAGATCTCGACCGCATTGATCGTAACATCCTGAATGAATTGCAAAAAGATGGGCGAATTTCTAACGTCGAGCTTTCTAAACGGGTGGGACTTTCTCCGACGCCTTGCCTTGAGCGTGTGCGTCGTCTTGAAAGACAGGGTTTTATTCAGGGCTATACGGCGCTGCTCAACCCGCATTATCTGGATGCATCACTTCTGGTATTTGTTGAGATTACTCTGAATCGTGGCGCACCGGATGTGTTTGAGCAATTTAACGCCGCAGTGCAAAAACTTGAAGAAATTCAAGAGTGTCATCTGGTTTCCGGTGATTTCGACTATCTGTTGAAAACCCGCGTACCGGATATGTCAGCGTATCGTAAATTACTGGGCGAGACCTTGCTGCGCCTGCCGGGCGTTAACGACACCCGTACCTATGTGGTAATGGAAGAAGTCAAGCAAAGTAATCGTCTGGTTATTAAGACGCGCTAACACGGAACAGGTGCAAACTCGACGTAGTTTGATTACACTCCTGTTAATCCATACAGCAACAGTGCCGGGGAGACCCGGCGCTGTTGTCCGTTTTAGCAGCAGGCAGGAAACAGCCTGATACCTGGAGAGCCTTTCTTGAGCCAGGAATACACCGAAGACAAAGAAGTCAAACTTACCAAACTCAGCAGCGGGCGCCGACTCCTCGAGGCGATGCTCATCCTTTGCTCCCTCTTCGCCATCTGGCTGATGGCGGCATTACTGAGCTTTAACCCCTCGGACCCAAGCTGGTCGCAAACGGCATGGCATGAGCCTATCCATAATTTAGGCGGCGCCCCCGGCGCGTGGCTTGCCGATACCCTCTTTTTCATTTTTGGCGTCATGGCCTACACCATCCCGGTGATCATCATCGGCGGATGCTGGTTTGCCTGGCGGCATCAGGAAAATGACGAATATATTGATTATTTCGCCGTTTCGCTGCGCCTCATCGGTGCGTTAGCCCTGATCCTGACCTCCTGCGGTCTGGCGGCGATTAACGCCGATGATATCTGGTACTTCGCCTCTGGCGGGGTGATTGGCAGCCTGCTGAGCACCACCCTGCAACCGCTGCTGCACAGCAGCGGCGGCACCATCGCGCTGTTGTGCATCTGGGCGGCCGGCCTGACGCTGTTTACCGGCTGGTCGTGGGTCAGCATTGCGGAAAAACTGGGCGGCGGCATCCTGTCCGTACTCACCTTTGCCAGCAATCGTACCCGTCGGGATGATACCTGGGTCGATGAAGGCGAATACGAAGACGAAGAGGCGGCAACCCCCCAGGAGTCGCGTCGCGCCCGTATCTTGCGCAGCGCACTGGCGCGGCGTAAACGTCTCGCTGAGAAGTTTACCAACCCCATGGGGCGTAAAACCGACGCGGCGCTTTTCTCCGGCAAACGGATGGATGACGGGGAAGAGGCAGTGCAGTACAGCGCCAGCGGTGCGCCTGTTGCCGCCGACGATGTACTGTTTTCCGGCGCCAGCGCCGCGCGTCCCGCCGAGAATGATGTGTTGTTCTCCGGCGCCAGCGCCGCGCGCCCGGGCGATTACGACCCTTACGATCCGTTGCTGAACGGCCAGAGTATCGCTGAGCCGGTGGGCGCAGCGGCGGCGGCCACTGCCGCGCCGCAGCCGTGGGCCGAATCACCGGCTGGTCATCAGGGCGCTGCGCCGGTTTATCAGCCGGAAGCTGGTTACCCGCCGCAGCCCTACCAGCCAGAGCCGGCACCGTATCAGCAGCCTGCTTATGCTCCTCATGCCGGTCAGCCGGCACCGCAGGCGTATCAGCCTGAGCCAGTGCAGTATCAGCAGCCGGTTTACGATCCGTATGCCGGCCAGCCTGCGCCGCAGGGGTATCAACCCGAGCCTGCGCCGTATCAGCAGCCGGTTTACGATCCGTATGCCGGTCAGCCTGCGCCGCAGGGGTATCAACCCGAGCCTGTGCCGTATCAGCAGCCGGTTTACGATCCGCATGCCGGTCAGCCGGCACCGCAGGCGTATCAGCCTGAGCCAGTGCAGTATCAGC
>NZ_JBEAFX010000005.1:0-184581 GCF_040062325.1 Klebsiella sp. GG_Kp175 | reverse complement strand
AAGACGCAGCAGACCGCCCTCGACCAGGTCAAAGCCCTTAACGCCGATAAGCAGTTGCTGGCTAACCGGCTCGCCGCGGTGGAAAAAGCGCCATCGAGCCGCGCCGATGCCGCCGTGGCGGTAAAAGATGAGCCCTCCGAGACGGCGGCCATAGTGGCGGCCTATCGCCTGCAGGCGGACAAAGATAACGCCCAGCTGCGGATGAAAGAGGATGAAATCCAGCTGCTGCGGACGCAGCTGACGGTCCCGCCGAGAAATACCACCGGCAAAACCGCCGCCAAACTCAGCGCGCCAGGTGAACAGCAGGCTTACGCCATCGGCGCCTCGATGGGTACAGAGGCGCTTAATGTCCTCACGACTCGTCGCACTCAGGGGGTTAACGTCGACGCTGGCCTGGTGCTGCAGGGCATCGAAGATGCTTTCAGCGGCCAGCTTCGCCTCGGCGAACAGGAGCGTAACAAAGCGCTGTTTGACATTTCACAGCAGGTTTTCCAGAACCTGAATAAAATCGAGCAGAAAAACATCAGTGCCGGTAAGAAATACCAACAGGCGTTTGCGCGCAAAAAAGATGTCGTCTTCAAAGAGGGCGTCTACAGCCGTATCGATTACCCGGGTAAAGGAAAAATTAGCGGCAACGATCTGGTGACCGTGGTGATCAAAGAGATGCTGACGGACGGAACGGTGATCAATGATATGGAGACGAAAGATCAGGCGCTTACCCAGAAACTGGATGCCTATCCCCCGGTATTTCGCGGGCCGCTGAAGCGCCTGCAGAACCACGGCTCCGTGACGCTGGTCGTCCCGCCCGACAAAGCCTATGGCAGTAAAGGGTTGCCACCGAAGATCCCCCCAGGCGCCACCATGGTCTATTCCGTGCGGATAGTGGATAGCCAACCCGCGCCGGCAAAATAGCCCTGTCTCCCCACCGCCCTCTCCGGGCGGTGCTGTTATTCCTGCCGCATTGCTGCAATAACCGCCGTGCATCCTCATCTATAGTTGTCTATGATGTTGCACTCGTTTTACGGGTGTAACAGATGTTAACGAAGGAGGAGCCTCACCGTGGCCGATAATCCACTGTGGCATGAAACGCTGCATGACCATTTTGGTCAGTACTTTAGCGTTGATAACGTGCTGTACCACGAAAAAACCGATCATCAGGATCTGATCATCTTTGACAACCGCGCCTTTGGCCGGGTAATGGCGCTGGATGGCGTCGTGCAGACCACCGAACGCGATGAGTTTATCTATCACGAAATGATGACCCACGTGCCGCTGTTGGCTCACGGCAACGCGAAGCATGTCCTGATCATCGGCGGCGGCGATGGCGCGATGCTGCGCGAAGTCTCTCGTCACCGCAGCATCGAAAGTATCACCATGGTGGAAATCGACGCCGGAGTGGTCTCATTCTGCCGCCAGTACCTGCCCAACCATAGCGCCGGCGCCTATGACGATCCGCGCTTTACGCTGGTGATTGATGATGGCGTCAATTTTGTTAACCAGACGACGCAAACGTTTGACGTGATCATTTCGGACTGTACCGATCCTATCGGCCCGGGGGAAAGCCTCTTCACCTCGGCTTTTTATGAAGGCTGCAAACGCTGCCTGAAGCCGGGAGGAATTTTCGTTGCACAGAACGGCGTCTGCTTCTTGCAGCAGGACGAAGCGGTGGGCAGTCATCGTAAGCTGAGCCACTATTTTCGCGACGTCAGCTTCTACCAGGCGGCGATTCCGACCTATTACGGCGGGATCATGACCTTTGCCTGGGCGAGCGACAACGAGGCGCTGCGCCATCTTTCCAGCGAAATCATTCAGGCGCGCTTTCACAAAGCCAACCTGACCTGCCGTTACTACAATCCGGCAATCCATACGGCGGCCTTCGCCTTACCACAATATCTGCATGATGCTCTGTCCGCACCGTGAAGCGAAATAAGGGGGTGAACTAAATTGAAAAAATTGAAGCTGCACGGCTTTAACAACCTGACCAAAAGCCTGAGTTTTTGTATCTACGATATCTGTTACGCCAAAACGGCAGAAGAGCGCGACGGCTACATCGCCTATATCGACGAACTCTATAACGCCAATCGCCTGACAGAGATCCTGACCGAAACCTGCTCTATTATTGGCGCTAATATCCTGAATATCGCCCGCCAGGATTATGAACCCCAGGGCGCCAGCGTGACCATTCTGGTTAGCGAAGAGCCCGTCGACCCGCGGCTTATCGACCAGACCGAACACCCCGGCCCACTACCTGAAACCGTGGTCGCCCATCTCGATAAAAGCCATATCTGCGTGCATACCTATCCGGAGAGCCACCCGGAAGGCGGTCTGTGCACCTTCCGCGCCGATATCGAAGTCTCTACCTGCGGGGTTATTTCACCGCTCAAAGCGCTGAACTATCTGATCCACCAGCTGGAATCGGACATTGTAACCATTGACTACCGCGTGCGCGGCTTTACCCGCGACATCAATGGGATGAAGCATTTTATCGATCATGAAATCAACTCAATTCAGAACTTTATGTCTGACGATATGAAGTCGCTGTATGACATGGTCGACGTCAACGTTTACCAGGAAAATATCTTCCATACCAAAATGTTGCTCAAGGAGTTTGACCTTAAGCACTACATGTTCCATACCCGACCGGAAGAGTTGACCGCTGAAGAGCGCAAGGTCATTACCGACCTGCTGTGGAAAGAGATGCGCGAGATTTACTACGGCCGCAATATTCCTGCCGTGTAATGCCTCAAATGCCCGGCGGCGATTTTGCGCGCCGGGCCTGGGTTCTGCGCCGGCGGGAAGCGGGGAAAGGTACTCGTCGCGACCGGAGATGTGCCCTGCGCACGCGACGCTTAGCCGGGCTACGGTTTTCCGCAGCCCGGCGCACAACGAGTCATCAACGCTGCTGCATAAACTCACGATAGGCGGCAACCACCTGCAGGAAATCCTCAACACCACACAGAGAGAGGCTTTCTTCGTCGTAGTAGCTCATCCCCTCCTCGATTTCGTCGCCGGAAAATTCCAGCTGATTGGCGCGGATCATCACCTCTTCGCCATCCAGCCACAGCGTATATTCATGTCCGGCACGCTGCCAGGAACGTTCACTGCCTTTCACGGTGCGCGCAGCCTGCTCCACTTCGTCAAGCAGAGCAAGATTGTCTTTCACCTCCTCGTTGAACCAGTGGCCAATCGCCTCGTGATCCATCGACATTCGCACCTTTACCACTCCGGTAATATCACGCAGAAATTCGTAGTCCATCGTCTTTTCCTCTGCAAGGGCAATGCGTCACCGCTGCACTGTACCCATGGAGTAATTATCGCAGCAGACCGAAAGAAAAAAAGCGTAACAGGCAGGAGGTTTGGAAATAAAAATGCCCGGTGATGCAATGTTCACCGGGCATTGAGGAGTTTGTAGCCAAACGGTCAGCTGGGCTGACCGAATGGTTTTACACCGCGGTCTGGAAGATCACACCGTCAGCTTTTTCAGTGTACTGATCCAGCTGGTTGAAGTTCAGATAGCGATAGGTATCTTCCGCTGTCTTATCCACCTGCGCCACGAAGGTCTGGTACTCTTCCGGCGTCGGCAGTTTACCGAGCAGAGAAGCTACCGCCGCCAGTTCGGCAGAGGCCAGATAGACGTTAGCGCCGGTACCTAAACGGTTCGGGAAGTTACGGGTAGAGGTGGAAACCACCGTCGCGCCGTCGGCCACGCGCGCCTGGTTACCCATACACAGGGAACAGCCAGGGATTTCGATACGCGCCCCGCTCTTACCAAATACGCTGTAGTAACCTTCTTCGGTCAGCTGCGCGGCGTCCATACGGGTTGGCGGCGCCACCCACAGGCGAGTCGGCAGCTGGCCTTTGTGGCTGTCCAGCAACTTACCGGCGGCACGGAAGTGGCCGATGTTGGTCATGCAGGAGCCGATGAACACTTCGTCGATCTTCTCGCCCTGCACATCAGACAGCAGGCGGGCATCGTCCGGATCGTTCGGCGCGCACAGGATCGGCTCTTTGATATCCGCCAAATCGATGTCGATTACTGCCGCGTATTCCGCGTCAGCATCGGCTTCCAGCAGCTGCGGATCCGCCAGCCATTTTTCCATACCCTGAATACGACGCTCCAGAGTGCGGCGATCGCCATAGCCTTCGGCAATCATCCACTTCAGCAGGACGATGTTGGAGTTCAGATACTCAACGATCGGCTCTTTGTTCAGCTTGATGGTGCAACCTGCAGCAGAACGTTCAGCAGAGGCATCGGTCAGCTCGAACGCCTGCTCCACTTTCAGATCCGGCAGGCCTTCAATCTCAAGGATGCGGCCAGAGAAGATGTTTTTCTTACCTTTCTTCTCAACGGTCAGCAGGCCCTGCTTGATGGCGTACAGCGGGATAGCGTGAACCAGGTCGCGCAGCGTAATCCCCGGCTGCATTTTACCTTTGAAACGCACCAGCACCGATTCCGGCATATCCAGCGGCATCACGCCGGTCGCGGCGGCGAAGGCCACCAGACCAGAGCCCGCCGGGAAGGAGATCCCGATGGGGAAACGGGTATGGGAGTCGCCGCCGGTACCCACGGTATCCGGCAGCAGCATGCGGTTCAGCCAGGAGTGGATAACGCCATCGCCCGGACGCAGTGAGACGCCGCCGCGGTTCATAATGAAGTCCGGCAGAGTATGGTGCGTGGTGACGTCAACCGGCTTCGGATAGGCTGCGGTGTGGCAGAAGGACTGCATCACCAGGTCAGCGGAGAAGCCCAGGCACGCCAGGTCTTTCAGTTCATCACGGGTCATTGGACCGGTGGTGTCCTGAGAACCGACGGAGGTCATTTTCGGCTCGCAGTAGGCGCCCGGACGGATACCGGCAACGCCGCAGGCGCGGCCAACCATTTTCTGCGCCAGAGAGAAGCCGCGGGTGCTTTCCGCCACGTCTTTCGCCTGACGGAAGACATCGCTGTGCGGCAGACCCAGCGCTTCGCGCGCTTTGGTAGTCAAACCGCGACCAATGATCAGCGGGATACGGCCGCCGGCGCGCACTTCATCGATCAGCACATCGGTTTTCAGCTCGAAGCTGGCCAGCAGTTCGTTGGTTTCGTGGTTACGCACTTCGCCTTTGAACGGGTAAACGTCAATCACGTCGCCCATGTTCAGATTTGACACATCCACTTCGATAGGCAGCGCGCCTGCATCTTCCATGGTGTTGAAGAAGATTGGCGCGATTTTGCCGCCCAGGCACAGGCCGCCGCCACGCTTGTTCGGCACGTTCGGGATATCGTCGCCCATAAACCACAGCACCGAGTTGGTGGCCGATTTACGTGAAGAGCCGGTCCCGACCACGTCGCCAACGTAGGCCAGCGGGTAGCCTTTCTGCTGCAGGGCTTCGATCTGTTTGATCGGGCCAACCACGCCCGGCTGATCCGGTTCAATGCCTTCGCGGGCGTTTTTCAGCATCGCCAGGGCGTGCAGCGGGATATCCGGACGCGACCAGGCATCCGGCGCCGGAGACAGGTCATCGGTGTTCGTTTCGCCAGTCACCTTGAAAACGGTAACGGTGATTTTTTCTGCCAGCTGCGGGCGGTTCAGGAACCACTCAGCGTCGGCCCAGGATTGCATGACCTGTTTTGCGTGCTCGTTACCTGCTTTCGCTTTCTCTTCCACGTCGTAGAAGTTATCGAACATCAGCAGGGTATGGGACAGCGCTTTCGCGGCGATCGGCGCCAGTTTCGCGTCGTCCAGGGCATCGATCAGCGGGTGGATATTGTAACCGCCCTGCATGGTGCCCAGCAGTTCAACGGCTTTTTCAGGGGTAACCAGGGGGGAGGACGCTTCGCCTTTGGCGATCGCGGCAAGGAATCCAGCTTTAACATAGGCGGCTTCGTCAACGCCCGGCGGTACACGATTAATCAGCAGGTCTAACAGGAATTCTTCTTCGCCCGCAGGCGGGTTTTTCAGCAGTTCTACCAGCGCGGCCATTTGGGTTGCATCTAAGGGTTTGGCAACAATCCCCATGGCGGCACGCTCAGCTACGTGCTTACGGTATTCTTCTAGCACGACGGTTCTCCTCGCTTCTCATTGTCATAATGCGGCCTACACGTCTTCAATCAATCTGCTTCGGTATTGGCAGTTTGCCGCCTTGACGCATCTTGAAGGATTTAGTGGCTGGGCGATTTTCTTCACGCTCCTGTGAGACAGCAGTTTGTAGGGTAAATGCCCGATACCGCGTCGGCAGCATAGCAGGATTTTTGAAAGGTGTTAATCTGTTTACAAAAAAGCAACATTAAAATTTAGCTGAATCGTTAAGGGCAGGATATTGCAGGCTTTCTGTTCAAATCCCGCGACAAAAATTCCTTTCCACGTACAACGCCATGGGCCGATCCCAACAATCATCAATAAAAAGCCATACCGCTTACTTATACTCAGCAAACGCGCCGTTTTCGCCGATACTTTAGCGAGATGGGTTACTTTTTGGGTCAGGAGCTTCTATGTCACTGCCGTTCAAACCCCATATTATCGCCCTGCTCTGTAGCGCTGGTTTACTCGCGGCGGCGGGAACACTCTATGTGCAAAGCCGTACTCCAGAGACGGTCACTGAGCCGACGGCGCAGGCTGCGCCGGCACCCACTCCAGCCACACAGCCAGTCGCCGCGCAGCCGGTAGCCACCACCTACACCCAGGCGCAGATTGATCAGTGGGTTGCCCCCATCGCGCTCTATCCGGACAGTCTGCTGTCGCAGGTGCTGATGGCCTCCACCTACCCGGACAACGTCATGCAGGCGGTGCAGTGGTCCCAGGATAACCCCTCCATGAAAGGGGATGCCGCCGTTCAGGCTGTTGCCAGCCAGCCGTGGGATCCCAGCGTTAAATCGCTTGTCGCTTTCCCGGCCCTGCTGGCGATGATGGGCGAGAATCCGCCCTGGGTGGAAAATCTGGGTAATGCGTTTTTGGCCCAGCCGCATGATGTGATGGACTCGGTGCAGCGTCTGCGTGCCATCGCCCAGCAGACAGGGACACTGAAATCCACGCCGCAGCAAAAAGTGATTGTCGCCGCAGCGGCGCCTGCGCCGGCCTCCACCTCGAAAAGCAGCACGGTAACAACGTCAACGACCAGCGCGACGGTGCCCGCACCGACGCAGGTCATAAAAATAGAACCGACCGATCCACAGGTGGTCTATGTTCCCAACTACAACCCCTCCACCGTCTATGGTACCTGGCCGAACAGCGCCTATCCTCCGGTCTATCTGCCGCCGCCTCCCGGGGAGCAGTTTACCGATAGCTTCGTCAAAGGCTTCGGTTACAGCCTGGGCGTGGCGACCACCTGGGCGCTGTTCAGCAGCATCGACTGGGATGATGATGATGACCACCACCATCACGATGACGACTACCACCGCGGCGATTACTCGCATAACGGCGATAACATCAATATCAATGTGAATAACTTTAACCGCATTACCGGACAAAACCTGCCGGGCGACCGCGTAAACTGGCAGCACAACCCCGCCTATCGCGGTCACGTGCCATACCCCAATAATACCGTCGCCCAGCGCTTTCATCAGACCAACGTATCCGGCGGACTGAGCGCGACCCAGCATGCGCCGGTCGATCGTGAGGCGCAGCGCCAGGCGGCGATGACCCAGCTTCAGCAGCGCAGCGCGCCGACCGCCACGGCGGGCAACCTGGCGGCAAACACCGCCTCGCGCGATGCCCAGCGTCAGGCGGCCTCGGCGCAGTTGAAACAAGCCACCCAGCGCAGCAACTACCGCGGTTACGACAGCGAGCCGACATCGACCCAGCAGCGTCGAGACGCGGCGAAAGCGCAGTTGAAAAACCCGACGCCGCAGCAACAGCAGCGTAGGGAAACCATTAAGAGCCGCGAGCAGAATACTACACCGCAGCAGCAACAGCGCCGGCAGCAGCTCCAGTCCGCCACGCCAGCCCAGCGTCAGCAGACGGTCAGTCATCTGCGCGCCAGCGCCCTTAGCGGCAACGAAAGCCGCGCCCCCTCCTGGCAAGCGCAGCAAGAACGGGGACGGCAGAGTCTTCAGTTTTCCAGCGTAAACCGCGAGCAGCGCGACGGCGCCAGAGAGCGTCTTTCTGAACACCATGAACTACGCCGCCGCTGAGGATGAGCAGAATGAGAAACCCATTATCAATTGCCCTGTTCACGTTAATGCTGTCGCCGCTTGCCGCCTTCGCCCAGCAGCAGTATGCCACCCCCGAGCAGGCCGCAAACGCGCTGGCCGAGGCGATCGGCCAGCAAAATGACGCGGCGCTGAGTGAAGTGCTTGGCGATAACTGGCAGCATTTTTTACCCCCCGACGGGATCGACCCCACTGCCGTCGACCGCTTCCAGCGCGACTGGCAGGTGAAACATGTGATTGTGCAGCAGGGTGAAAAAGCCTGGCTCGACGTCGGTAGCGAAGCATGGCGGCTGCCAGTCCCCATCGTCAAAGCATCCCAGGGCTGGCGCTTTGATATGGCGGCTGGCGAAGAAGAGATCCTCACCCGCGCTATCGGCCGTAATGAACTGTCGGCGATAGCCGCCATGCATGCCTACGTTGACGCCCAGCAGGATTACTATCAACTGAACCACCGCTGGGCGCAGAAAATCATCAGTAGCGAAGGCAAAAAAGATGGTCTGTACTGGCCCACCTCGCCGGGCGAAGCGCCAAGTCCGCTTGGGCCAGCCTTTAGCCCGACGGTTCCCGGCAGCGGCTACCATGGCTACCGCTTCCGCATTATCACCGGTAGAGATGAACAGAGCGTCGCCTTGCTGGCGTGGCCGGTGGCGTGGGGGGAAACCGGCGTGATGAGCTTTATGATCGATCAGCACGATACCGTTTATCAGGCCAATCTCGGTGAAGAGAGCGCGGCAAAGGCCCAGGCGATAACGCGCTTTGCCCCCGACGCTGACGCCGGCTGGCAGGAGGTCAACCCATAAAAAAACGCCCGGTTACGTACACGCAACCGGGCGTTTTCATTCACTTAGCCCTGGTGGGGCATCAGCGACGGATCGCCGGCAAAGGCTGGTTTCGTACTGGACAATGCCGATTCGTCAGCGCTGATGCTGCCGGAATTCGCCGCCCATACTCCTTCACTGGTCTTGGTCACTTGCTGATGCTGAGCATTCAGATCCTGGCCCATCGCCGCAATATGGGTCGTTTCCGTACCACCGCTGTTATCCGCCCACGGAATCGTGGCGTCAGCCGCGCAGGCGACACCGGATAAGCACGCTGCTGCGACCAGCGCTGTGGTTAAAAAGCGTTTCATCACACACCTCATTGATATCGTTAACTACCTATAAGTTTACATAGTGACTATTTACAAAGTATGTATGAGGTGTAGCGGTTTATGAATAGCGACATAGTTCTAAACATCAGGCATAAAAAAAGCGGCTCCGGGAGCCGCTTATGCTTTTTGCCTGAAAGAAAAAGTTACTTTTTCTTCGCTTTGGCGTTCGGCAGGTCGGTGATGCTGCCTTCGAAAACTTCTGCCGCCAGGCCAACAGACTCGTGCAGAGTCGGGTGAGCGTGGATAGTCAGCGCGATGTCTTCAGCGTCACAGCCCATCTCGATAGCCAGGCCGATCTCACCCAGCAGCTCGCCGCCGTTGGTGCCGACAATCGCGCCACCGATAACACGGTGGGTCTCTTTGTCGAAGATCAGTTTGGTCATGCCGTCTGCGCAGTCGGAAGCGATAGCACGGCCGGAAGCAGCCCACGGGAAGGTGGCGGTTTCGTAGCTGATGCCTTTCTCTTTCGCTTCTTTCTCGGTCAGACCCACCCATGCCACTTCTGGCTCGGTGTAGGCGATCGATGGGATCACTTTCGGATCGAAGTAGTGCTTCAGGCCGGAGATAACTTCTGCGGCAACGTGACCTTCGTGGACGCCTTTGTGCGCCAGCATCGGCTGACCGACGATATCGCCGATAGCAAAGATGTGCGGCACGTTGGTGCGCATTTGTTTGTCAACGCGGATGAAGCCACGATCGTCAACTTCCACGCCCGCTTTGCCTGCGTCGAGGTTTTTACCGTTCGGTACGCGGCCGATAGCCACCAGCACGGCGTCGTAACGCTGTGCTTCCGCCGGCGCTTTTTTGCCTTCCATGGAAACATAAATACCGTCTTCTTTTGCTTCAACGGCAGTCACTTTGGTTTCCAGCATCAGGTTGAATTTCTTGCTGATGCGTTTGGTGAAGACTTTCACCACATCTTTATCGGCAGCCGGGATGACCTGGTCGAACATTTCAACCACGTCGATCTCTGAACCCAGCGCATGGTATACGGTACCCATTTCCAGACCGATGATACCGCCGCCCATGACCAGCATGCGTTTCGGTACAGATTTCAGCTCCAGGGCGTCGGTGGAGTCCCATACGCGCGGATCTTCATGCGGAATAAATGGCAGTTGAATCGGACGGGAGCCCGCCGCGATGATGGCGTTGTCGAAGTTGATCACGGTTTTGCCGTTTTCGCCTTCCACTTCCAGGGTGTTAGCGCCGGTGAATTTACCCAGACCGTTAACCACCTTCACTTTACGCCCTTTGGCCATGCCAGCCAGACCACCGGTCAGCTGAGTGATGACTTTTTCTTTCCAGGTGCGGATCTTGTCAATGTCAGTTTTCGGTTCGCCGAAAACGATGCCGTGTTCGGCCAGCGCTTTCGCTTCTTCGATAACTTTTGCCACGTGCAGCAGCGCTTTAGAAGGGATACAACCCACGTTCAGGCACACCCCACCGAGGGTGCTGTAACGTTCTACGATGACGGTTTCCAGACCTAAATCAGCGCAACGGAAGGCTGCAGAGTAGCCTGCAGGACCTGCCCCAAGTACCACGACCTGAGTTTTGATTTCAGTACTCATCATGACCTCTGTAATTTATATCCGGCGGGTCTGACGCTATTATTTTTACGCCCAAGTCCACCGGGACGTTCTATCCGCGTGTATTTTACAAAATTGTTAACAATTTTTAAACAACAAACGGCAAACGATTTTGTCCTTTGTTGCTGATAATCCCAAACAGCCTGAGGTTATCAGAAAAAAGCCGGCCGTCAGGCCGGCTTTTTCAATTACATCACCAGGCGGCGAATGTCGCTCAGGGTGTTGTTGATGATGGTAATGAAGCGGGCACCATCAGCACCGTCGATGACGCGGTGGTCGAAGGACAGAGAGATCGGCAGCATCAGACGCGGCACGAACTCTTTACCATTCCATACCGGCTCCATCGCGGACTTAGACACGCCGAGGATGGCCACTTCCGGCGCATTAACAATCGGCGCGAAGTGGGTGGTACCCAGGCCGCCGATGCTGGAGATGGTGAAGCAACCGCCCTGCATTTCGCCCGCCGTCAGTTTGCCATCGCGCGCTTTCTTCGAGATGGTGGTCAGTTCACGAGACAGCTCGGTGATGCTCTTCTTGTTCACGTCTTTAAAGACCGGAACCACCAGACCGTTCGGGGTATCCACCGCCACACCGATGTTGATGTATTTCTTCAGCGTCAGACGCTGACCATCTTCGGAGAGCGAGCTGTTGAAGCGCGGCATCTGCTCAAGCGCAGCGGCCACGGCTTTCATGATGAAGACAACCGGGGTGAATTTCACGTCCAGTTTACGCTTCTCAGCTTCGGCGTTCTGCTGCTTACGGAACGCTTCCAGATCGGTGATATCGGTTTTATCGAAGTGCGTAACGTGCGGGATCATGACCCAGTTACGGCTCAGGTTGGCACCAGAAATTTTCTGGATACGGCCCAGCTCCACTTCTTCGATTTCGCCGAACTTGCTGAAGTCAACCTTCGGCCATGGCAGCATGCCCGGGATACCGCCGCCAGCGGCAGCCGCCGGTGCGGATTCAGCACGCTTAACAGCGTCTTTCACGTAAGCCTGAACGTCTTCGCGCAGGATACGACCTTTACGGCCGGTGCCTTTCACTTTCGCCAGGTTAACGCCGAACTCGCGCGCCAGACGGCGAATCAGCGGAGTGGCGTGGACGTAAGCGTCGTTTTCAGCGAATTCGGTTTTACCTTCCGCTTTCGCAGCCGGTGCCGCGGCAGGCTTAGCGGCCTGAGCCGGAGCTGCAGCCGGTGCCGGCGCAGCCGCCTGAGCCGGTGCGGCGGCAGGCGCAGCGCCTTCCACTTCGAAGACCATGATCAGGGAGCCGGTTTTGACTTTATCGCCGGTGCTGATTTTGATCTCTTTGACGGTGCCCGCGAACGGCGCCGGCACTTCCATAGACGCTTTGTCGCCTTCGACGGTGATCAGGGACTGCTCAGCAGCCACTTTATCGCCGACTTTTACCATCACTTCGGTCACTTCAACTTCGTCGCCGCCGATGTCCGGTACGTTAACGTCTTTCGCACCGCCAGCCGCCGCCGGAGCAGCAGCCTGAGCAGGTGCGGCAGCAGGCGCAGCGCCCGCCACTTCGAAGATCATGATCAGGGAGCCGGTGGACACTTTATCGCCGGTGTTGATCTTGATCTCTTTCACGGTACCCGCGAACGGCGCCGGCACTTCCATCGAGGCTTTATCGCCTTCGACGGTGATCAGAGACTGCTCAGCCGCAACGGTATCGCCCACTTTCACCAGAATTTCAGTGACTTCAACTTCGTCACCGCCGATGTCCGGCACGTTCACGTCTTTCGCTGCCGCGGCAGCTGCTGGAGCAGCGGCGGCCGGAGCGGCTTCTTTCTTCTCTTCCTGCGCAGGTGCAGCGGCTGCTGCACCCTCGGCGGAATCGAAAATCATAATCAGTTTGCCAGTCTCGGTTTTATCGCCGACGGAGACTTTAATCTCTTTCACGACGCCAGCCTGCGGAGACGGGACTTCCATAGAGGCTTTATCGCCTTCTACGGTGATCAGCGACTGTTCAGCTTCAACTTTGTCGCCCACTTTGACCAGAATCTCGGTGATTTCAACTTCATCAGCCCCGATGTCCGGTACTTTGATTTCGATAGCCATTATTCTTTTACCTCTTACGCCAGACGCGGGTTAACTTTTTCTGCATCGATGTTGAATTTGGTAATTGCGTCCGCAACCACTTTCTTATCGATTTCACCACGTTTAGCCAGTTCGCCCAGCGCTGCAACGACCACATAGGAAGCATCGACTTCGAAGTGGTGACGCAGGTTTTCACGGCTGTCGGAACGACCGAAGCCATCGGTACCCAGTACGCGGTAATCGTCAGCCGGTACGTAGGTACGAACCTGCTCGGCGAACAGTTTCATATAGTCAGTGGATGCCACTGCCGGAGCGTCGTTCATCACCTGAGCGATGTACGGCACGCGCGGGGTTTCCAGCGGGTGCAGCATGTTCCAGCGTTCGCAATCCTGGCCATCACGCGCCAGTTCGGTGAAGGAGGTGACGCTGTACACGTCAGAGCCCACGCCGTAGTCTTTCGCCAGGATCTGCGCTGCTTCACGGACGTGACGCAGGATAGAACCGGAGCCCAGCAGCTGAACTTTACCTTTGCTACCTTCGATGGTTTCGAGTTTGTAGATACCTTTGCGGATACCTTCCTCGGCGCCTTCCGGCATGGCCGGCATGTGGTAGTTTTCGTTCAGGGTAGTGATGTAGTAGTAAACGTTCTCTTGTTTCTCACCGTACATACGCTCCAGGCCGTCATGCATGATGACCGCCACTTCGTAGGCGTAGGACGGATCGTAAGAGATACAGTTCGGGATAGTCAGAGACTGAATATGGCTGTGGCCATCTTCGTGCTGCAGACCTTCGCCGTTCAGCGTCGTACGACCGGAAGTACCCCCGATCAGGAAGCCGCGAGCCTGCTGGTCGCCTGCCTGCCAGCACAGGTCGCCGATACGCTGGAACCCGAACATCGAGTAGTAGATGTAGAACGGGATCATCGGCAGGTTGTTGGTGCTGTAAGAGGTCGCCGCAGCCAGCCAGGATGCGCCTGCGCCCAGCTCGTTGATCCCTTCCTGCAGGATCTGACCTTTCTCGTCTTCTTTGTAGTATGCAACCTGCTCACGGTCCTGCGGGGTGTACTGCTGGCCGTTCGGGCTGTAGATACCGATCTGACGGAACAGACCTTCCATACCGAAAGTACGCGCTTCGTCGGCGATGATCGGCACGAGGCGGTCTTTGATGGATTTGTTCTTCAGCATCACGTTCAGGGCACGAACGAACGCGATAGTGGTAGAGATCTCTTTATTCTGCTCTTCCAGCAGCGGGCGGAAATCTTCCAGCGTCGGCAGCTCCAGCTTCTCAGTGAAGTTCGGCTGACGGCTCGGCAGATAGCCGTGCAGTTTCTGACGCTGAGCGTGCAGATAGGTGTGCTCTTCGGAACCTTCCGGGAAGGTGACGTACGGCAGTTTTTCCAGATCGGCATCGGCAACCGGCACGTTGAAACGATCGCGGACGTAGCGAACGCCGTCCATGTTCATTTTCTTAACCTGGTGAGCGATGTTCTTACCTTCAGCAGTGTCACCCATGCCGTAACCTTTGATGGTATGGGCGAGGATAACGGTCGCTTTGCCTTTGGTTTCCTGCGCTTTTTTCAGAGCAGCATAAACTTTCTTCGGATCGTGGCCACCGCGGTTCAGGGCCCAAATCTGCTCGTCAGTCCAGTCGGCAACCAGCGCAGCGGTCTCCGGATATTTACCGAAGAAGTGCTCGCGCACATAAGCGCCGTCTTTGGATTTAAAGGTCTGGTAATCGCCGTCAACGGTTTCTTCCATCAGCTGAATCAGCTTACCGCTGGTGTCTTTACGCAGCAGCTCATCCCAACGACCGCCCCAGATAACCTTGATAACGTTCCAGCCAGCGCCCGCGAAGATGCCTTCCAGTTCGTTAATGATTTTGCCGTTACCGGTGACCGGACCGTCAAGACGCTGCAGGTTACAGTTGATAACGAACACCAGGTTGTCGAGCTTCTCACGGGTTGCGATGGTGATCGCGCCTTTAGATTCCGGCTCGTCCATCTCACCGTCGCCCAGGAACGCGTAAACGGTTTGTTTGGAGGTGTCTTTCAGACCACGGTGTTCCAGATATTTCAGGAATTTAGCCTGATAAATCGCCCCGATTGGGCCCAGGCCCATAGAAACGGTCGGGAACTGCCAGAATTCCGGCATCAGTTTCGGGTGCGGATAAGAGGACAGACCTTTACCGTGAACTTCCTGACGGAAGTTGTTCATCTGCTCTTCAGTCAGACGACCTTCCAGGAACGCACGCGCATAAACGCCCGGAGAGATGTGACCCTGGAAGTACACCAGGTCGCCGCCATCCTGCTCATTGCGTGCGCGGAAGAAGTGGTTGAAGCACACTTCGTAGAAGGTTGCGGAAGACTGGAAAGAAGCCATGTGGCCGCCCAGTTCGAGATCTTTTTTCGATGCGCGCAGAACGGTCATGATGGCGTTCCAGCGGATCGCAGAACGGATACGACGTTCCAGATCCAGATTACCCGGATATTCCGGCTCATCTTCAACGGCAATAGTGTTGACGTAACCGCCGGTTGATGCGCCAGCAGCCACTTTCACCCCGCCTTTGCGGGCTTCAGAAAGGAGTTGATCAATAAGATACTGAGCGCGCTCAACACCTTCTTCACGGATGACCGATTCGATCGCCTGTAGCCAGTCGCGAGTTTCGATCGGATCCACGTCATTTGGTAAACGTTCTGACATGGGGGGTATTCCTTATCTATCTAATCGTTGATTAATCTGGAACCTGTCCCATTGAACTCTTCGTTCTTCACCTTTGAACAACCAAAAATTCAATAAGACAGGTTCTGCGTTTAGTTGCCGCGCTCTAAAAATGGCGCTTAAGAACCGGAGTTCTCGTCCTTTCGTTGCTGTAAACGACGCAGCGAGCGTTCTCTACGACTCTGCTCACGGCTACGGTCCAGCAAAATTTCCTCAATGAACGCCAGGTGACGGTGCGACGCCTCACGCGCCTGCTCCGGCTCCCCGGCCATTATCGCCTCGAAAATGCGAGTGCGATGGTTGCTGACCAACGGGAGCATTTCCCGGCGGGCATACAGCAATTCAAAGTTCTGACGCACGTTTTGCGCCAGCATCGGCTCCATACACCTTAGCAGATGAAGCAAAACCACATTGTGTGCCGCCTCGGTGACGGCGATTTGGTACTGGACGACGGCGCCGGACTCAGCGTCCAGATCGCCCGACTGCTGAGCCCGCTCAATAGCCTGATGCAGCTCGCGGATACGGTCGCGATCTTCATCATTGCTGCGCAGCGCCGCGTAATAAGCCGCAATGCCTTCCAGCGCGTGACGGGTCTCAAGCAGATCGAATTGGGATTCAGGGTGATCGGACAGCAGCTCGACCAGCGGATCGCTGAAGCTCTGCCACAGGCGGCTCTGAACAAACGTTCCACCTCCCTGACGACGAAGCAACAGGCCCTTGGCTTCGAGGCGTTGAATCGCCTCACGCAGCGAGGGGCGGGAAACGTCGAACTGTTTAGCCAGTTCGCGTTCAGGCGGGAGTTTTTCACCGGGGCGCAAGGTCCCCTCAAGGATCAGAAACTCCAGCTGCTGCTCTATCACATCGGATAATTTTGGTTGGCGGATTTTGCTGTAGGCCATATTCCCTGTCTCTGCCATTAGCCCGGAGTCAATTGGTCTTACCAATTTAAAGTTCGTAGCGCTAAAGTAACAAAGTATTCACCTTCTGTCCATACAGGTTTTGATTGAAATCAGTAAACGACGGACATTTTAACAACCTTACAGAAATAACATTTCAGAAATGTAACCTTGCACAAATGTTACGTTTACTCATAAAGAGGTAGCATTAACTTAATGGAAACGAAAAATTACGCTATCTGAACCGATTCAACGACCCAATAAATGAATATAAAGACAATATCATTGAATAAATAATCAGAAAGAAGCAGTGCATCGGAATAATACAGAATGTGTCTATTGATGTCTTTTTAGACACATGGTCATCATCCCTTCATAAAGCAGGTGCATTCAAACGCGCTTACCACTATTCTCCCTGAGACGAAAGGCCTTTTTCTGAATTACCGCACCGCCTTCCGTAAACAAAACAATACAGAAACGGAAGTCGCTAAATACACAAACACAACAATATGTGCGCGCCATCACTCAGGTAAAAAGTGGGCCACTTCGCCCAAATTTTCGCTGGCTATGCTTTCTGGCAGGGACAGCAGTGAAGCAGCAACCTGACGGATGACGTACACAAAAAATAATCACACACGAGGTTTCATATGGAAGGTCAACAGCACGGCGATCGGCTGAAGCGCGGCCTGAAAAACCGCCACATCCAGCTCATCGCGCTGGGCGGGGCTATCGGCACCGGCCTGTTTCTGGGGAGCGCGTCCGTCATTCAGTCCGCCGGCCCGGGTATCATTCTTGGTTACGCGATTGCCGGTTTTATCGCCTTTCTGATCATGCGTCAGCTGGGCGAAATGGTGGTGGAAGAGCCGGTAGCCGGTTCGTTTAGCCACTTTGCTTATAAATACTGGGGCGGCTTTGCCGGCTTCGCCTCCGGCTGGAACTACTGGGTGCTGTATGTCCTGGTGGCCATGGCGGAACTCACTGCCGTCGGCAAATATATCCAGTTCTGGTGGCCGGAAATCCCAACCTGGGCCTCAGCGGCGGTCTTCTTCATCGCCATCAACGCCATTAACCTGACCAACGTGAAAGTGTTCGGGGAAATGGAGTTCTGGTTTGCCATTATCAAAGTGGTCGCCGTTGTGGCGATGATTTTGTTCGGCGGCTGGCTGCTGTTCAGCGGTAACGGCGGCCCGCAGGCGACAGTACGTAACCTCTGGGATCAAGGCGGGTTCCTGCCGCACGGCTTTACCGGACTGGTAATGATGATGGCGATCATCATGTTCTCCTTCGGCGGTCTGGAGCTGGTGGGTATCACCGCGGCGGAAGCGGATAACCCGGAGCAAAGCATCCCGAAAGCCACTAACCAGGTTATCTACCGTATCCTGATCTTCTATGTTGGCTCGCTGGCGGTACTGCTCTCGCTGCTGCCGTGGACGCGTGTGACTGCGGACACCAGTCCGTTCGTCCTGATTTTCCATGAGCTTGGCGATACGCTGGTGGCAAACGCCCTCAACGTAGTGGTGCTGACGGCGGCCCTGTCGGTGTATAACAGCTGCGTCTACTGCAACAGCCGTATGCTGTTCGGTCTTGCCCAGCAGGGGAACGCACCGAAAGCGCTGCTCAGCGTCGACAAACGCGGCGTGCCAGTGAATACCATTCTCGTCTCCGCCGTGGTCACCGCCCTGTGTGTGCTGATCAACTACCTGGCGCCGGAATCCGCATTTGGCCTGCTGATGGCGCTGGTAGTCTCCGCCCTGGTGATCAACTGGGCGATGATCAGCCTCGCGCATATCAAATTCCGTCGCGCCAAACAGCAGCAGGGGGTCACCACTCGCTTCCCCGCCCTCTTCTACCCGCTGGGTAACTGGGTGTGCCTGCTGTTTATGGCCGCGGTGCTGGTAATTATGCTGATGACCCCGGGGATGGCGATTTCCGTTTGGCTGATCCCGGTATGGATCGCCGTGCTGGGCGTGGGCTATCTGTTTAAACAGAAAGCCGCCGCCACCATAAAAGCACAATAATACATCTCATCAATAATTCTCTTTGCTCTGCGCCCCCTCCCTGAATGACGGGCGCAGAGCATTGTTATCTGCTTCACACTTTCCCCTCCATAGCTTTTTTATCCATATCGTCAACGCGTTCCTGCAACGTAATTCTCTCGATAGCAGCCAATAATTCTCTCCATACTGCAACGGAGAGACCGCACATGGCAGACAATAGACTTTCAATAAAAGAAAAGATTGGTTATGGGATGGGGGATGCCGGATGCAATATCATCTTTGGCGCCATCATGCTGTTTGTTAACTATTTTTATACCGATATTTTCGGTCTGGCGCCGGCGCTGGTGGGCGTACTGCTGCTGTCGGTGCGCGTCATCGATGCGGTGACCGACCCGATCATGGGCGCCCTCGCCGACCGCACCCGCAGTAAATATGGCCGCTTTCGTCCATGGCTGCTGTGGATTGCTTTCCCCTACGCCCTGTTCAGCGTCCTGATGTTCACCACTCCTGAGTGGACCTATAACAGCAAAGTCATCTATGCGTTTGTCACCTACTTTCTGCTGTCGATTACCTATACCGCGATTAACATCCCCTACTGCTCGCTGGGAACGGTGATGACCGCCGATCCGAAAGAGCGCGTTGCCTGCCAGTCTTATCGTTTCGTGATGGTGGGTATCGCCACGCTGTTGCTGTCATTAACGCTGCTGCCAATGGCCGACTGGTTCGGCGGCGCCGATAAAGCGAAGGGCTATCAGATGGCGATGACCGTGCTGGCCTTCATCGGCATGTGTATGTTCCTGTTCTGCTTCGCTACCGTGCGCGAACGCATCCACCCGGCGGTACAGACCAATGATGAACTGAAAAAAGATCTCAAAGATGTGTGGAAAAATGACCAGTGGGTACGCATCCTGTTGCTCACGCTGTGCAACGTCTGTCCGGGCTTTATCCGCATGGCCGCCACCATGTACTACGTCACCTGGGTAATGGGGCAAAGCACCCATTTTGCCACTCTGTTTATCAGCCTCGGCGTGGTCGGGATGATGATTGGCAGCATGCTGGCAAAAGTCCTCACCGACCGCTGGTGCAAACTGCAGGTCTTCTTCTGGACCAATATCGTGCTGGCGATCTTCTCCTGCGCCTTCTATTTCTTTAATCCGCACGCCACCACGCTGATTATGGTGCTCTACTTCCTGCTCAACATCCTGCATCAAATTCCCTCCCCGCTGCACTGGTCGCTGATGTCCGATGTTGACGACTACGGCGAGTGGAAAACCGGCAAGCGCATCACCGGCATTAGCTTCTCCGGCAATCTGTTCTTCCTCAAAGTCGGCCTGGCGGTCGCCGGGGCGATGGTCGGATTCCTGTTGTCATGGTACGGCTACGACGCTGGCGCCAAAGCGCAAAGCGCCTCCGCCCTCAACGGCATCGTGCTGCTGTTCTCGGTTATCCCCGGCGTCGGCTACCTGATCACCGCCGGCGTGGTGCGCCTGCTGAAAGTTGACCGCACCCTGATGCGCCAGATCCAGAGCGATTTAGAGAAGCGCCGCAGCAACTACAGCGAGCTGAATGAATACCAGGAACTGAAAACCAGTGAACACGTAAGGAAAGCCTGATGAATAACTGGCCCAACCCCTTTATTGAACAGCGCGCAGATCCCTTTATTCTGCGCCACCTTAATCACTACTACTTTATTGCCTCGGTGCCGGAATACGACCGGCTGGAGATCAGGCGCGCGGCGACCCTTGAAGGATTACGCGATGCGGAGCCGGTAGTGGTCTGGCGCGCACCGCAAAGCGGGCCGATGAGCCAGCTGATTTGGGCGCCGGAGCTACATGAGATAGACGGGAAGTGGTATATCTATTTTGCCGCCACCCATACCCACGATCTGGATGCGCTGGGCATGTTCCAGAATCGTATGTTCGTTATCGAGTGCGCCGACAACGATCCGCTGACCGGCCGCTGGCAGGAAAAAGGCCAGGTGGTCACCCCTTTCGATACCTTCGCCCTCGATGCCACCACCTTTATCCATCAGGGCAAACGCTGGTACCTGTGGGCGCAAAAATCGCCGCATATCGAGGGCAACTCAAACCTGTATCTCGCTGAAATGGCCAACCCGTGGACGCTAAAAGGCGAGCCGGTCATGCTGAGCAAGCCGGAGTTCGACTGGGAGTGTCGGGGATTTAAGGTCAATGAAGGACCCGCGGTGCTGGTGCATGGCGATAAGCTGTTCATCAGCTATTCCGCCAGCGCCACCGACGAAAACTACTGCATGGGGTTGCTCTGGATTGACCGGCAGGCCGATCCGCTGCAGCCGGCAAACTGGCATAAAGCCCCGCAGCCGGTGTTCCGGACCAGCTATGAAAACCGCCAGTATGGCCCGGGCCATAATAGTTTTACCCAAACGCCGGCGGGGGAAGATGTGCTGGTCTACCACGCGCGGAATTACACCGAGATTGAAGGCGACCCGCTGTATGACCCCAATCGTCATACCCGGCTAAAACTCGTCAGCTGGAGAGAGGACGGCATGCCCGACTTCGGCATCCCGCCGGCGGATACGCTGTAGCGGTTCGGTATGCGGCCCGCTGGCGCGGGTTCTCCAGGCCGGGTCAGGCGAAACCGCCGCCCGGCAACATGCCAGGTACGGCGTCTGATATAGAATCCGGCGCCGCTGTTGCTTGCCGGGCCTGCGCAGTGTGGGTCTCCAGGCCGGATAAGCGCAACGCCATCCGGCAATTAACGCCCCAGATGTGAGGGTATCGTGGCAGGTAGAGTACGAGCGCAGGCCGTTACACCAGGGTGCCGTAAATCGTCAGCAGCGCCATGATCACCACCACCACCAGCGAGGTTTTCTTGGCCATCGACACCGCGGCCTTCGGGGTCGCCACTTTATCCACGTGCGGTTCACGAGCCAGGGAATACTGCGCCAGGCGGGTCAATACCTGATACTGCGACGAATGGCGGTCGCCTAACGATGCAAACCACGCCGGGAGCGCTTTCTCTCCATGCCCCACCAGAGCATAGACAACCCCCACCAGACGCACCGGCAGCCAGTCCACAATATGCAGGATACCATCGATTCCAGACTGCAAACGATGATGCGGCGTCTGGTAGCGCGCCAGCCACGTCTGCCAGGCACGCAGGACGCTATAGGCGATAAGCGTCAGCGGCCCCCACGCCCCACCGACCACAAACCAGAAGAGTGGCGCCAGGTAGTAACGATAGTTAATCCATAGCAGCGCATTTTGCAGTTCGCTAAGGTACTCGCGCTCATCACAGCCCGGGGGGACGCCGTGTATCAACGTCAGCTCGCTGGCCATCGCATCGCAGGCGCGGCTGTCATTGCGCGACGCCGCTTTCAGATAGGCATGATAGTGCAGCCGAACCTTACCGGCGCCGATGCACAGCAGGCCTAGCAAAATCCAGAACACCAGCAGCGGTACGTTGAACAGCTGCCCCTGCAGCAAGCGCTGAATAATGTAGACCACCGCGACGGCGACCAGGGTCATCAGCAGCGTTCCCGGCAACGAGAAATGTTTTATCCGGCGGAACGCCACCTCCAGCCGATGATCAAGCTGCCAGTGTTCGCCCAGTTTAAACAGGCGTTCAGCGATAAGCACCAGCAGCGTAGTAAACAGCGTCATGAGGTCTCCTTTTCGGACGGCGCGCTGAGCAGCGCACGAAATTTTTTCCAGTCAAAGGCCGGTCCCGGGTCCGTCTTGCGCACGGGCGCGATATCGCTATGGCCCGTGATGTTTGCGGCGATGGCAGGATAAATCGTGATAAGCAGATCCGTCACCGCCGCCAGCTGCTGGTACTGCGCATCGGTATACGCCAGGGTATCCGTGCCTTCCAGCTCTATACCGATGGAAAAGTCATTGCAGCGTTCACGCCCCTGATAGCTGGAGACACCCGCATGCCATGCACGCTTATCGAAAGGCACATACTGCACGATTTCACCATCACGGCGAATCAGACAATGCGCCGAAACGCGCAGATGAGCGATCTCGGCAAAGAAAGGATGCGCGTGAGGATCCAGGGTGCCGGTGAACAGCGCGTCAATCCATGGACCACCAAATTCACCTGGCGGCAGGCTGATATTATGCACCACCAATAAGGAAGGGGCCTCTTCATCCGGACGGCAGTCATGGTGCGGCGAGGGAACCCGCCGCGCGCCGACCAGCCATCCCTCGTTCAACTGCATGCGGGATCTCCTTTCGCGAACTCATGCTTCCGGGCCACACGCCGGCCCAAAGGATGAAGTGTGTATGGTACTGAAACGTCGTTCAGGTTAGCATGTTTCCCACTTCTGAATCTTATCTATCTGGAGCTTTATCATGTCGCCTCGTCGTTACAACCCCGACCGCCGCCGTGACGTGCTGCTGGAACGTATTAATCTCGATATTACCGATGCTGTCGCACACTCCCTGCGGGAAGATTTGGGCGGCGAAGTCGACGCCAGCAACGATATTAGCGCACAATTATTGCCGCAGGATGCACGCTCCCATGCGGTGGTCATTACCCGCGAAGATGGCGTCTTCTGTGGTAAACGCTGGGTGGAAGAGGTCTTCATTCAGCTCGCCGGTGACGACGTGAATATCACCTGGCACGTCGCCGATGGCGATGCGGTCAAAGCCGATCAACCCCTGTTCGAGCTGGAAGGCCCATCGCGCATTCTGCTCACTGGCGAACGTACGGCGCTGAACTTTGTACAAACCCTCTCCGGCGTCGCCAGCGTTGTCCGCCGCTATGTCGACCTGCTGGCGGGCACCAAAACCCAACTCCTGGATACGCGCAAAACGCTGCCAGGGCTGCGTACCGCTTTGAAATACGCGGTTCTCTGCGGCGGCGGCGCCAACCACCGCCTGGGGCTGTTCGACGCTTTCCTGATTAAAGAAAACCACATCATCGCCTCCGGCTCGATCCGTCAGGCGGTGGAAAAGGCGTTCTGGCTGCATCCTGATGTGCCGGTGGAAGTGGAAGTGGAAACGCTGGATGAGCTGGAGCAGGCGTTAAAAGCCGGGGCCGATATCATTATGCTCGATAACTTCACCACCGACCTGATGCGCGAGGCGGTGAAAATCACCGCTGGCCAGGCGGCGCTCGAGGTCTCCGGCAACGTCACCTTTGACACCATCCGCGAATTTGCCGACACCGGGGTCGACTATATCTCCGTCGGGGCCCTGACCAAACATGTGCAGGCGCTCGACCTGTCGATGCGTTTTCGCTGAAGATTGGGCCTTCACGTTTCCGGCGTGAAGGCCTGAATTTGCGACCCGACTCGCAGCCGCTCTTGCTCACCATGCAATCCCGCTAAAAACCCTGGAACCCGGTTTCCCGGATCGTTTTCGTCTCCTCGCCTGTCCCCCTGAATCCCGTCACAGTGCTTCTGTCACAACAAGGAGCGACTTATGGATAAACAACGAGGTTTTACCCTGATTGAACTGATGGTGGTCATCGGCATCATCGCCATTCTCAGCGCCATCGGCATCCCGGCCTACCAGAACTACCTGCGTAAAGCCGCCCTCACCGATCTGCTGCAGACCTTTGTCCCCTACCGGACGGCAATTGAACTTTGCGCGCTCGATCATGGCGGCCTGACGACATGCGACGGCGGCAGCAATGGCATCCCCTCGCCAACCACCACGCGCTACCTCTCCGCCATGAGCGTGGCAAAAGGGGTCGTTACCCTCACCGGCCAGGAAAGTCTCAACGGACTGGGCGTCACCCTAACCCCGACCTGGGATAACGCCGAGGGCGTCACCGGCTGGCAGCGGGTATGCACTATCACCGACAACAGCGCGCTTCAGCAGGCCTGCGAAGACGTCTTCCGCGTGAAGTGAGGGCGACAACATGAAAACAGAACAGCTGATCCCTCTCTGTCGTCGCCATCACGCCCTGCTGCTGCACAGCGATGAGCAGACGATATCCATTGCGGTGGTCGATACCCCGCCGACGGAGCTAATGGAGGCGCTACGTTTCGCGACGCAAAAACGGATCGATATTGAATGCTGGAGCCAGGAGCAGATGGATAAGCGCCTGCAAGTCCAGGAAAAGCAGGCGCTGCTGGCGCAAAATGCAGGCCCGGAAAACATCGCCGAACGGGTCAATCAGATCCTCGAGCAGGCCCTGCGTCAGCGGGCCTCCGATATTCATATCGAACCCACGGAAACGCACTTACGGATCCGCCTGCGTGTCGATGGCGTGCTACACGCCCTGCCGCTGCTGGCGCCCGAGCTGGCCGCGCCGGTTATCGCACGACTCAAAGTGATGGCCAGTCTCGATATCGCCGAGCATCGTTTGCCGCAGGATGGTCAGTTCGCGCTGAACCTCGCCGGACGGCAGCTCTCCTTTCGCATCGCCACTCTGCCCTGCCGCTATGGCGAGAAAATTGTCCTGCGCCTTCTGCATCAGGTTGACCAGGCGCTGGATCTGGAGGCGCTCGGCCTCTCATCCTCTCAGCTGGCGGCCTTCCGCCAGGCGCTGAATCAGCCGCAGGGGCTGCTGCTGGTCACTGGCCCAACCGGAAGCGGGAAAACGGTAACCCTCTACAGCGCCCTGCAGGCGCGAAACCGGGAGCAAGTGAACATCTGTAGCGTCGAGGATCCTCTGGAGATCCCCATCGCCGGGATGAACCAGACGCAAATCAACCCGCGCGCCGGGCTGACCTTTCACAGCGTACTGCGCGCCCTGTTACGTCAGGACCCGGATATTGTGATGGTGGGTGAAATCCGCGATGCCGAAACCGCTGAAATCGCGCTGAAAGCCGCCCAAACGGGTCATCTGGTGCTCTCTACTCTGCACACCAATTCCACCAGCGAAACCCTCACCCGCCTGCAGCAAATGGGCATCGCCCGCTGGATGATCTCCTCTGCGCTCTCGCTGGTTATCGCCCAGCGTCTGGTCCGCAAGCTGTGCCCCCACTGCCGGCGCAATGCCGGCAGTGCCGCCGACCTGCCGCACAGTCTGTGGCCCCGCCCACTGCCGCGCTGGCAGGCTGCGGGCTGCGAACACTGTTATCACGGGTATCACGGCAGGCTGGCGCTGTTCGAGGTCTTGCCTGTCACTCAGGGGCTACGTCAGGGGATAGTCCAGGGGCTCAACGCCATTGAGATCGAATCTCTGGCGCGAGCCGCGGGCATGATGACGCTCTTCGAAAGCGGATGTCAGGCTATCGAACAGGGCTTGACCAGCCTCGAAGAGGTGGTGCGGGTGCTGGGGATCCCCCATGGCGACTAAGCGTCTCTGGCGCTGGCGAGGCGTCGATGCGCAAGGCGCTCCTTGTCAGGGGATGCTATGGCAAGCCAGTCGTCCGGAGGTGCTGCATCACCTCCAGCAGCAGCGCATCCTGCCGCTGGCTATACGCCGCTGTACGGTGAAGCAAAGCCTGTGGCACCCGCGCTACAGCAGCGAAACAATCCGCCAGTTGGCAACCCTGCTGCAGGCCGGCCTGCCGCTGGCGGAAGGGTTATCGCTGCTGGCGCAGCAGCAGTCGCATGCCCAGTGGCAGGCGCTGCTTGAGGCGCTAGGCCGCGAGCTGGCCCAGGGCGTGGCGTTCTCTGCCGCGCTGGCGCAGTGGCCCCAGGCTTTTCCGCCCCTATATCTGGCGATGATTAGCACCGGCGAACTGACGGGCAAGCTCGATATCTGCTGCCTGCAGTTGGCGAATCAGCAGCAGGAGCAGCAGCGGCTCGCCAGCAAAGTCAAAAAAGCGCTGCGCTACCCGCTGATCGTGCTCTCTCTGGCGCTGTTGGTGGTGCTGGGGATGCTCTATTTTGTCCTGCCCGAGTTCACCGCCATCTACCAGACGTTCAGTACGCCGCTACCGCTATTGACGCGGATGGTCGTTGCGGCAGGCGACATGCTAAGTCGCGGCTGGCCGCTGCTGCTGGCCTCGCTGCTGAGCCCGCTGCTGCTCAACCAGCTGATCCGGCGGCGCAGCGACTGGCTGCTGCGCCGCCAGCGGTTGCTTAACGCGCTCCCTCTCATTGGTTCCCTGATCGGCGGACAACAGCTGAGCCTGATCTTCACCATCCTGGCGTTAACCCAAAGCGCCGGTATTAGCTTTCTGCAGGGGCTGCAAAGCGTTGAAGAGTCCCTGTCGTGCCCGCTATGGAGCCAGCGTCTGGCGCAGGCCCGCGCGCTGATCGTTCAGGGGGAGCCGATTTGGCAGGCGTTAAGCCGCTGCGGCGGTTTTACACCGCTGTGCCTGCAGCTCATCCGCACGGGGGAAAGCGCGGGAGCGCTGGATCAGATGCTGGAAAACCTGGCGCATCATCATCGCGAGCAAACCTATCAGCGAGCCGATAGTCTGGCTGCGCATCTTGAACCCATGATGCTGGTGATAACCGGCTCGCTGGTCGGGATTCTGGTGGTGGCAATGTATTTGCCCGTTTTTCATCTGGGCGATGCCATTGGCGGGGCGGGAGGATAAGCAACGCTGGCACCGCGCAGGCGCCAGCGCAGCCGGTTACAGGCTATTGAATACCCGGTTCTCTTGTTCCTGAACGCGGATAAAGGTGGTGCGTTTGGTCAGCTCTTTCAGTCGCGAGGCGCCAACGTAGGTGCAGGCAGAGCGCAGGCCGCCGAGAATGTCGCGCGCGGTATTGTCCACCGGGCCACGCAGCGGCAGCTTAACGGTTTTCCCTTCCGCCGCGCGGTATTTCGCGACACCGCCCACATGGCGGGTCATCGCCGATTCGGAGCTCATACCGTAAAACAGCATGAATTTTTCACCGTTCTCTTCAACCACAGTACCGCCGCTCTCTTCGTGGCCCGCCAGCATACCGCCGAGCATCACGAAATCAGCGCCGCCGCCGAAGGCTTTCGCCACATCGCCCGGCATGGTGCAACCGCCGTCGCTGATGATCTGGCCGCCAAGGCCATGTGCGGCATCAGCACACTCGATCACGGCGGAGAGCTGCGGGTAGCCGACACCGGTTTTGACGCGGGTGGTGCAGACGGAGCCCGGGCCAATGCCAACTTTGACAATATCGGCGCCGGAGAGGATTAGCTCTTCACACATTTCACCGGTGACCACGTTCCCGGCAATAATGGTTTTTTGCGGCCAGGCTTCGCGCGCCTTCGCCACAAACTGGACGAAGTGTTCAGAGTAGCCATTGGCGACGTCAATGCACACAAAGTTCAATTGTGGGTTCTGAGAGAGGATCTGTTGCGTTTTATCAAAATCCGCATCGGAAGTACCGGTGGAAACCATCACATGCTTGAGAACGTCTGCGGATACGCTCTGGACAAACGCCTGCCATTCTTCCGCGGTGTAGTGCTTGTGTACTGCCGTCAGAATGCCAAAAGTGGCCAGCGCTTTCGCCATGCTGAAGGTGCCGACGGTGTCCATGTTAGCCGCAATAATCGGCACACCGGACCAGGTCAGGCCTGAATGTTTAAAGGTGAATTCACGTTCCAGCTCGACATCAGAACGGCTTTTGAGGGTAGAGCGTTTCGGGCGGATAAGAACGTCTTTGAAACCAAGCTTCAGATCTTCTTCAATACGCATGTGCGAATTCCTGGGGTTAATGGCATTAATGTGAGAGCACAACTCCAGTGACGTTATCATACGCACGAATCAGGCCCGCGCAAGACTGCGATTTTCACTTTTTTTACGCTACAATCGTATAAATTTACCTGGTGAATGGAGAAAAAAGCGCTTATATCTCCACCCGCCAGCGCATTATTTTTAACCATTTGATTTGCTTGATTAAAAGAAACAGAATAGCGGACGGCGCTCCCGGCTGGCACGGTGCCATCACGACAAGATCGCTGTCGCCTCTCCGGCATACTGCCCGTCCTCGCTGTCTGAATACCAAAAATACGAGCAATCCGTTTCAGGGTCAGAAGATATGGGGTACACAGTCGCGTTAACAGGCGGGATTGGCAGCGGTAAAAGTACGGTCGCCGACGCCTTCGCGCAGCTCGGGATTAAGGTTATCGATGCCGATGTTATCGCCCGCCAGGTGGTCGAACCTGGCACCCCGGCGCTCCAGGCCATTGCCGGCCACTTCGGGCCACAGATGATTGCCCCCGACGGCACGCTAAACCGCCGTCTGCTGCGGGAAAAAATTTTTGCTCAGGTGGAGGAAAAAGCCTGGCTCAACGCGCTGTTGCATCCGCTGATTCAGCAGGAAACGCGCCGCCAGATGCAGGCCGCCACCTCCCCTTATCTCCTCTGGGTCGTACCTTTGCTGGTCGAAAACCGCCTGTCCAGCCAGGCCGATCGCGTACTGGTCGTCGATGTGCCAAAAGAGACGCAAATCGAACGCACCATGCTGCGCGATAAGGTCAGCCGCGAACATGCTGAACATATTCTTGCCGCCCAGGCCACGCGCGAGCAGCGCCTGGCCATCGCGGACGATGTTATTGAAAACACTGGCACTCCGGATGCAGTGGCATCGGATGTTGCCCGCCTGCACGAAAAGTATTTAACGCTGGCATTGCAGGCCGCCTCACAGGAAAACTCGTAATGCATACCCCCGTTCTGTTTGAACATCCTCTTAATGAGAAAATGCGCACCTGGCTGCGCATCGAATTTCTGATCCAGCAGATGGCTTTCCATCCGATGATTGCCAGCCATGCCGATGCGCTCCATTTTTTCCGTAACGCCGGCGATCTGCTGGATGTCCTGGAGCGCGGCGAGGTGCGTACCGATCTGGTCAAAGAGCTGGAGCGCCAGCAGCGTAAGCTCCAGTCCTGGGCAGAAGTGCCGGGAGTCGATCAGGAGCGCATTAACGCGCTGCGCCAGCAGCTCAAGCAGTCTTCCAGCACCCTGATGGCCGCGCCGCGCATTGGTCAGTTTCTGCGTGAAGATCGCCTGATTGCGCTAGTGCGCCAGCGCCTGAGTATCCCTGGCGGCTGCTGCAGCTTCGATTTACCGACCCTGCATATCTGGCTCCATATGCCGCAGGCGCATCGTGACGAGCAGGTGGCCAGCTGGCTTGCCAGCCTCGATCCATTGGTCCAGTCCCTGAGCCTGATCCTCGATCTGATTCGTAACTCCGGACAGTTTCGCAAACAGACCAGCCTCAATGGCTTTTATCAGGATAATGGCGAAGATGCCGATCTGCTGCGCCTGCGTCTCGATCTGGCCCACCAGCTTTATCCGCAGATCTCTGGCCATAAGAGCCGTTTCGCCATCCGCTTCCTGCCGCTGGACAGTGAGTATGGGATCGTGCCGGAGCGCTTTGATTTTGAACTGGCCTGCTGTTAAGGAGATAACATGTCAGAAGAGACTATCGTCAATTGTCCGACCTGCGGCAAAAACGTGGTATGGGGCGAACAAAGCCCCTATCGTCCATTTTGCAGCAAACGCTGCCAGCTGATCGATTTGGGAGAATGGGCAGCAGAGGAGAAGCGCATCCCCAGCGCGGGCGATCTCTCCGATAGCGATGACTGGAGCGAGCAGCAGCCCTGATTTGACGGCACGCTAACCCAACGCCAGTTGGGTTAGCCTCCCAACCTGGGGTTCAGCCCTGGGCGATAAGTTTGCGGATAACCGGTTCATTCGCCGGGGGAAACGCTTCCGGATCCAGCGCCTGCCGCGTCATCCACTGTCCCGGCTGCCCCTCTTTACCCCAGGGCTCGCCTTCCCAACTTTCCACGAGGAAAAACCACAGCGTAATGTGGCGATCGGGGAACTGATACTCCAGCTTATCAAATAGTGAAAAGGTAGTGGCCGTAATTCCCACCTCTTCCTGCAGCTCGCGGATCAACGCCTGCTCCGGCGTTTCATCAGATTCAATCTTCCCGCCCGGGAACTCCAGCTTATTCGCCATATGGGCATCCGCGGCGCGCTGGGTAATAAAGATGTCGCCTTCTGGATTGCGAATTATCCCTACGGCGATTTGCAGTTTTTTCATTGAATCAGCTCCATAAAAAAGGCGCAGAACTCTGCGCCTTTGTTTTTTTATCAGCCCTTAGCTCAGACGGCCATGGCACTGTTTGTATTTTTTACCGGAACCGCACGGGCAAGGATCGTTACGCCCCACTTTACGTTCGCCGGTTTGTGCCGCCAGATCCTGTGCAGCGGCTTCATCATCGCTCTGATGGCTGAGCTGCTGCATCTGCGCCAGGCGCTCGGCCTCTTCACGACGTTGCTGCTCCATCGCCTCGACTTCTTCCGGCATCCGCACCTGCACTTTGCTCAGGGTGCTGATCACTTCATACTTCAGTGACTCCAGCATCGCGGCAAACATAGAGAACGATTCGCGCTTGTACTCCTGCTTCGGATCTTTCTGCGCATAGCCGCGCAGGTGGATACCCTGGCGCAGGTAGTCCATCGCCGCCAGATGTTCTTTCCACAGTGAATCCAGAGTCTGGAGCATCACGCCTTTCTCGAAGTGGCGCATCATTTCAGCGCCGACCACTTCCTCTTTACGCTGGTAGGTCTCTACCGCGCTCTGCAGAATACGTTCGCGCAGGGTCTCTTCATGCAGCTCCGGCTCTTTATCCAGCCACTCTTTGATTGGCAGGTCGAGGTCGAAGTCGTTTTTCAGACGCTCCTGCAGGCCTTCGATATCCCACATCTCCTCCAGCGACTGCGGCGGAATATGGGCATCGATAGTCGCCTTAAACACGTCTTCGCGGATGCTGTTGATGGTTTCGCTGACGTCAGACACGTCCAGCAGTTCGTTACGCTGGGTGTAAATCGCCCGGCGCTGGTCGTTGGCCACATCATCATATTCCAGCAACTGCTTACGAATATCGAAGTTACGGCTCTCAACTTTACGCTGCGCGTTGGCGATAGCCTTGGTGACCCACGGGTGCTCAATGGCTTCGCCGGGTTTCATCCCCAGTTTACGCATCATGCCGGAAACGCGATCGGAGGCGAAGATACGCATCAGGGCGTCTTCCATCGACAGGTAGAAGCGGGAAGAACCGGCATCCCCCTGACGACCGGCACGGCCGCGCAGCTGGTTATCGATACGGCGTGATTCATGACGCTCGGTACCGATAATGTGCAGGCCGCCTGCGGCCAGTACCGCATCGTGGCGCACCTGCCAGTCGGCTTTGATTTTTTCAATCTGCTCAGGCGTTGGATTTTCCAGCGCCGCGACTTCCGCCTGCCAGCTACCGCCGAGCATAATATCGGTACCACGGCCCGCCATGTTGGTAGCGATGGTCACCGCGGAAGGATAGCCTGCCTGAGCGACGATATCCGCTTCGCTGGCATGGAACTTGGCGTTCAGAACGTTGTGCTTAATGCCGGCTTTGGTCAGCTCACGGGAAACCACTTCCGATTTTTCGATCGAGATTGTCCCCACCAACACCGGCTGACCGGCTGCGGTACGGGTTTTGATATCTTCGATAATCGCCTGAATTTTTTCCGCTTCGGTCATATAGACCAGATCCGCCATGTCTTTACGGATCATCGGACGGTTGGTCGGCACGACCACGGTATCCAGCTTATAGATAGAGCTGAATTCAAAGGCTTCAGTATCGGCGGTACCGGTCATCCCCGCCAGTTTCTCATACAGACGGAAATAGTTCTGGAAGGTGATAGAGGCCAGGGTCTGGTTCTCGTTCTGGATCTCCACGCCCTCTTTGGCCTCAACGGCCTGGTGCAGACCATCGGACCAGCGGCGGCCCTGCATTGTACGACCAGTGTGCTCATCGACGATGATAACTTCGCCATCTTTAACAATGTAGTCAACGTCGCGGGTGAACAGCGCATGGGCGCGCAGCGCGGCGGTGACGTGGTGCATCAGCATAATGTTGGTCGGGGAGTACAGGGACTCACCTTCATCCATAATGCCTTCCTGTACCAGCAGCTCTTCAATCAGCACCAGACCACGTTCGGTCAGGTTAACCTGACGCGCTTTTTCATCCACCGAGAAGTGGCCTTCGCCGGTGAAGGTGTCCGAATCTTCTTTTTCCTGACGGATCAGGTGCGGAATGATCTTGTTGACCTTACGGTACATTTCAGAGCTGTCTTCCGCCGGGCCGGAAATGATCAGCGGCGTACGCGCCTCATCGATCAGGATGGAGTCCACCTCATCCACCAGCGCATAGTGCAGTTTACGCTGAACGCGCTCTTCCGGGCTGAAGGCCATGTTGTCGCGCAGGTAGTCGAAGCCGTATTCGTTGTTGGTGCCATAGGTGATATCGGCAGCGTAGGCTTCACGCTTCGCCGGCGCCGGCAGGCCGGACATGTTGATGCCAACCGTCATGCCGAGGAATTCAAACAGCGGGCGGTTATTTTCGGCGTCACGCTGCGCCAGATAGTCGTTGACGGTCACCACGTGAACGCCTTTGCCGGTCAGCGCATTGAGGTAGGCCGGCAGGGTCGCGGTCAGGGTTTTACCTTCACCGGTACGCATCTCGGCGATGCAGCGATCGTTAAGCACCATACCGCCCAGCAGCTGGACGTCGAAGTGGCGCATGCCGAACACACGCTTACTGGCTTCGCGAACGACGGCGAACGCTTCAGGGATCAGGTTTTCCAGCACTTCGCCTTTTTCCAGGCGCGCGCGGAATTCAGCGGTTTTCGCTTTCAGCTCGTCATCAGAGAGTTTTTCCATCGCCGGTTCCATACCGTTGATGATATTGACGACTTTGCGCATACGACGCAGCGTACGGTCGTTACGGCTGCCGAAAACCTTAGTTAACATTTTAATAAGCATAATAAAATCTCAAACGCCCCGCGGTGCGGAGTCACAAAAAATAGGATGGTCCGTGGTTATTTTCAGCTGAGACGTTGAGGCCCTGCACGGATCCCCGCCACCTGGCTTATCCAGGCGCTGACGCGGAAGGCAGAATATGAGGAAGGGATATACACCG
Source organism: Klebsiella sp. GG_Kp175 (assembly GCF_040062325.1). Classification (NCBI taxonomy): domain Bacteria; kingdom Pseudomonadati; phylum Pseudomonadota; class Gammaproteobacteria; order Enterobacterales; family Enterobacteriaceae; genus Klebsiella; species Klebsiella sp. GG_Kp175. The sequence goes on along the minus strand of NZ_JBEAFX010000005.1, from coordinate 151,269 downwards.
CCTGGCGGATCACTACCGGCGGCGTACTGTCCTGCGTCAGCAGCGCGCTGAGCGTGTCGAGCAGCGCCAGATGCTGCGCCTGCAGCGGAGACGCTTCTTCCGCCACCGGCAACGCCTGCGGCGCCATGGCGAAAGAGAGATGACGAATAACGGTGCGAATGGCATGCTGATGCCAGTAGTCGACGGTAAAGTTGGGCCGGCGATTCGTCTCCAGCAGCGCCAGCTGGGAGAAATTAACTTTACTCGGGTTGTGGTTGCTGGCGGTCGCCTTTGCTGGCGTCGCGGTCTCATGGCCGTTGCTTAGCGCAGGCAGGCCGAGGCTGGCCGCGACCATCCCCAACAGGAGATGCGGCCAAAAATACCGTCTGCCAAACTGTCGCCAGCGCGTCAGCAATCCACTCACGTTCATTACCTTTCTTTGGTATACCCGTCGTCGTTCAGGCTGTCTCTTTATTGACGTTTTTCGCAGGACAACCTGATGTCCACGGGGTAAAGCAACCCGGAGAAATAATTTTGCGCTCAAATACTAACATTAATAGCGCGCTGAGGCAGCATGAATGAAGGCCGTTGCCCGGGGAAAACGCTTAATAAAGCAGCGAACGCGCGCTAATTATTACCCAGCGATCGCAGCGAAAAATAACGGGAAGAGGCTATAAAAGAAAAACGACTGGTTCCCTGGTCGGAGAGAGTACCAGGTTACCAGTCGAATTTACTGAATGGTCAGGCTTACGCCAGAACCATCGACGGTGCGCGGAACGCCATTGGCAATTTTGCGTCGTCTTCGAAGGTCACATACTCCCAGGCTTCCTGTTTTGCCAGAACAGCCTGCAGCAGTTTGTTGTTCAACGCGTGACCCGATTTGTACGCCGTGAATGCGCCGATAATGTTGTGACCACACATAAACAGGTCACCGATCGCATCCAGCATTTTGTGGCGAACAAATTCGTCTTCAAAGCGCAGACCGTCTTCGTTCAGTACGCGATAATCGTCAACAACGATGGCACAATCGAAGCTGCCGCCCAGGCACAGGCCGCGGGACTGCAGATATTCGATATCGCGCATGAAACCGAAGGTACGCGCACGGCTAATCTGACGCATGAACGCATCGGCCGAGAAGTTCAGCGTATAGCGCTGGGTACTGGCATCAATCGCCGGATGGTTAAAATCGATGGTGAAGTCCAGCGAAAAACCATTGTACGGTTTGAATTCAGCCCATTTGTCGCCATCTTCGACGCGAACCGTCTCTTTGATACGTACAAATTTCTTGGCGCAGTTCAGTTCATCGATGCCGGCGTCCAGCAACAGATAAACGAACGGAGCCGCACTGCCGTCCATAATCGGGATTTCCGGTGCATCGACTTCAACAATAATGTTGTCGATACCCAGGCCAGCCAATGCGGCGTTCAGGTGTTCAACCGTAGAAATCCGCACGTCATGCTCATTAACCAGGCAAGTACAGAGCATGGTATCACGCACAGATTTGGCATCAGCCGGAAAATCTACCGGTGGATTCAAGTCGGTGCGACGATAGATGACCCCGGTATTTGCCGGCGCAGGGCGTAACGTCAGTGTGACTTTCTTGCCGGTATGCAAACCGACACCAGTCGCCTGAACGATACGTTTAAGAGTCCTTTGTTTGATCATCGTATAATCTCGCCAATTTACCTATCCAACCGAAGTGTACACCACTATCGGGAGGCCAGTTTAGCACAAAGAGCGCAGATGCCCAACTTCCAGTCGATTCTTAATCGGCTTGCTTACGCAGGAAGGCTGGGATATCCAGATAATCCGGCTCTTTCGCGGTTTGCGGCGTATTGTCGTTCACCACTTTTGCCGCCGGCTTCTGCTCTTGCGTCAGCGGGGACATACCGTGCTGCTGGTAGCGATCCATCACCGGCTGCTGAACCTGTTTGTTGGTCACCAGGGTAATTTCCGGACGCTTGTCCATGCCGATACCGGTCGCCACTACGGTGACGCGCAGTTCGTCGTTCATATCCGGGTCCAGAGAGGTACCGATAACCACGGTGGCGTTATCCGAGGCAAATGCGCGGATAGTGTTACCCACGGTTTCGAACTCATCCAGACGCAGGTCGAAGCCCGCGGTGATGTTAACCAGCACGCCGCGCGCACCGGACAGGTCGATATCTTCCAGCAGCGGAGAAGAGATGGCCATTTCAGCCGCTTCTTCCGCACGGTCTTCACCGCTCGCCACGCCGGAGCCCATCATCGCGTAGCCCATTTCAGACATCACGGTACGGACGTCCGCGAAGTCAACGTTCATCAGACCCGGACGGGTGATCAGTTCAGCGATACCCTGCACCGCGCCTTTGAGGACGTCGTTTGCCGCGCCGAACGCGTCAAGCAGAGAAATACCGCGGCCAAGTACTTTCAGCAGCTTGTCGTTTGGGATGGTGATCAGTGAGTCAACGTGCTTGGACAGCTCGGTGATCCCCTGCTCAGCAAACGCCATGCGCTTCTTACCTTCAAAATTAAACGGCTTAGTGACCACCGCAACGGTGAGGATCCCCAGATCCTTAGCCACTTCGGCAACAACAGGCGCCGCGCCGGTACCGGTACCGCCGCCCATGCCTGCCGCGATGAACACCATGTCTGCGCCATCAAGGGCCGCACGCAGCGCTTCACGGTCTTCGTCCGCCGCATTACGGCCGACTTCCGGGTTCGCGCCAGCGCCCAGACCTTTGGTAATACCGCTACCGATCTGGATAGTCTGGCCAACAGCCGTTTTACGCAGCGCCTGCGCATCGGTGTTCACCGCGAAGAATTCAACACCCTCAATGCGCTCGCGCACCATGTGTTCAACGGCATTACCGCCGCCGCCACCGACGCCGATGACTTTAATCACCGCGTCGTTGGTCAGTTCCATAGGTTCAAACATAGTTTCTCTCCGTCTTGTGCCTGTCGCCTGAGAACGCTAATTGTCTGCGTTCTCTTAAAAAATTAAAACTCTTTTCGCAGCCAGCTGTTGAGTCGCTTAATCCACGAGCCCACCGACGCCGTCACGCGTTTTTCGACTTCCGCTTCACCACTCAGATGTGACTCTTTTCCGTAGTGCAGCAGCCCCACCGCCGTCGAATAATACGGCTCCTGGGCATAGTCCGTTAAACCGGTGATGTTCAGCGGCGCGCCAATGCGCACCTGGGTATGGAACACGCGCTGCGCACAGGCCGCCAGACCTTCAATTTGCGCCGCGCCGCCGGTTAACACAATCCCCGCCGCCAGATGGTGTTTCACCCCCTGCTGGCGGAGCTGTTCCTGCAGCTGCAGGATCTCTTCATTGACCAGATTAAGCAGTTCGGTATAGCGCGGTTCAATCACCTCAGCCAGCGTCTGACGTTGCAGGCTACGCGGCGGCCGTCCGCCTACGCTCGGTACTTCGACGTTTTCGTCTTTACCGACGATGGAACCCAATGCGCAACCGTGACGAACCTTGATGGCTTCGGCGTCGCTCGGCGGCGTCCCGAAGGCATAGGCGATATCGCTGGTCACCACGTTGCCCGCGTACGGGATCACTTTGGTGTGACGCAGCGCGCCGCCGGTATAGACGGCGATATCCATTGTACCACCACCAATATCCACCACGCAGACGCCCAGCTCACGTTCGTCTTCTGTTAATACGGAATAACTGGCCGCTAAACCGGCGAAAATAAGTTGGTCAACTTTCAGACCACAACGTTCCACCGCTTTAACAATGTTTTTCGCCATATCGTTATGGCAGGTAATCAGATGCACCTTCGCCTGCATGCGCACGCCGGACAGCCCAACCGGGTTTTTAATCCCTTCCTGGTAGTCAATGGCGTATTCCTGCGGAATCACGTGCAGGACGCGATGCTCATCGCGGACGCGAACCGACTTCGCGGTATGGACCACGTTTTCGACGTCGTCCAGCGTCACTTCTTCTTCCGAAATCGGTACCATCCCGATTTCATTCTGACAGCTTATATGTTTACCCGAAAGAGCCAAATAAACTGATGAAATCTGGCAATCCGCCATCAGTTCGGCCTGGTCGATGGCGCGCTGTACGCATTTCACCACCGACTCGAGGTCGTTCACACCGCCTTTATCCATACCACGCGATGGGCAACTGCCCACGCCGATGATATTAATCATGCCGTCGGGCAGAACTTCCCCTACTAAAGCGGCCACCTTGGCGGTGCCAATCTCCAGTCCAACTACCAGTTTTCTGTCCGTCGCCTTGATCATTGTTGTTCTGCCTGTGCCTGATTCTGTTGTTGATTAGTTTCCTCTGCGGGAGCAGGTACCCAGCCCACTGCCGCACCCGAGTCATAACGCAAATCAACGTAGCTAATCCGTTTGCCGTCGGTCTGCGCCTGCTGCTGAAGAACCGGGTAGAGTTCCATAAAGCGCTGAAGCCGTTTCATGGTGTCGCCACGACCAAGGTTGAGCTTAATGTCATTATTAAGCGTCAACTGCCAGGAGCGACGGGCGGTCATCGCCGCCACTTTCAACGTGAATTTATCCTTTGCCAGCACCTGCCCCATGTCACGATACCCTTGCAGCACTTCGTTCTCGCTGCCTTCCGGGCCGTATAACATCGGTAAATTCTGTTTGCTGGTGCGATCCGCCGGCACGCTGAAGGCATTTCCCTCTGCATCCACCATATGTTGATCATTCCAGCGCGCAATCGGCACATATTCAACCAGATGAATCTTCAATTCATCGGGCCACTGCTTTCGGACGCTCGCCTGCTTAATCCACGGCAGACGTTCAATCTGACTCTGAATGATGTTCACGTCCTGAGTCATAAAGGTGCCCGGCGAACCCAGCGCCAGGATCGCCTGGCGGATGTCATCATTGCGCGTATAGTGACGCTCGCCGGTCACCACCATCTTCGACAGCGGTAAACGCTGCGCGTCCTCCATCCAGCCAAGAACCATCCACCCGCTGACCAGCACGGTAAACAGCACCGCCAGCAGGAAAACGATCCCTGCCAGCCGCGTTCCATTACTCCGACGCGAAGAAGAAACGTCCTCTTCATGGTTCCGCGTATTCAGCGCAGCCTGCGACATATCACCCCGCCAGGTCCAGAATTCGTACAACAAGCTGGGAGAAGCTCATTCCTGCCTGACGCGCCGCCATCGGTACAAGGCTATGGCTGGTCATGCCCGGAGAAGTATTCGCTTCCAGCAGATAAAACTGGCCATCGCTGTCCAGCATGACGTCAATACGGCCCCAGCCTTTGCAACCCAGAACATTCCAGGCTTTAAGCACCAGGCTTTGAATGGCTGCCTCACGCGCTGGATCCTCCAATCCTGGGCAGAAATATTGCGTCTCATCAGAGAGATACTTCGCCTCATAATCATAGAAGGTTCCAGCCGTCTGGATACGTATTGACGGTAAAATTTCTTCACCGACGATGGCGACGGTAAATTCCGGCCCACTGAGCCATTTTTCGACTAAAACTTCATCATCATGCTGAAAAGCCAACGCCAGTGCACTTGCTAAATCACAGCTTTCGCTGACTTTCGACATCCCAACGCTGGAGCCTTCGCGGCTGGGCTTGATGATGAGCGGCAGACCCAGCGCCGCAATCTGCTGTTCGACATCAGCAGACAATCCGGCGCTAAACTGGGCGCGGGTCAGCGCCACCCACGGCGCGACCGGTAATCCGGCCCCCTGCCACAGCCATTTGCTGCGCAGTTTATCCATTGAAATCGCCGAAGCCATCACGCCGCTGCCGGTATAAGGCAGCTGGATCAGATCCAGCAGCCCCTGCAGCGTGCCATCTTCCCCGCCGCGGCCGTGGAGCGCAATAAACGCTTTCTTAAAGCCCAGCTTTTTCAACTGGGTAATATCGACATCGCGCGGGTCAACCGGATGGGCATCCACCCCGGCTTCACGCAGCCCGGCCAGCACCGCGGCGCCTGAATTCAGCGACACTTCACGTTCAGCGGAGGTTCCACCGAAAAGCACCGCGATTTTATCAGCCATGGCGCTCCTCCTCCGTTTTTTGCGGGATCAGTTTGATTTCAGCCAGGTGACGGGCGATTTTTCCAATGTTTCCGGCCCCCTGCACCAGCACTAAATCGTTGCCGGTCAGCACCGACGCCAGCATCGCCGCGGCCTGCGTCGGGTCGGACACCAGAATCGGGTCAACTTTACCGCGACCACGGATTGTACGGCACAGCGAGCGGCTGTCGGCACCCGGGATCGGCGCTTCGCCTGCGGGGTAGACATCGAGCATCAGCAGCGCATCGACCTGGGTCAGCACGTTGGCGAAATCATCGTACAGATCGCGAGTACGGGTATAACGGTGCGGCTGGAATACCATGACCAGATTTTTATCCGGCCAGCCGGCACGCGCCGCTTTGATAGTGGCGTCGACTTCCGTCGGGTGGTGGCCATAGTCATCGATCAGCATCGCGCTGCCCGCTTTGCCGTTGACTTCCGCCAGCGGATATTCGCCAAGGAAGTCGAAACGACGGCCGGTACCCTGGAAGCTTTCCAGCGCGCGCAGGATCGCCTGATCGTCAATCCCCTCTTCCGTCGCCACGGCGACCGCCGCCGCCGCGTTCAGCGCGTTATGGCGTCCCGGGGCATTGAGCGTCACCTGCAGCAGTTCTTTATCCTGACGCACCAGGCGGAAATGCCCCTGCGCTCCAACCTGACGGTAGTCTTCTACGCGGACGTCGGCGTCTTCGCTAAAACCGTAGGTGGTGATCTGCCGGCCGACGCGCGGCAGCAGTTCCCGGATCACCGGGTCATCCACACACATCACCGCGCGTCCGTAGAACGGCAGGTTGTGCAGGAAGTTAATAAAGGTCTGCTTCAGATTCTCGAAGTCGCCATGGTAGGTGTCCATGTGGTCGGCTTCGATGTTGGTAACAATGGCCACCATCGGCTGCAGGTGCAGGAACGATGCATCGCTCTCATCCGCTTCCGCAATCAGGTAACGGCTATGGCCGAGGCGCGCATGGACGCCCGCCGCTTTCACCAACCCGCCGTTGACGAAAGTCGGGTCCAGCCCGGCTTCGGCGTAAATACTGGATACCATCGCGGTGGTGGTGGTTTTGCCATGGGTCCCGGCAATGGCGATCCCGTGACGGAAGCGCATCAGCTCCGCCAGCATTTCCGCACGACGGATCACCGGGATACGCGCCTCGTGCGCGGCGACGATTTCCGGGTTATCGGCGGAAATCGCGCTGGAAACTACGACCACGCTGGCATCGCGCACGTTTTCCGGGCGATGATTGAAATAAATAGTGGCGCCAAGCTGCGACAGCTGCTGGGTCACCGGATTCGGCGCCAGGTCGGAGCCGCTGATCTGATAACCTTCGTTAGCCAACACTTCGGCAATACCGCCCATACCGGCACCGCCGATGCCGACAAAGTGAATGTGCCGGACGCGACGCATCTCGGGCACTATGGAACGCAGTTTTGCCAAATCTTGTGTATTCATTCTTTACGCCATCAACTTCTGTATTCGGGCGGTGAAAATCACCGCAATTAGCGCGCCAAAGCTACGGCGCTGACCTCTTCTGCTACCCGCTCGGTAGCGTCCGGAATCGAAGCGCCACGCGCTCGTTCCGCCATATCCAGCAAGGTTTCCCGATCCCAGCTCGCCAGAGTAGAGGCTACCGCCTCAACCGTGAACGCCGGCTGTTCGAGAATTTTCGCCGCGCCGGCTTTCTCCAGCGGCAGCGCATTCCAGTACTGCTGACGATCTTTGTGCTGGAACGGTACAAACAGCGCCGGTAAGCCCGCAGCCGCGATTTCGCTAACCGTCAGGGCGCCGGAACGGCATACCACAACATCTGCCCAGGCATACGCCGCGGCCATATCATCAATAAATTCCGTCACTTTATGCTGCGGCTGCCCCGCGGCGGCATAGGCCTGCTGTACGGTTTGCTGGCCGCCTTTACCGCTCTGATGCCAGATGGTCACCGTATCGCCGAGCTTCGCCGCCACCTGCGGCATGGTCTGGTTCAGGACGCGCGCGCCCTGAGAGCCACCGACCACCAACACGCGAATCGGCCCCTGACGGCCCACCAGACGCTGCCCCGGCAGCGGCAGCGCCAGCACATCTGTGCGCACCGGATTCCCGACCACGTCCGCATGCGGAAAGGCGCCGGGAAACGCCTGCATCACTTTCTTCGCAATCTTCGCCAGCCATTTGTTGGTCAGGCCGGCAATGCCGTTTTGTTCGTGGAGGACCACCGGGATCCCCAGCGACCACGCCGCCAGGCCGCCAGGCCCGGACACATAGCCGCCCATGCCCAGCACCACGTCCGGCTGGAAACGCTTCATGATCGCCCGCGCCTGGCGCCAGGCGTTGAAGATCCGTATCGGCGCCAGCAGCTGTGCTTTAATCCCTTTGCCACGCAGGCCGGAGATACGGATAAAATCAATCTCGATGCCGTTTTTCGGCACTAAATCCGCTTCCATACGATCGGCGGTACCCAGCCAGCGAACCTGCCAGCCCTGGTCCATTAGATAGTGTGCGACCGCCAGTCCCGGGAATACATGCCCGCCGGTACCGCCCGCCATCACCATCAACCGCTTTTCCTGACCGCTCATCGAACACCCCGTGTAAACGCCTGGGCTTTTTCCAGACGCGTTTCATAATCAATTCGCAACAACAACATGATGGCCGTCGACATAATCAGCAGACTGGAACCACCATAACTGATCAGCGGCAGCGTCAAACCTTTCGTCGGCAGCATCCCCGCCGCCGCCCCGACGTTAACTAACGCCTGGAAGCTAAACCAGATACCAATCGCACAGGCGAGGAAGCCGGAGAAGCGATGATCGATCTCCAGCGCTTTTCGGCCAATCGACATGGCGCGGAAAGCGACGAAGAATACCATTAAAAGCGCCAGTACCACACCGATATAACCGAGTTCTTCGCCGATGATGGCGAAGATAAAGTCAGTGTGCGCTTCCGGCAAATACTCCAGTTTTTGCACCGAGTTGCCGAGTCCCTGCCCCCACATCTCGCCGCGGCCAAAGGCCATCAGCGACTGGGTCAGCTGATAGCCGCTGCCGAACGGGTCTTCCCACGGGTTCCAGAAGGAGGTCACGCGGCGAATACGGTACGGTTCGGCGAGGATCAACAGGACCACCGCCGAGATGCCCATGCCGATAATAGCGATGAACTGCCACAGCTTGGCGCCGGCGAGGAAAAGCATCGCCAGCGTGGTGACGAACAGCACCACCACCGTACCGAGGTCAGGCTGCGCCAGCAGCAGGATCGCCAGCACGAAAATCACGCCCATCGGTTTTAAGAAGCCGCGCAGATTGTTGCGCACTTCGTCGGCTTTGCGCACCAGATAGTTGGCGATGTAGCAGAACAGCGACAGCTTGGTGAACTCCGCCGGCTGGATGCGCAGCGGACCGAGGGCGATCCAGCGCGATGCGCCGTTTACCGAGCTACCCACCACCAGCACGATCAGCAGCATGACGATCGAGGCAATCAGCATCGCGGTACTGTGGCGCTGCCAGAAATCCATCGGCAGGCGCAGCGTCACCAGCGCGAGGACAAAGGCCAGCACAATGTACAAGCCGTCACGTTTGGCGAAGAGGAAAGGATCGTTCGCCAGGCGCTGTCCCACCGGCATTGATGCCGAGGTCACCATAATAAAGCCGATCGCCGCCAGACCGAAGGTCAGCCACAGCAGCATCCGGTCATACATCACCAGACTGTCGTTATCTTTTGGGCGCGAGCCCATCACCCAGCCTTTCAGCGCGGCGAACAGCCAGGCGAAGATAAACATCCCCGGCAGTCGCGGCAGTCTCAACCGAGGCAAGCTCAGCTGCGGCATTCTCAGGCGTGGGAGAGAGAAACGCATCAACCTAACTCCTTCGCCAGGCGGGCAAACATCTCGCCCCGTTGTTCAAAGTTCTTAAACTGATCCAGGCTGGCGCAGGCTGGCGACAGGAGAACCATATCGCCCGCCTTCACCAGGGGCGCTATCTGACGCATCGCCTGCTCCATGGTTTCAGTTTGTACCGCCACCTCAGGACGCAGCTCGGCGAGCTCGGCGCCGTCGCGACCAAAGCAGTACAGACGGATACGATCGCCGCCAAGGTAGCGCTTCAGCGGAGTGAAATCAGCGGACTTGCCGTCGCCGCCCAGCAGCAGATACAGCGTGCCATCAAGCTGCAGGCCGTTCAGCGCCGCCTCGGTACTGCCGACGTTGGTTGCCTTCGAGTCGTTAATCCAGCGCACGCCGTTGTGATCCAACACCAGCTGGAAGCGATGCGCCAGGCCAGTAAAGGTGGTCAGCGCCTTCAGGCTGCTGGCACGCGGCAGACCCGCGGCATCGGCCAGCGCCAGCGCCGCCAGGGCGTTGCTGTAGTTATGCTGACCCGTGATAGACATCTCTTTCACATTGAGGACTTTCTCACCTTTTACGCGCAGCCAGGTCTCGCCCTGCTGACGGTTAAGGTGATAGTCACCGACGTCGATACCAAAGCTGATGCAGCGATCGTCCGCGCCGCGTACCGGCATGGTGAGTGCATCGTCCGCGTTGACCACGCAGGTCTTCGCATTCTCGTAAATCCGCAGCTTCGCCGCGCGATACTGCTGCAGCCCCAGCGGGTAGCGGTCCATATGGTCCTCAGTCACGTTGAGGATGGTTGCCGCCACCGCCTGCAGGCTGGAGGTGGTTTCCAGCTGGAAGCTGGAGAGCTCCAGTACATACAGCTCACGATCGGTATCCAGCAGCATCAGCGCCGGCAGGCCGATATTGCCGCCCACGCCGACGTTAATCCCGGCCGCTTTCGCCATCTCGCCCACCAGGGTGGTGACGGTGCTTTTGCCATTCGAGCCGGTAATGGCGATGATCGGCGCCTGCGCTTCGCGGCAGAACAGTTCGATATCGCCAACGATCTCTACGCCAGCGTCTGCCGCCGCGCTCAACGAAGGATGGGCCAGCGCGATGCCAGGACTGGCGACAATCAGATCCGCCGCCAGCAGCCAGGTATCATTGAGGCCACCGACATGGCATTCGACCGATTCAGGCAATTTATCCAGCCCAGGAGGCGCGACGCGGGTGTCCATCACGCGCGGGGTTACGCCGCGCGCCATGAAAAAGTCCACGCATGACAGGCCGGTCATGCCCAGCCCAATAATGACGACTTTTTTACCCTGATAATCTGCCATGATTAACGTACCTTCAGCGTCGCCAGGCCAATCAGCACCAGCATCAGCGAAATAATCCAGAAGCGCACGATAACGCGCGGCTCCGGCCAGCCTTTCAGTTCATAGTGGTGGTGGATCGGCGCCATGCGGAAGATACGCTGACCGCGCAGCTTAAAGGAGCCAACCTGCAGGATCACCGACAGGGTCTCCACCACGAAAACGCCGCCCATAATCACCAGCAGGAATTCCTGACGCAGCAGCACGGCGATAATACCCAGCGCGCCACCGAGCGCCAGCGAACCGACGTCGCCCATAAAGACCTGCGCCGGGTAGGTGTTAAACCACAGAAAGCCTAGCCCCGCGCCGACGATCGCCGTACAGACGATCACCAGTTCGCCGGCGTGGCGCAGATAAGGAATGTGCAGGTAGTTGGCGAAATTCATGTTACCGGTCGCCCACGCCACCAGCGCAAAACCCGCCGCGACGAAGACGGTGGGCATGATCGCCAGGCCGTCGAGACCGTCGGTCAGGTTAACCGCGTTGCCGGTGCCGACGATCACGAAGTAGGCCAGCAGGATATAGAACAGCCCCAGCTGCGGCATGACGTCTTTAAAGAACGGCACCACCAGCTCGGTCGCCGGGGTGTCTTTCCCCGCCAGATACAGGGCAAAGGCGACCCCAAGGGCAATCACCGACATCCAGAAGTACTTCCAGCGGGCGATCAGGCCTTTGGTGTCTTTGCGCACCACTTTACGGTAGTCATCAACGAAGCCGATGATGCCGTAGCCGATCAGCACCGTCAGCACACACCAGACGTACGGGTTGGACGGGTAAGCCCACAGCAGCACCGACACGGTGATCGCGGTGAGGATCATGATCCCCCCCATGGTCGGGGTACCGCGCTTACTGAAATGAGACTCCGGACCGTCGTTACGAACCACCTGGCCGAAGGAGAGTTTTTGCAGACGGGCGATCATGCGCGGGCCCATCCACAGAGAGATGAACAGCGCGGTCAGCAGGCTGACGATGGCGCGAAACGTCAGATACGAAAAGACGTTAAAGCCGGAATAATATTTGACCAAATGTTCGGCCAGCCATACTAACATGTCCCAGTCTCCTGTAATGCGCGTACTACCTCTTCCATGGCGGCACTACGTGAACCCTTCACTAAAATGGTCATTATCTTATGCTCAGCCAGCAGCTCGCGCAGGCGAGCCACCACGGCGGCTTTATCGTTAAAATGTTCGCCCACGCCGCTGGCGTGGCTGATATCCGCGCTCAAGGCGCCGACGCTGAGAACGCGATCCAGGCCTGCCGCTTTCGCCGCTTCGCCGACTTCACGGTGGCAAGCCGCGCTTTCCGCGCCAAGTTCGGCCATATCGCCGACCACCATCGTCCGGAAGCCGGGCATCTCTGACAGGACCTGCACCGCCGCGGTCATCGAACCGACGTTAGCGTTGTAGGAGTCATCCAGCAGCAGCTGGCTCTCGGTCAGGCGGATCGGGAACAGACGTCCCGGAACGGCCTGCAGCTGCGCCAGACCGGCTTTCACCGCCGCCAGATCGGCGCCTACCGCCATCGCCAGCGAGGTCGCCGCCAGCGCGTTAGCGATGTTGTGGCGTCCCGGCAGCGGCAGCAGTACATCAACGTTACCGGTTGGAGTCTGCAGCGTAAATTCGGTGCCGTGGCTGGTGATCTGCACGTTAGTCGCAGTGAAATCGCTGTTGGCCGCATTCGGTGAGAAGCGCCACACTTTGCGATCGCCAATCACCGCCTGCCAGTTCAGCCAGTCGTTGTTGTCGGCATTGAGAATGGCGATGCCGTTTTCCGGCAGTCCGGTATAGATTTCGCCCTTCGCCTTCGCCACGCCCGCCAGCGAGCCGAAACCTTCAAGGTGCGCGGCGGCAAGGTTGTTGACCAGCGCCGCTTCAGGACGCGTCAGGCTGACGGTCCAGGCGATTTCGCCCTGGTGGTTGGCGCCGAGCTCAATCACCGCGTACTGATGTTCTTCGGTCAGACGCAGCAGAGTCATCGGTACGCCGATATCGTTGTTCAGGTTGCCGGCGGTATACAGCGTATTGCCGCACTGGCTGAGGATCGCCGCGGTCATCTCTTTGACCGAGGTTTTACCGGACGAGCCGGTTAGGGCGACGACGCGGGTCGGCACCTGCTGACGGACCCAGGCGGCTAACTCGCCGAAAGCCTGCCGGGTATCTTTCACGATCACCTGCGGGAGATCGCAGGCCAGCGGACGGCTCACCAGCAGCGCGCCGGCGCCTGCCGCTTTCGCCTGTTCGGCAAAATCATGGGCGTCGAAACGCTCGCCTTTTAGCGCCACAAACAGGCAGCCCGCTGTGACTTTACGGGTGTCGGTGGTTACCTCGTCGATAGCGATATCGCTACCCTGCCGTTCGCCATGGGCGATCGCGGCGAGCTGGCTTAACGTAAAGCGAATCATGCTACCGCTCCCAGCAGACGCGCGACGGTGACGCGGTCGGAATAATCCAGACGACGGTTACCGACGATCTGGTAATCTTCATGGCCTTTACCCGCCACCAGCACCACGTCGTTCTCCTGCGCCTGCATCACGGCGTTGGTCACCGCTTCCGCACGGCCTTCCATCACTTTTGCATGACCTGCATCGAGCATGCCGGCCAGAATATCGTTGATAATCGCCCGCGGTTCTTCGGTACGCGGGTTGTCGTCAGTGACGACCACGATATCGGCGAACTCTTCTGCAATCGCCCCCATCAGCGGACGCTTGCCTTTGTCACGGTCGCCGCCGCAGCCGAAGACGCACCACAGCTTGCCGCTGCAGTGCAGGCGCGCGGCCTGCAGTGCTTTTTCCAGCGCGTCAGGGGTATGGGCATAATCCACCACCACCGCCGGTTTACCGGGCGCGCTGAACACTTCCATACGGCCGCATACCGGCTGTAAACGCGCCGCAGTTTTCAGCAGATCGGCCAGCGGATAGCCCAGCGCCAGCAGCGTGGCCAGCGCCAACAGGAGGTTGCTAACGTTAAAGGCGCCCATCAGGCGGCTTTCGATTTCACCGTTGCCCCAGCTGGAGTCAAACTGGATGGTGGCACCGCTGTCGTGATAGTTAACCGCGGTGGCCTTCAGCCAGCGGCCGTGGCAGTTCGGATTGATATGATCTTCCATCGACACCGCCACCGCGTCCGGCAGCTTCGCCAGCCAGCGACGACCGACTTCATCGTCAGCGTTGACGATGGCCTGGCCGCAATGGTGGGTGGAGTACAGCAGCCATTTCGCCGCTTCGTAGTGCGCCATGTCGCCATGGTAGTCGAGGTGGTCGCGGCTCAGGTTGGTAAATACCGAGGCGGCAAACTGCAGGGCCGCCACGCGGTGCTGCACCAGCCCGTGGGAAGAGACTTCCATCGCGCCGAAGGTTGCCCCCTGCTCGACCAGGCCGGAAAGCACGTGCTGAACATCGACCGCAGAACCGGTGGTGTTTTCGCTCGGGACCACTTTATCCAGCAGGCCGTTGCCGACGGTCCCCATCACCGCGCTGGTTTCGCCGATCAGTTTCGCCCATTGCGCCAGAAGCTGGGTGGTGGTGGTTTTGCCGTTGGTACCGGTCACGCCCACCAGACGCAGCTGCTGCGACGGCTGATGATAAAAACGCCCGGCCAGCGCCGATAAGCGTTCGTTAAGCTGGCTCAGGTAGATAACCGGCACGCCGTGCATTTCACGGATCTCACCGTCTTTAGCTTCGCCCTGGGCTTCAGCAATAATGGCAGCCACACCTTGCGCTATCGCCTGCGGGATATAACGACGCCCGTCCGCCTGATGACCCTGTACCGCGATAAAGAGATCGCCGGAAGCAGCCACCCGGCTGTCCAGCGTCATCTCTCGCAGAATGCGCTCCGGTGCGTTTGGCACCCATGGAGCGAGAAGGTCGCGCAAATTACGATCTGCCACCTGTTCCCTCGCCTTGATTAATTACAAATTCACTTTTTTCGCCCGTTGCCAGCGCATCCGGCTCGATGTTCATGGTGCGCAATACACCGCCCATGATGGCACCGAACACCGGCGCGGAAACGGCGCCACCGTAGTATTTACCTGCCTGCGGGTCGTTGATCACCACCACCAGCGCAAAGCGCGGATGGCTGGCGGGCGCAACGCCTGCGGTGTAAGCAATATATTTGTTGATGTAGCGGCCATCCGGCCCCACTTTTTTCGCCGTACCGGTTTTAATCGCGATGCGATAGCCTTTGATCGCCGCCTTCACGCCGCCGCCGCCAGGCAGCGCCACGCTTTCCATCATATGAACGACGGTACGAACGAGTGATTCCGGGAAGACACGTTCGCCCGGAACCGGTGGATCAACTTTGGTAATCGACAGCGGGCGATAGATGCCGTAGCTGCCAATCGTTGCGTAGACTCGCGCTAACTGTAACGGGGTTACCATTAGCCCGTAGCCGAAAGAAAAGGTGGCCCTCTCTATGTCAGACCACCGTTGTTTTTGAGGATATAAGCCACTGCGTTCTCCGACCAACCCCAAATTGGTCGCCTTTCCAAGCCCAAAACGTGAGTAAGTATCTACTAACGCTGAGGACGGCATCGCTAACGCCAGCTTAGAAACACCGACGTTACTCGACTTCTGTAGCACCCCGGTCAGGGTCAATTCGCTGTAGCGCGCCACGTCTTTAATTTCGTGGCCGTTAATTCGATAAGGCACGGTATTGAGCACGGTATTTTCGTTGACGATACCGCGCTGCAGCGCCGTCATCACCACCATCGGCTTCACCGTCGAACCCGGTTCGAACACGTCGGTGATGGCGCGGTTACGCATGGTGTCTTTCGCCGTGCCGGCAAAGTTGTTTGGGTTGTAGGACGGGCTGTTGGCCATCGCCAGCACTTCGCCGGTGTTCACGTCCACTAACACCGCGCTGCCGGACTCGGCTTTGTTAAAGGCCACGGCGTTGTTCAGCTCACGATAGACCAGCGCCTGCAGACGCTCGTCGATGCTCAGCGCCAGGTTGTGCGCCGCCTGGCTGTCGGTGGAAGAGATGTCTTCAATTACCCGGCCATAGCGGTCTTTACGCACGATACGCTCGCCCGGCTGGCCGGTAAGCCATTTATCAAAGCTCTTTTCGACCCCTTCAATCCCCTGGCTGTCGACGTTGGTAAAGCCGATGAGGTGAGCGGTCACTTCCCCGGAAGGGTAGTAACGACGGGATTCTTCACGCAGATGAATGCCCGGCAGCTTCAGTTTTTTGATGTAGTCGGCCATGTCAGGGTTAACCTGACGCGCCAGATAGATGAAACGCATCCGCGGATTGGTATTGATGCGCGTCGCCAGCTGATCCAGCGGCATATTGAGGGCATCCGCCAGCGCCTTCCAGCGCGTATCCAGGGTTACCCCGCCGGCATCATGAAGTTCTTTTGGATCGGCCCAGATAGCCTTCACCGGCACGCTGACCGCAAGCGGACGACCGGAGCGGTCGGTAATCATCCCGCGCGCGGTGGATACTTCCTGTACGCGCAGAGAACGCATATCGCCCTGGCGCACCAGCATGTCCGGGCTGACTACCTGTAGCCAGGCAACCCGCCCCAGCAGAAAAGCCAGCGCCAGTAGAATACAGCCGCACAGCAACGCAAAACGCCAACTGATAAAGTTGGCCTGTTCTTCCTGACGTTTTGCTTTAGGCGTTTTTGGCGCTGCTTTCATCCGTCGCAATAATCCTTATTTCTGTACAACGATATTTTCTTGGGATGGATCGACGTGCTGCATCTGCAACTTCTCGGTCGCGATCCGCTCAACCCGACTGTGATCGCCGAGCGCGTTCTCTTCGAGGATCAGGTTGCGCCATTCAATGTCCAGGGCGTCGCGTTCCAGAACCAGTTGTTCACGCTGCGCGGTCAGCAGGCGCGTGTGGTGCGCGGTGGTGACCACGGTAATCGCCGTAATAATGATGCAAATGAACAGGCAGAGTGGCAGTTTCCCAAACCGCAGAAGGTCGTCCCCGATCACGCCAGGCAAAGCATGGCGCTCGTTGCTTCCAATCGACCCTTTAACCTTGCTTAAGGCCTCTGTCACTCTGCCGATCATGCGTTCGTCCTCTCTGCAATACGCAGCACTGAACTACGGGCACGTGGATTCTCTGCCACCTCTTCTTCGCCCGGCATCAACTTGCCTAGTGCTCGTAACTCACGGCCGCCCAGTTTTTTGAGCTGCGATTCGGTCATCGGTATTCCCGCCGGAACCTGCGGACCGCGGCTTTGCTCGCGCATAAAGCGCTTTACAATGCGATCTTCCAGCGAATGAAAACTAATGATCGACAGCCGCCCGCCTGGGGCCAGCACGCTGAGCGAGCTTTTTAGCGCCTGCTCTATCTCCTCCAGTTCACTGTTTACCCAAATGCGCACCGCCTGGAAGGTACGGGTCGCGGGATGTTTGTGCTTATCTTTTACCGGCATCGCCGCGGCGATGACCTCCGCCAGCTCTTTGGTGCGGGTCATCGGTGCAATGCGATTACGTTCGACGATCGCGCGGGCGATCCGTTTGCCGAAACGCTCTTCGCCGAAGGTTTTAATCACCCAGGCGATATCCGCTTCTTCAGCGGTCTGCAACCATTCGGCCGCAGACTGACCGCGCGTCGGATCCATGCGCATATCCAGCGGTCCGTCGCGCATAAAGGAAAAACCGCGTTCCGCATCGTCAAGCTGTGGGGAAGAGACGCCGAGATCGAGCAGAATGCCGTCGATCTTACCGGTAAGATTGCGCTCGCCGACGTACTCAGCAAGCTGTGAAAATGGACCATGTACGATGGAAAAGCGGGGATCATCGATGGTTTGCGCGACGGCAATCGCCTGTGGATCGCGATCGATTGCCAGCAAGCGTCCTTCCGCTCCCAGCCGGGAGAGGATCAGGCGCGAGTGACCGCCGCGACCAAAGGTACCATCAATATAGATACCGTCTGGACGAATATTGAGGCCGTTGACGGCTTCATCCAGAAGTACCGTAGTGTGTTTAAAATTTTCCATCATTTTTATAAAGACAAATCCTGCAGGCGCTCCGACAGTTCACCGGTCGCGGACTGCTCAGCGTCGATATCTTCCTTGACCCGTTGATACCAGGTCGTTTCGTCCCACAGTTCAAATTTATTAAACTGCCCGACCAGCATCACTTCTTTTGTCAGCCCGGCATGCTGCCGTAACACCGGCGCAATCAGCAAGCGACCAGCATTATCCATCTGACATTCGCTGGCATGACCCAGAAGCAAACGCTGTACGCGCCGCTCAACGGGATTCATGCTCGATAAACGCGACAATTTCTGCTCGATGACTTCCCATTCAGGCAATGGATAAAGCAGCAGGCACGGGTGATGAATGTCAATGGTGCATACCAATTGACCGGCAGCGTCCTCGATCAGCCCATCGCGATAGCGCGTTGGCACGGCCAGGCGGCCTTTGCTGTCGAGATTGACTAACGTTGCTCCACGGAACATGCCAGCCTCACCCCTTTTCGCCACTTTATCCCACAAATTCCCACCAGAAGGAGTTTACGGAGCGGAGGAAAAGCTTGTCAAGCCAGCACGAATGCCAACGGAGCTCAAAAACCCATTATTTACAGCCGACATTAGCCCTGATGAAAAAATCATCAACAGGCGAGGCAAATTAACGTTATGAATACGTGTAAGAAAATAACCAACAAACTCGTAACAGTTATAAACAACAAAATATCTTCGGCGGGAAAATATAAAGTGTCAGTTTGCGACGCGAGCGGCATTTTAGGCCATTATGCCGGCCGTTAACAGTACCTGTTGCTGCCTGAGGGGTGGACCAGGCGCGGGATAGGGCAGGGGAGAACGGTGGTGGCGAACAAAATGGGTGTTAATTCAGCAATTAACCTGGTGAATGTAACAAAATAATACAATTAAAGCCTGCACAATCATTTTTTGTGTCCTGTTTTGAGTCACAAAACGATTGCCAGGGAATAAAACAAAATAACGCGTAAAGAAGTTTAGGGATTTGTCTGAAATATATTCAGTTTTGCATTCTGGACGTCAGTTGCCTGATTTATCGCCAGCGGCCTGCTCTCTGGCAGGCCTGCCAGGAATAATCCTGGATGCTGACGATATTGCGCCCTTAACGGCGATTCAGGCTGCCGCGGCGATAAAGATTACGACGAATACGGCTGAGGCCTGGCTTCGGCTTGCGCGGTTCATCGAGGCTAGCGAGGACGATCTCGAGCACCCGCTCAGCAACATCGCGATGGCGCTGGGCCACGGCCAGTACCGGACACTGCAGGAAATCGAGCAGCTCATTATCGCCGAAGGTGGCGATCGCCAGCTCGGAAGGCAGTTTACCCTCACGGCGCAGCGTCACATCCATGACGCCCTGCAGCAGCGGGAAAGAGGTGGTAAACAGCGCCTGCGGCATCGGATGGGTTTCAAGCCATTTTTCAAACAGCTGGGCCGCCGCTTCTCGCTCATAGCTGTTGGCATAGAGATAATGCACCTCACGCGGATCGTCCTGCCAGGCTTTACGGAAGCCTTGCTCGCGCAGGAAGCTCACCGACAGTTCCGGCAGCGCGCCAAGATAAAGCACCGTTTCGCCTGGAAAAGTCCGCAGCTCGGCGGCGAGCATCTCGGCGTCATCCTGATCAGCGCCGACGACGCTGGTGAAGTGCTCGCGATCAAGGGCGCGGTCGAGGGCGACAATCGGAAACGGATCGTTAGCCCAGCGCTGGTAGAAAGGGTGCTCCGGCGGCAGCGAGGTGGAAACAATGATGGCGTCCACCTGGCGCTGTAGCAGATGCTCGATACAGCGCATTTCGTTATCGGGCTGATCCTCCGAGCAGGCAATCAGCAGCTGATAGCCGCGCTGGCGCGCCTGCCGCTCCAGATAATTTGCAATGCGGGTATAGCTGGTGTTTTCCAGATCCGGGATCACCAGACCGATAGAGCGTGTGCGTCCTGCACGCAGGCCAGCAGCGACCGCATTCGGATGATAGTTGTGCTCTCGCACGACAGCCATCACCTTTTCGACCGTCTTGTCGCTTACGCGGTACTGCTTCGCTTTGCCATTAATCACATAGCTCGCGGTGGTTCTTGAAACACCGGCCAGCCGGGCGATTTCATCCAGTTTCACAATTGCCCCTTGGGTAAGAAGTGCCAAACATAACCATTATTCAGGTATGGAACCCTTTTTATAACATCTAAACGCAGAATAGTTAGCGCAGCAACCGCTTTCGCTTACAGTTCCTACTGATTTCGCAAAAAAAAAGCCCGACAGTCGCTGCCGGGCTATTTTTGCATCAATTCCCGATCCTCAGCGCATGATTTTATCACCGCGAGACAGGCCGACCACGCCGGAGCGAGCCACTTCCACGATCCGAGCGACATCGCGCAGCGAGGCCAGGAAGGCGTCGAGCTTATCGCTGGTGCCGGCGAGCTGGACGGTATAGATAGAAGGCGTCACGTCGATAATCTGTCCACGAAAGATTTCGGTGTTGCGCTTCACTTCTTCACGGCCGTAACCGCTGGCCTGGACCTTCACCAGCATGATTTCACGTTCGACATGAGCCCCCTGCCCCAGTTCGCTGACCCGCAGGACATCCACCAGCTTGTGCAGTTGCTTTTCAATCTGCTCGATCGCTTTTTCATCGCCCACGGTCTGGATGGTCATCCTGGAGAGGGTCGGATCGTCTGTCGGCGCGACAGTCAGGCTTTCTATATTATAGCCGCGCTGGGAAAAGAGGCCGATAACGCGGGACAATGCGCCCGATTCGTTTTCCAGTAATACCGATAATATCCGGCGCATAATCAGGTCCTCTCCGTTTTGCTCAACCACATTTCATCCATGCCGCCGCCGCGGATCTGCATGGGGTACACATGCTCACTGCCGTCGACGGTGACATCGACAAACACCAGCCGGCGCTGTCGCACCTGCTCCAGGGCTTCAGCAAGCTTCGTCTCCAGTTCCTGTGGCTCACTGATGCGGATGCCAACGTGGCCATAGGCTTCCGCCAGACGCACAAAGTCCGGCAGCGACTCCATATAGGACTGCGAGTGGCGCCCGGAATAGAGCATATCCTGCCACTGCTTCACCATCCCCAGATAGCGGTTGTTGAGGTTAAGCACCAGGACCGGCAGTTCATATTGCAGCGCGGTAGAAAGTTCCTGAATATTCATCTGGATACTGCCGTCACCGGTCACGCAGACGACCATTTCGTCCGGCAGAGCCATTTTGACCCCCAGCGCTGCCGGTAGGCCAAAGCCCATGGTGCCGAGACCACCGGAGTTAATCCAGCGCCGCGGTTTGTCGAAGGGGTAATAAAGGGCGGCGAACATCTGGTGCTGACCCACATCGGAAGTGACATAGGCATCGCCCTGGGTCAGTCGCCAGATCGTTTCAATCACCGCCTGCGGTTTGATCTTATCGCTCTGGTCGTCGTAGCGCAGACAATGGCGGGCGCGCCACTGCTCAATCTGTAGCCACCAGTCGCGAATATCGTCCAGCGGCTGCTGCGCCTCTTCCTGTTCCAGCAGCTCCAGCATCTGTTCCAGCACCAGCCGGGCATCGCCGACGATCGGCACATCTGCCGGCACGGTTTTCGAGATTGAGGTCGGATCGATATCAATATGCAGCACAGTCGCGTTCGGACAGTATTTGGCCAGGTTATTGGTGGTCCGATCGTCAAAGCGAACGCCGACGGCAAAAATCACGTCTGAATGGTGCATGGTCATGTTGGCTTCATAGGTGCCGTGCATGCCCAGCATCCCCAACGCCTGCGAGTGCGTCGCCGGGAAAGCGCCCAGCCCCATCAGGGAGGAGGCCACCGGCAGCTTCAGCTTTTCCACCAGTTCGCGCAGCTGTGGTTCGCATTGCGCATTGATCGCCCCGCCGCCGACGTAGACGACCGGCTTGCTCGCCGCCACCAGGGTCTGCAGGGCGCGTTTAATCTGGCCTTTATGGCCGCTGGTCGTCGGGTTATACGAGCGCATGCTGACCGCGTCTGGCCAGACGTACGGCAGTTTCTTCGCCGGATTGAGTATATCCTTCGGCAGATCGACCACCACCGGCCCGGGGCGACCGCTGGCCGCTAACCAGAAGGCTTTCTTCAGCACGCCGGGAATATCTTCGGTCTGCTTCACCAGGAAACTGTGCTTCACCACCGGGCGGGAAATCCCCACCATGTCGCACTCCTGGAAGGCATCGTAGCCGATAAGCGATGTCGCCACTTGCCCTGAGAGGATCACCAGCGGGATAGAGTCCATATAGGCCGTCGCGATACCGGTGATGGCGTTCGTCGCCCCAGGCCCTGAGGTCACCAGCACCACACCGACCTCCCCGGTCGCTCGCGCCAGACCATCCGCCATATGCACCGCCGCCTGCTCGTGGCGAACCAGCACATGATCGATACCGCCAAGGGTATGTAACGCATCATAGATATCGAGGACTGCGCCTCCGGGATAGCCGAATACTTGCTTGACGCCCTGATCGACAAGCGATTGGACGACCATCTCGGCTCCTGACAACATCTCCATGGTTTGCCTCCAGGCTTATTGTTTTACGACAGCGGAACTCAATTTCCGCGCGCTCGCACGATGCGAAGGGGTACCCCTCCGCACTGAGGTGAATGGACTGCATGCCACTACCATAACTGCTCGCCAGCAGGCAGGCAATTCGCCACGACAGGGGCTTTCTAAGTGGAATAAGAAGAAAAACAAGCGGAGAGAGGAAAATATGGTGGAATGCTTCAGAGATAAGAAAAGAGAATAGTAAATACTCGGAGAAAAGGCGCGATAGCAGGAATTGATCCATTTTTTGTTAACAGGAGGAGAGCAACTGAAAGAGCAAACAGCATAAAATTCTGCATTCTTGTAATTCAATCATATAAAAAAAGGAGCCGAAGCCCCTTTCATGATCATTGCCATCGGCTCAGCGCTGACAAATATCCACCAGCAGCTCTTCCATCCACTGATGGCCTTTATCGCGACCCGCCGCTTCGTGCCAGGAGAGATAGCAGGTCCGGCTATTCACCTTCAGCGGCAGAGGTAATATTTGCAGCGCTAACTTATCGGCAAACTCATTTGCCAACCAGCGCGGCGCAATGGCCACCATCTGTGTTTGTGACACCACGTTTAATACGCTGACCATCGCATTACCTTGATATGCGATGCGCGCTTGTTTATCGGCCGTGTCATACCACGGCAGACTGAATGAGGCATACCGATCGAGAGCCACCGCGGCATGCTCCTCGCGATAAATATCAGCCTCCATCACCGGTCCGGAGATACGCGGATGGTTGCGACTGGCCACCAGAACCATTTCATCTTTGAATAGCGGCACACAGGCAAACTCAGGGCGACGGAACTCTTCATAACCGATCACAAATTCCGTTTCCTGATAACGTAGCTGATGTTCCGTATTTTGATTAAGCGCTGATTTAAAGACTAAATGAATATTGGGCGCGATTTCAGCGACTTTATTAAATATCACCGACGTCAGGATGTTATCCAGCGGGCTACAGACGCACAGATTGAAAACACGCTCACTGCTCAGTGGTTCAAAACCGGAGCCTGGCAATTCGTTTTGCACCAGCTGCAGCGCCTGGCGCACTGAGCCAAAGAGCTGATAGGCCCGCGCCGTCGGCTGAATACCGCGGCCATAGCGCACAAACAGTTCATCATTAAACATCACTTTCAGACGTGAAACCGCGTTGCTCACCGCCGGTTGAGACATGCCTAGCGTATGGGCGGCACGGGTAATATTCTGTTCCTGCATAACCGCATCAAAAACGGTAAGCAGATTGAGATCAACCATCCGTAGTTGAGGTTTTACGACTTCCTGTCCGGGGGCTGATTTATATTCTGGACTTTCAATTAACATATCTAGTTCCGCCGTCACGATGAATTCCCTTTACTAAACCGCTATGATTAGCGGCGAAAATATCATTTATCATGCTAATGACATTTGCAAAATAGCAAAGGTGTATTTTAGGAATATATCAAGGCTATGAGTGGCAGTGTAAATCCGGTACCGCCGGAATAGGTGAACTGCTCAAACCATACTAGTTACTTAATGATGATGAGTTTAACCATAATTCAGAAAAATAAAAACAACACCAATGATTAACTGTAACTTAAGCAATAATAAAGCATTTTATTTTCCACCCCATAAAATTAACAACCATTTATCATTGAAAAAAGAGCCGCTAAGGGGTGGAGATATTCACACGAAAAATAAATATAATCTTTTCATTTAGATAGCGATTTTTTGCCGCCTCGCTCGCGGCGCATCGTGAGCGAAGCCTTTAATGCAAAGTACATTGTCAAATGAAACATATCCCAGTGCGCTCCCGCAGGGCCAAAAAAGGATCTTCGGCAAAAAAGGGCAAACATCAGCACAATTAGCTAATTCACGCCGTGGGCCAAAAACGCTTTTTCCATGCCAGGGGTTGACTTTGAAACGGCTATCCAGTAACTCTAAAAGCATAACGATTTCATCTGGAGTTTGACGCAATGATTCGCACCACTCGTATCACCAGCCTACTACTACTAAACGCATGCCATTTGCGCGGTAGGCTGTTGGGCGACGTTCAGCGTTAAGTCATCTTCCAGCAAGACTATAAAACCCGCGCCTTGGCGCGGGTTTTTTTATGCTCGTCAACAAGGCGCCAGGATACAGACTAAGGATCCAAACCATGAGCCAGCAAGTCATTATTTTCGATACGACCTTACGTGATGGCGAACAAGCGTTACAGGCAAGCCTGAGTGTCAAAGAGAAGCTGCAGATCGCTCTGGCCCTCGAGCGCATGGGTGTTGACGTGATGGAAGTCGGTTTCCCGGTTTCTTCTCCGGGCGATTTTGAATCCGTGCAGACCATCGCGCGTACCATCAAAAACAGCCGCGTATGCGCTCTGGCGCGTTGCGTTGAGAAAGATATCGACGTGGCGGCGGAATCCTTAAAGGTGGCCGAAGCGTTCCGTATCCACACCTTCATCGCCACCTCGCCGATGCATATCGCCACCAAACTGCGCAGCACCCTGGATGAAGTCATTGAGCGAGCGGTTTATATGGTGAAGCGGGCGCGGAATTACACTAACGATGTCGAATTCTCCTGTGAAGACGCCGGCCGTACGCCAATAGCTGACCTGGCTCGCGTCGTGGAAGCAGCGATTAACGCTGGCGCCACCACCATAAATATTCCGGATACCGTCGGCTACACCATGCCGTTCGAGTACGCCAACATTATCAGCGGCCTGTATGAGCGCGTACCGAATATCGACAAAGCCATTATCTCCGTTCACACCCATGATGACCTGGGCATTGCCGTCGGCAACGCCCTCGCCGCGGTCCACGCCGGAGCTCGCCAGGTAGAAGGCGCGATGAACGGTATCGGCGAGCGCGCCGGCAACTGCGCGCTGGAAGAGGTCATCATGGCGATTAAAGTGCGCAAAGACATCATGAACGTGCACACCAATATCAACCACCATGAAATCTGGCGCACCAGCCAGACCGTCAGCCAGATCTGCAACATGCCGATCCCGGCGAACAAAGCCATCGTCGGCACCGGCGCCTTCGCCCACTCCTCCGGTATCCACCAGGACGGCGTGCTGAAGAACCGCGAAAACTACGAGATCATGACCCCGGAATCCATCGGTCTGAACCAGGTGCAGTTGAACCTGACCTCCCGTTCCGGCCGCGCGGCGGTGAAACACCGGATGGAAGAGATGGGCTACCAGGAGAGCGATTACAACCTGGATCATCTGTATGACGCGTTCCTGAAGCTGGCGGACAAAAAAGGACAGGTCTTCGATTACGATCTGGAAGCGCTGGCCTTTATCAACAAGCAGCAGGAAGAGCCAGAGCATTTCCGCCTGGATTACTTCAACGTTCAGTCCGGCTCCAGCGATATCGCCACCGCCTCGATCAAACTGGTCTGCGGGGATGAGATCAAAACTGAAGCCGCCAACGGCAACGGTCCGGTCGATGCTATCTACCAGGCGATTAACCGCGTCACCAATTACAACATTGAATTAGTGAAATATGGCTTAAGCGCGAAAGGCCACGGCAAAGACGCCCTGGGCCAGGTGGATATCGTCGTTGACTACAACGGCCGCCGTTTCCACGGCGTTGGTCTGGCAACGGATATCGTAGAGTCGTCAGCCAAAGCGATGGTTCATGTGCTGAACAACATCTGGCGCGCCGCCGAAGTCGAAAAAGAATTGCAACGCAAAGCTCAGAATAAAGAGAACAATAAGGAAACCGTGTAATGTCGAAGAATTACCATATTGCCGTTTTGCCGGGTGATGGCATTGGCCCGGAAGTGATGAACCAGGCGATGAAAGTACTGGAAGCCGTGCGCCAACGTTTTGCCATGCACATTACCACCAGCCAGTACGACGTCGGCGGCGCGGCCATCGACCGCCAGGGAACTCCCCTGCCGCAGGCGACGGTCGCCGGATGCGAGCAGGCGGACGCGATCCTGTTCGGCTCCGTTGGCGGCCCGAAGTGGGAACACCTGCCGCCCGCAGAACAGCCAGAGCGCGGCGCCCTGCTGCCGCTGCGTAAACACTTCAAACTGTTCAGCAACCTGCGCCCGGCCAAACTGTATCAGGGGCTGGAAGAGTTCTGCCCACTGCGCGCCGACATCGCCGCCAACGGCTTCGACATTCTCTGCGTTCGCGAACTGACCGGCGGCATCTACTTCGGCCAGCCGAAAGGCCGCGAAGGCAGCGGTCAGCATGAGAAAGCTTTTGATACCGAGGTGTATCACCGCTTTGAAATCGAACGTATCGCGCGCATCGCTTTTGAATCTGCCCGTAAACGTCGTCACAAAGTGACCTCCATCGATAAAGCCAACGTTCTGCAGTCCTCTATTCTGTGGCGCGAAATCGTCAGTGAGATCGGCAAAGAGTATCCGGACGTTGAGCTGGCGCATATGTATATCGATAACGCCACCATGCAGCTGATTAAAGATCCGTCTCAGTTCGACGTGCTGCTGTGCTCCAACCTGTTCGGCGACATCCTCTCCGACGAGTGCGCAATGATCACCGGCTCGATGGGTATGCTGCCGTCCGCCAGCCTTAACGAACAAGGTTTCGGGCTGTACGAGCCTGCAGGCGGCTCGGCGCCGGATATCGCTGGCAAAAATATCGCTAACCCGATTGCGCAGATCCTCTCCCTGGCGCTGCTGCTGCGCTATAGCCTTGACGCTAACGAGGCGGCGAGCGCAATTGAAAGCGCGATTAACCGCGCTCTGGAGGAAGGGGTTCGTACCGGCGACTTAGCGCGCGGCACGGCGGCGGTCAGCACTGATGAAATGGGCGATATCATTGCCCGCTATGTCGCAGAAGGGGTGTAATCATGGCGAAGACGTTATACGAAAAATTGTTTGATGCGCACGTGGTGTATGAGGCGCAAAACGAAACCCCGCTGTTGTATATCGACCGCCATCTGGTGCATGAAGTTACCTCCCCGCAGGCCTTTGACGGCCTGCGCGCCCACGGCCGCCAGGTGCGCCAGCCGGGTAAAACCTTCGCCACCATGGATCACAACGTCTCGACGCAGACCAAAGACATTAACGCGTCCGGCGAGATGGCCCGCATTCAGATGCAGGAGCTGATTAAGAACTGTAAAGAGTTCGGCGTTGAGCTGTACGACCTGAATCACCCGTACCAGGGCATCGTTCACGTAATGGGCCCGGAACAAGGGGTGACCTTGCCGGGGATGACCATTGTATGCGGCGACTCCCATACCGCCACCCACGGCGCGTTCGGCGCGCTGGCCTTCGGCATCGGCACTTCCGAAGTGGAACATGTGCTGGCGACCCAGACCCTGAAACAGGGTCGTGCGAAAACCATGAAAATCGAAGTGCAAGGCAAAGCGGCGCCGGGCATCACCGCCAAAGATATCGTGTTGGCGATCATTGGTAAAACCGGCAGCGCCGGCGGCACCGGCCACGTGGTGGAATTCTGCGGCGAAGCGATCCGCGATCTGAGCATGGAAGGTCGCATGACCCTGTGCAACATGGCGATCGAGATGGGCGCCAAAGCGGGCCTGGTCGCGCCGGATGAAACCACCTTCAATTACGTACGCGGCCGTCTGCACGCGCCGAAAGGCAAAGATTTTGACGATGCGGTGGCGTACTGGAAAACCCTGAAAACCGACGACGGCGCCACATTTGACACCGTGGTGACGCTGCAGGCGGCTGAGATTGCTCCGCAGGTGACCTGGGGCACCAACCCAGGCCAGGTGATTTCGGTCACCGATAATATCCCCGATCCTGCGTCATTCAGCGACCCGGTGGAACGCGCCAGCGCTGAGAAAGCGCTGGCCTATATGGGACTGAAATCCGGCATCCCGCTGACGGAAGTGGCTATCGATAAAGTGTTCATCGGCTCCTGTACCAACTCGCGTATCGAAGATTTGCGCGCCGCGGCGGAAATCGCCAAAGGGCGTAAAGTGGCGCCGGGCGTCCAGGCGTTGGTGGTACCAGGTTCCGGTCCGGTGAAAGCGCAAGCGGAAGCGGAAGGCCTGGATAAGATCTTTATCGAAGCCGGCTTTGAGTGGCGCTTACCGGGCTGCTCGATGTGTCTGGCGATGAACAACGACCGCCTGAACCCGGGCGAGCGCTGCGCCTCCACCAGCAACCGTAATTTTGAAGGCCGTCAGGGCCGCGGCGGACGCACGCACCTGGTGAGCCCGGCAATGGCCGCGGCGGCGGCTGTGACCGGCCATTTCGCCGATATCCGTAATCTGAAGTAAGGAGACCATCATGGCAGAGAAATTTACCCAACATACCGGCCTGGTGGTTCCGCTGGATGCTGCAAACGTCGATACCGACGCGATTATTCCCAAGCAGTTTCTGCAGAAAGTGACCCGCACCGGCTTTGGCGCGCACCTGTTCAACGACTGGCGCTTCCTCGATGATAAAGGTCAACAGCCGAACCCGGAGTTCGTGCTGAACTTTCCTGAGTACAAAGGCGCCTCTATCCTGCTGGCGCGGGAAAACTTCGGCTGCGGCTCCTCCCGCGAGCATGCGCCGTGGGCGCTGACCGATTACGGTTTTAAAGTCGTTATCGCCCCAAGCTTTGCCGATATTTTCTACGGCAACAGCTTCAACAACCAGCTGCTGCCGGTGACGCTGAGCGATGAGCAGGTCGACGAGCTGTTCAGACTGGTGCAGGCCAACCCGGGCATTACGTTTGAAGTGGACCTGGAAGCGCAGGTGGTGAAAGCGGGGGATAAAACCTACAGCTTTAAGATCGACGATTTCCGTCGCCACTGCATGCTTAATGGCCTGGATAGCATCGGCCTGACGCTGCAACATGAAGCGGCGATTTACGACTATGAGCACAAGCTGCCGGCGTTTATGAATTAAGCTTCGCGCCCGGTCATTTGGCCGGGCTTTTTAATTTATTGCGGCAGAAAATTGAGATCTCACGCACAAAAAACAATATTAATTCTTCGAACGTCAGCCCATGACGTTGGCCTGCCCGACGCGATAAAGACGAATGATTTCGCTTTCTTCCCCCTGACCTGCGCGGTTTATGTATTAACCTTTCACTGCAAGTAAAAATAAGGTATGAGTGTTTAATATAAAAATATAACAATGTGAAAGAAGCGTTAATCTCATAGAGAACCCCTATAGCTCACAGCAAAAAAAAACATTATTTTTCAATTTTTCCCCTCGCTATCTTTTTCCACAGAGAAATATTAACTAAGGACACGCCCGGGCCCCCGCATAGCGGCCTCCCGGCCTCCTGTGGAGAGAAGAGATGAGCCACTATCCGCACCTTTTCAGTCCGTTGACCATCAACGGCATGACGCTAAAAAACCGCATTATTATGCCCCCGATGGGCACCAATATGGCTACGCTCAATGGCGAGGTCTCGCAGGAACAGCTGGAATACTACGAACTACGGGCCAAAGGCGGCACCGGTCTTATCACCATCGAAAACATCTGTATTGATTTCCCTTTCGCTTCCAACGGCACCACCCAACTGCGGATCGATAACGATCAATATATCCCGCGGCTGTTTAAATTAACCGAGACCCTGCATAAACACGGCGCCTGCGTATCCATTCAGTTAAATCACGCTGGCGCTTCCGCTTATGCCTACCGCCTCGAGGGTCAGACACCGCTCTCCTCCTCGACGACGCCCTCGAAAAAGCACGGTAATATTCCGCGGCCAATGACCCATGAGGAAATTTATCACGCGGTGGAAAAATTCGGGGACGCCGCAGAGCGCGTTCGTCGCGCGGGTTTTGACTGCGTCGAAATTCATGCCGGCCACTCCTATTTAATTAGCCAGTTTTTATCGCCGTTATTTAACAAACGCACCGATGAATTTGGCGGCAGCGTCGAAAACCGCACTCGAATATTAGGTCTGATTGTCGATAAAGTTCGCGCCTGCGTCGGGCCACGTTTTCCGGTCAGCCTGCGCATCAGCGCCGACGACTTCCTCAAAGGCGGCAATACCCTCGAAGATTCCTTGCGCATCCTTGAGCTCTGTCAGGAGAAGGTCGATATCATCAACGTCTCGGCGGCGCAGAACGACAACCTGAATCTGCAAATCGACCAGATGTCGCTGGAGGATGGCTGGAAGCGTTACCTCTCCCGCGCGGTGCGCGATAAATTCCATAAGCCCACGGTCATCGCCGGCAATATCCGTACCCCGCAGGTGGCCGAGGATATCCTCGCCAGCGGCGATGCCGATCTCATTGCCATTGGTCGCGGTCTGATTGCCGAGCCGGAGTGGGTCCAGAAGGTGCAAAGCGGTAAAGAGCGCGTGATGCGCAAATGCATCTCCTGCAACATCGGCTGCGCCGACCATCGCATCGCCCGCTCGCGTCCGCTGCGCTGTTCAATTAACCCGGACATCATTCACGGCGATGCCTACAAAACGCGGCGCGTTAATCGCGAAACGAACGTGGTCGTCATCGGCGCCGGCACTGCCGGGATGGAGGCCGCCTGCACCGCGGCGGAAGTCGGCTGCCACACCTGGCTGCTGGAGGCGAAAAATCACGTCGGCGGTCTCGCCAGCGATATCGCCCGTCTGCCGGAGAAAAAACGCATCGCGGATTTCCCGCAGTTTATGAAAAACCGCATCGCCGCGCTGGACAACCTGATGCTGCAGGTCGGCAAACGGGCAGACGTGGCCTCGGTTTCCGCCCTGCGTCCACATCTGATCGTCAATGCCACCGGCTCAACCCCCCTGCTGCCGCCCATTGCTGGACTGCGGGAGAATATTGACGCCGCGGAAGGCAAAGTCTTCTCCATTACCGGCATGATCGACAATCTGGCGAAATTTACCCATGTCGAGGGCAAACGCATCGCCGTTGTCGGCGCGGGCGCCGTTGGCCTCGACGTCATCGAATACTTTACCGCTCGCGGCGCGCAGGCGGTCTTAATCGAAATGCAGGACGCCGCCGGTCGCGATCTCGACATCATTACCAAGAATGCCATGTTGACCATGCTCGACGAGCACCAGGTCGAACAGCACATGAATACGCAACTGATGGCGGTGGCTGCCGACCATTTCCAGGTGAAAAATACACAGCACACCTTCGATATCCCCTTCGACTACGGCTTTGTCTGTCTGGGGATGCGCGCCAACCGGACGGGTCTCGACGAGATCGAACGCTGGGCCAATGCCAATAACGTCAAAATCATGAATATCGGCGACAGCGTGATGGCGCGACGCATTATCGACGGCATCCGCGAAGGCCGCAACGTGCTGGACACCCTCGAAGACATGGGTGCGCTGGGCAGCCGCGAAGCACAACGAATTCCCTTTCTAACTTATTGAGGATTTTTGTCATGGCAGAACGTATTACTGGACACACTGAGCTGATTGGTCTGATCGCCACCCCGATTCGCCACAGCATGTCGCCCACCATGCACAACGAGGCTTTCGCCCATCTCGGGCTGGACTACGTCTACCTGGCTTTTGAAGTCGGTAATCAGGAGCTGAAAGACGTTGTCCAGGGCTTCCGGGCTTTGAAGCTGCGCGGCTTTAACGTCTCTATGCCGAACAAAACCGAGATTTGCCAGTATCTCGATAAGCTGTCGCCGGCGGCGCAGCTGGTCGGGGCGGTGAATACCGTGGTCAATGACGACGGCGTCCTGACCGGGCATATCACCGACGGCACCGGCTATATGCGCGCCCTTAGCGAAGCGGGTATCGATATCATTGGCAAGAAGATGACCGTGCTCGGTGCCGGCGGTGCGGCGACCGCACTCTGCGTCCAGGCGGCACTGGATGGCGTGAAGGCGATCTCCATCTTCAACCGTCGCGATAAATTCTTCGCCAACGCCGAAGAAACGGTCGCCAAGATCCGCAACAACACGCGCTGTGAGATCCATCTGTTCGATCTTGACGATCATGACAAACTGCGTGCCGAAATCGATAGCAGCGTGATCCTGACCAATGCCACCGGGGTCGGCATGAAGCCGTTCGAAGGCCAGATGCTGCTGCCGGACGACAGCTTTCTGCGTCCGGATCTGATCGTCTCCGACGTCGTATACAACCCGCGCAAAACCCACCTGCTGGAAGTGGCTGAGAAAAAAGGCTGCCGCACGCTAAACGGCCTCGGGATGATGCTGTGGCAAGGCGCGCGCGCGTTCGAAATCTGGACGGGTAAACAGATGCCGGTTGATTACATCAAAAGCATCCTGTTCTAAGGGGCAAGCGATGAAAAATAAATACGTCCCTACCGCGGCAGGGCTGTACCTCAACTACCTGATCCACGGCATGGGGGTGCTGTTAATCACCCTCAACATGGCCCATCTTCAGGAGCAGTGGGGAACAGATAAAGCCGGCGTATCGATCGTTATCTCCTCGTTAGGTATTGGTAAGTTAGCGACCATCGTTACCGGATTTCTCTCGGATCGCTTCGGTCGCAAGCCCTTTATCTATCTTGGGATCCTGAGCTACCTGATCTTTTTCGTCGGCATTCTGCTGACCAAAAATATCTATCTGGCCTATGTCTTCGGCATTATGGCGGGCCTGGCGAACAGCTTCCTCGACTCCGGCACCTATCCGGCGCTGATGGAATCTTTCCCGCACTCCGCCAGCCGGGCCAACGTGCTGATCAAAGCCTTCGTTTCCGCCGGGCAGTTCCTGCTGCCGTTCATTATCAGCTTCCTGATCTGGGCGAATCTATGGTTCGGCTGGTCGTTCGTGATTGCGGCGGCGCTCTTTGTACTGAGCGGGATTTACCTGCTTAAAATGCCATTCCCTGACAGCCAGGCAGCGAAAAAAGAGGAATCTCCTGAGCCACAGGCGGAAACGTTCGCCCGTCCGCAGGCCAACAAACTGGATATGATGATCTTCACGCTGTACGGCTATATCGGCATGGCGACGTTCTATCTGGTCAGCCAGTGGCTGGCGCAGTACGGCCAGTTCGTGGTCGGGCTGCCCTATGCCTCGGCGATTAAGCTGCTCAGCATCTATACCGTTGGGTCGTTGGTCTGCGTCTTCGTGACTGCTGCCTTCGTCAAAGAGGTGTTCAGCTCTGCCGTCGCCATGATCATCTATACTGGCCTGTCGATGGTCTCGCTGCTGCTGGTGTGCCTGTTCCCGACGCCGATGATGGTTACCGGCTTCGCCTTTGTCATCGGCTTTGCCGCCGCGGGCGGAGTGCTACAGCTGGGAGCGACGATCATGGCGATGAGCTTCCCGAACGGGAAAGGCAAGGCAACCGGGATCTTCTACACCGCCGGCAGTATCGCCAGCTTCACGATCCCGCTGATCACCGCCAAACTTTCGCAGATCAGTATTGCCAGCATTATGTGGTTTGATTTTGCGATCGCCGTGATCGGCTTTGTGATCGCCCTGTACATCGGCTATCGTCAACTGCAGGCTCGGGCGGCGCAAAAAGTATCACCCACCGCAGTCACCGCCTGAGGTTCAACGCGAATAATAATGGATGCCTACATGACAAATGCAGTTACCGTAAAGAACATCACCTTCCAGGAAGGGGAAACCTTAATTTGTGTACCGCTGATCGGCAAAACGCTGGATGAAATACTGGGTAACGCCCACGGCCTGGTCGACGCCGGCGCCGATATCATCGAATGGCGCGTTGACCACTTTACGCAGGTCAGAGAGATGGCCCAGGTGATGGCCGCGCTGGCGGAAATCCGTGGTGCGCTGAAAGCGCTGCCGTTGCTGTTCACCTTCCGCAGCAAGAAAGAAGGCGGCGAGACCGAGCTCAGCGACGATGCCTACTTCGCGCTCAACCGCGAAGCGGCGCGCAGTGGACTGGTTGATATCATCGATGTCGAGCTGTTCAATGATGAAGCGCAGATCCGCGCGCTGGTTGACGATGCGCATGCCGCGGGCGTCAAAGTGATCATGAGTAACCATGATTTTCATAAAACCCCCGCCCAGGAAGATATCATCTATCGCCTACGCCGCATGCAGGATCTGGGTGCCGATCTGCCGAAGATCGCGGTGATGCCGCAATCGCCGCAGGATGTTCTGACCCTGCTCGCCGCCACGCTGACCATGAAAGAGAAGTATGCCACCCGCCCGCTGATCACCATGTCGATGGGAAAATCAGGCGGCGTCAGCCGGGTGACCGGGCGTCTTTTTGGCTCAGCCATGACCTTCGGTACCGTGGGTCAGGCTTCCGCGCCGGGACAGATCGCCATCAATAAGCTGCGTGAAGTGATGGATATTCTCTCCTGATAACCCCTTAGCCCGGAGGACCTCTCCGGGCTATTCGCTAACAGATCTTCTGGCTGTCGTGGATGACCACATTTTTAAACGACTGCAGCGCCGGGGAAAGTCCCCGGTCTTTCATGGTCGCCAGATAGATATAGCGCGGAGGGAGGGTGTTTTTAATCTTCAGGATATGGACGTTGTAATGGGAGAGCGCCGAGATCCGCGGCATGATCGCGATCCCGTAGTCAATGCTGACCAGCCCGGCCATCGCGGTATCCTCTTCCACGTAGCAGGCAATCTCCGGCACCAGCTTTTGCTGCATAAATACATTATCGATAAACGGACGTAAGCCGCTATTTTCTGAAAAATAGATATAGGGATAATGAATCGTCTCCACGAGGTCGACTTCATGTTCATACAGACGGGCCAGCGGATGATCCCTGGCGGTCACCACCACCAGCTCCTGCTGAATAACCGGAATAAAATCGATATCGGGCTCATCGGCAATATAAGAGCAGATCGCCAGATCGACTTTTCCCGCTTTCAGCTCCTGCAACAGCGTCAGCGAGGTCCCTTGAGTAAAAGAAAAAGTCACATTGTGAAACTCAGGTGAAAGAGAATATTTATTAATTAACTGCGGAACAACATATTCGCCCATCGTGTAAATAAAGGCGATACGAATGTTTTCTTTATTTTCAGCGCCGTTTTTTTGCAAAACTGTGCGGCCATTTTCCAGTGAGGCCAGGGCATCTTCGACATACGGCAGAAAACGCTTGCCGTTTTGCGTAATTTTAACGTTCCGTCCCTGTCTGGCGAACAGCGCGACCCCTAACTCCTTCTCCAGCTCTGATATCGCATGGCTTAGCGAAGGCTGGGTGATGCACAGACTGGAGGCCGCTTCGGTATAATGTTCAGTTTCAGACAGACGTTTAAAATAATAAAGTTGCTTTAGGTTCATTATTTTTGCCCGTATAATATAAGAATAAATCCACTGATGCTAATATACCATGCAAGCCACCAATAATGCGCATGAGCGGGTAAATATCGGCGGTGTATCAAATATTATTTTCTGAAGCGTATGAATGTGCCACAAAGCGTTGCCATTCATAGATACTACCTATAGTTCCCGGAGATGTTTTTGCATATACAAATATATGCAAAAATATTTTAAACTTTAAAGGAACTCGCTATGAGTATGTCAAACTCTCAGGAAGTCCTCACTTCCTCATCAGGGACGAAAAAAAGAAGCCGCGTTCGGATAGTTATTTTACTGCTGTTGTCCGTCGGAACGATGATCAATTATCTCGACCGCACCATCCTCGGTATCGTTGCCCCACAGTTAACCCAGGAAATTCATATCGATCCGGCGATGATGGGCATCATTTTCTCCGCCTTTGCCTGGACCTATGCCCTGGCGCAGATCCCCGGCGGCATGTTTTTAGACCGCTTCGGCAACAAACTGACCTATGCCCTGTCAATTTTCTTCTGGTCGCTGTTTACCCTGCTGCAAAGTTTCACCCTCGGGCTTAAATCTCTGCTGCTTCTGCGCCTGGGACTTGGCGTCAGTGAAGCGCCCTGCTTCCCGGCCAACAGCCGCATCGTCAGCACCTGGTTCCCGCAGCATGAGCGCGCACGGGCGACGGCAACATATACGGTTGGTGAATATATAGGACTGGCGGCCTTCTCACCGCTGTTATTTTTAATCCTCGAACATCACGGCTGGAGAACGCTTTTTTTCCTCACTGGAGGATTAGGTATTTTATTTACTTTGGTGTGGTGGCGTTTTTATCACGAACCCCATGAATCGCGCACGGCTAATCAAGCGGAGCTGGATTTTATCGGCGCAAACGGTATTAACAATAATATCCAGAACGTTCCATTTAACTGGCGTGACGCCAGGCGCCTGCTGGGCTGTCGCCAGATCCTCGGCGCCAGTCTGGGTCAGTTTGCGGGCAACACCACGCTGGTGTTTTTCCTGACGTGGTTTCCCAGCTATCTGGCCAACGAGCGCCATCTTCCCTGGCTGCACGTTGGCTTCTTCGCCACCTGGCCGTTTCTCGCCGCCGCCATCGGCATCCTCTTCGGCGGCTGGATCTCGGACCGACTGCTGAAGCGAACCGGCTCCGTCAATATCAGTCGGAAGTTACCAATAATTTCCGGATTATTACTCTCCAGCTGTATTATTGCGGCGAACTGGGTGAGCGCCAACAGCACCGTTATTATTATTATGTCAGTGGCATTTTTTGGTCAGGGAATGGTTGGTCTGGGCTGGACGTTAGTTTCTGATATTGCCCCGAAAAATATGGCAGGCCTGACCGGCGGGATATTTAATTTCTGCGCTAATATGGCGTCGATTATAGCCCCACTGATAATTGGCGTGATTATCTCCGCAACGGGTAACTTCTTTTACGCACTGATCTACGTCGGCCTGACGGCGCTGATCGGCGTGATTGCCTACATTTTTATCATCGGCGACATCAAGCGAATCGAACTGAAGTAAAGACGGCGGCCCCGGCGAATTGCACGCCGGGGCGAAGAGGACGGTCAGATATCCTTCACCTTACTGGTTAAAAACAGCGTCAGCAGCGAAATCGCGGCGATCGTCCAGTAGACGCTGGCGTGGCCATAGCTCTGCGACAGCGCCCCCTGCATCACGCCGGCGAGGATCACGCCAGTGGAAATACTGTTGGTAAACAGGGTGGTCGCCGCCCCCGCGCGTCCCGGCATTAAATCCTGGAACCACAGCATGCCGATCCCAGCGATTATGCCGATAAAAATGGCGTTGAACAGCTGCAGGGCCAGCAGCGCCGTTCGGCCATGAAACAGGATCAGCCCCAGATAAAACAGCACACCGGCCGCCACCGCCGCTACCATCATTTTACGTTTACCAAAGCGCTTTACGTAGTAGCCGGCGAGGATCATCGCCGGAATCTCCAGGCCGGCGGCGGTGCCCATCAGGATCCCGGCCAGACTGTCTGGAAGCCCGAGATCGCTGCTGATCCACAGCGGCATATCAATGATATACATGGTGTTGCAGGTCCACATCAGGGTGGAGGCGATAAACAGCATCCGCACATTCTTGTCCTGCCAGCCGCCGGCCTGCGCCAGCGCCTCCGCCTCTTCCGAGGGCTGTTCCACGCGCGGAACCGAGGGCAGTTTGACCGCAATCAGCGCCAGGCTGATCGCAAAGATGCCCGCCGCAATAGAGAACATGGTGGTAAAGCCATAGTTGAGCGCCAGCATAAAGGCCAGCGGCGGGCCAATCACCCACGCCAGAGACAGCTGGGCACGCATGACCGAGCTGAACATCACCACTTCCCGCGCCGAGCTGTCGGCATATTCCCGCGCCAGGGCAAAGAGCTGAGGCATGGCGGCGTTAGCGATGGATGCCAGCATCACCCCACAGGTGATCAGCGTCAGATAGTGGCGGTTGAAGGCAAACAGCAGCGCATTGCCTACCGCCATC
Source organism: Klebsiella sp. GG_Kp175 (assembly GCF_040062325.1). Taxonomy (NCBI): domain Bacteria; kingdom Pseudomonadati; phylum Pseudomonadota; class Gammaproteobacteria; order Enterobacterales; family Enterobacteriaceae; genus Klebsiella; species Klebsiella sp. GG_Kp175. The sequence continues at coordinate 113,028 of NZ_JBEAFX010000005.1, read as the reverse complement.
AGACAGCAGAACATAATTAACCGCCGCCGGTCGCCGCGGCTATCGGAGCGCTTGGCCAGCGCCAGGCTCACCAGGATCCCGGCTATCGCATTCACGGTGTAGAACAGGCCCACCCAGAACGGCTGCGCCCCCACTTCGCGGCTGAGAAACAAACTCAACGTCGGCGCCTGCAATGCGCCCGCCACGCCCATCATAAAAGCAACCAGCATAAAGGCGGCATAGACGCCGTTTAGCCGTCGTCCCATCGTCATCAACCACAGCATGAAATGTCCTTAACACACGCGAAGTAAACGAAAAAAGCCAGCAGAGGCTTTCTGCTGGCGGGTGATTCTATACTCTGTGGATTTCACGTTGCAGGACAAACGGTTAACCGTTTTGCGCAGCGCTTACGCTGGCTCCGAAAGGGTGAGTCCCGTAGGGGCGATTCACGCGGCCAGAACATAGGCTCTGGGAGCATCGACAGCGATAGACCCGGGCAAGCGCGCGCACCTGCAGCTTGAAAAACGACGAGTATAACACCAATACTCAGTCACACATGATGTCTGCAAGTCAATGATCAGAGGTCTTTGACGTCACTCCCCACTGCATCAGTTCGCCCAGGATTTCCTGCTGTCGTCCTGCCATCAGGCGGGCCAGCCAGGACGCTTCCTGCGTCGCAGAAAAGTAGCGCTGGTAGAACGATTTTGCGGTAGACCTCATCATATTCACCTCCTCGCTTCATCGGGATTCATTATTGGCTTAATATGGGGAGTAATAAATTGCTGAGTTTTGCGCAGGAGTTCCCCTTTTATGTCTTCCGGCCGTCTGCAACAACAGTTCATCCGTCTATGGCAGTGCTGCGACGGCAAGTCGCAGGAGACCACCCTCAACGAGCTGGCGGAAATGCTAAGCTGCTCGCGCCGCCACATGCGCACCTTGCTCAATATGATGGAGTCCCGCGGCTGGCTGACCTGGGAGGCGGAGGCTGGCCGCGGAAAACGCTCGCGGCTGACCTTTCTCTATACCGGCCTCGCCCTGCAGCAGCAGCGTGCCGAAGATCTGCTTGAACAGGATCGCATCGATCAGCTGGTGCAGCTGGTCGGCGATAAAGCCGCCGTCCGTCAGATGCTGGTCTCGCATCTCGGGCGCAGCTTCCGCCAGGGGCGGCACATCCTGCGCGTGCTCTACTACCGGCCGATGAAGAATTTACTGCCCGGCAGCGCGCTGCGACGTTCGGAAACCCATATCGCCCGGCAAATATTCAGCGCGCTGACGCGGGTAAATGAGGAAAATGGGGAACTGGAAGCTGATATTGCCCACCACTGGCAGCAGTTGACGCCCACCCACTGGCGCTTTTTCCTCCGGCCAGGCATCCATTTTCACCATGGCCGTGAGCTGGAGATGAGCGATGTGATCGCTTCTCTGCAGCGCAGCAATGCCCTGCCGCTCTATTCGCATATCGAACGCATCGCGTCGCCCACCGCCTGGACCCTGGATATTCATCTGCGCCAGCCCGACCGCTGGCTGCCCTGGCTGCTGGGCCAGGTGCCAGCGATGGTGCTGCCGCAGGAGTGGCAGACCATGAACCACTTTTCTTCGATGCCGGTCGGCACCGGCCCGTATGCCGTGGTGCGTAACAATCAGAACCAGCTCAAGATCCACGCCTTTGAGGACTATTTTGGCTACCGGGCGCTGATCGATGAGGTGAACGTCTGGGTGCTACCGGAAATTAGCGAAGAGCCCAACGGCGGCCTGACGCTGCAGGGCAATACCGAAAGCGAAAAGGCGGTGGAGAGTCGTCTGGAAGAGGGGTGCTACTATCTGCTGTTCGACTCGCGAAGCCCGCTGGGCGCCAACGACGCGGTGCGTCGCTGGTTAAGCTATCTGTTCCAGCCCGCGAACCTGCTCTACCATGCGGGCGAACACTACCAGGGCAACTGGTTTCCCGCCTACGGCCTGCTGCCGCGCTGGCATCACGCCAGCAACCACGCCAGCGACAAGCCGGCGGGGCTGGAGACGGTCACCCTCACCTATTACCGCGATCACGTCGAACACCGGGTGATCGGCGGGATCATGCGCGACCTGCTGGCCGCGCATCAGGTGAAGCTGGAGATCCAGGAGCTGGAGTACGATGCCTGGCATCGCGGCGAGGTAGTCAGCGATATCTGGCTCAACAGCGTTAACTTCACCTTGCCAATCGAATTCTCGCTATTCGCCTATCTGTACGAAGTCCCGCTGATTCAGCGCTGCATCCCCATCGACTGGCAGGAAGACGCCAGCCGCTGGCGCGCGGGAGAGTTTAATCCGGCCACCTGGAGTCAGCGTCTGCTGGCCAGCCAGCATATCGTGCCGCTGATCCATCACTGGCTGATGATTCAGGGCCAGCGCAGTATGCGCGGCGTGCGGATGAACACCCTCGGCTGGTTCGATTTTAAATCCGCATGGTTTGCGCCGCCGGAGCCGTAAGCCTTTCCGTCATCTGACAAAATCATTACACTAAGGCCGTTCTCAACGGGGTGCTAATAAACATACGCAATATCATTCAAGTTGCATCAAGGCAGCAAGCGGGTGAATCCCCTGGAGCATAGATAACTATGTGACTGGGGTGAACGCGCGAAGCTAACGCAGATGCGGCTTGAAGGATGAAGCGTATGGGCTGAGAAAATACCCGTCGAACCTGATCCGGATAACGCCGGCGAAGGGATTTGAGGCTCACTCAAAATCCTTTGCCCCCCCTTTTTTCTGAGGTGCAAAGTGTTGAAAAAATTACTCCCGCTGCTGGCGCTGGTCGCCATGCCCGCTCTGGCGAAGCCTGTCCTCACTGTCTATACCTATGACTCCTTCTCTGCCGACTGGGGCCCCGGACCGGCGGTCAAAAAAGCGTTTGAAGCGGACTGCGGCTGCGAGCTGAAGTTCGTCGCGCTGGAAGATGGCGTTTCGCTACTGAATCGCCTGCGCATGGAAGGCAAAAACAGCAAGGCCGACGTCGTGCTTGGCCTTGATAACAACCTGCTGGAAGCCGCGGCGCAGAGTAAACTGTTTGCCAAAAGCAACGTACCCGCCAGCGCGGTCAGCGTGCCGGGCGGCTGGGATAACGACACCTTTGTCCCCTACGATTACGGCTATTTCGCCTTCGTCTATGACAAAAACAAACTGGCCAACCCGCCGAAGAGCCTGAAAGAGCTGGTCGAGAGCCCGCAAAAATGGCGGGTCATCTATGAAGATCCGCGCACCAGCACCCCGGGGCTGGGGCTGCTGCTGTGGATGCAAAAGGTCTATGGCGATAAAGCGCCCGAGGCCTGGCAGAAGCTGGCGGCGAAAACCGTTACCGTCACCAAGGGCTGGAGCGAAGCCTACGGTCTGTTCCTGAAAGGGGAAAGCGACCTGGTCTTGAGCTACACCACCTCGCCGGCCTACCACATGATTGAAGAGAAAAAAGACCACTATGCGGCGGCGAACTTCGCCGAAGGCCACTATCTGCAGGTCGAAATTGCCGCCCGCACCGCCGCCAGCAAGCAGCCGGAACTGGCGGAAAAATTCCTCAAATTCATGGTCTCGCCTGGCTTCCAGAACGCCATCCCCACCGGCAACTGGATGTATCCGGTGACCCAGGTCGCGCTGCCGGCCGGTTTTGCAAGCCTGGTAAAACCGCAGACCACGCTGACGTTTACCCCGCAGCAGGTCGCCAGCGAGCGTCAGACCTGGATTAGCGCATGGCAACGCGCCGTCAGCCGCTAAACCTGAGCGGGCTGCTGCCGGGCCTGTTCGCCGCTACGCTGCTCTGCGCCGTCGCGCTGGCGGCGTTTCTGGCGCTGTGGTTCAGCGCGCCCGGCGCGGGCTGGCGGACGGTCTTCAGCGATAGCTACCTCTGGCATGTGGTGCGCTTCTCCTTCTGGCAGGCGTCGCTGTCAGCGCTGCTCTCGGTGGGGCCGGCTATCTTTCTCGCCCGCGCGCTTTATCGGCGTCGCTTCCCCGGCCGCACGTTGCTGCTGCGTCTGTGCGCGATGACCCTGATCCTGCCGGTGCTGGTGGCGGTGTTCGGCATCCTCAGCGTCTATGGCCGCCAGGGCTGGCTGGCCTCGCTGTTTCACACTTTTGGCTGGCAGTGGGATTTCTCACCTTACGGCCTGCAGGGCATCCTGTTGGCGCACGTCTTTTTCAATATGCCGATGGCCACCCGCCTGCTGCTGCAGGCGCTGGAGAACATTCCCGGCGAGCAGCGGCAAATTGCCGCCCAGCTTGGCATGCGCGGCTATGCCTTCTTCCGCCTCGTCGAATGGCCATGGATGCGCCGGCACATTCCCGCCGTCGCCGCGCTGATTTTTATGCTCTGCTTTGCCAGCTTCGCCACCGTGCTGTCACTGGGCGGCGGCCCGAAGGCCACCACGATTGAGCTGGCTATCTACCAGGCGCTGAGCTTTGACTACGATCCGGCGCGAGCGGCAATGCTGGCGTTGATTCAGATGCTCTGCTGCCTCGGGCTGGTGCTGCTCAGCCAGCGCCTCAGTAAAGCGGTGGCTATCGGCGTCAGCCATGTCCGCGGCTGGCGTGACCCTGACGATCGCCTGCATAGCCGGCTGAGCGATGGGTTGCTGATCGGCGCCGCCCTGCTGCTGCTGCTGCCGCCGCTGCTGGCGGTCATCGTCGACGGGGTCAACCGCAATATGCTGGACGTGCTGGCGCAGCCCGCCCTCTGGCAGGCATTAACGACTTCCCTGCGCATCGCCATCGCCGCCGGGCTGTTGAGCGTGACCCTGACAATGATGCTGCTATGGAGCAGTCGAGAGCTGCGCGCCCGCCAGCGGCCGCTGGCCGGGCAGGCGATGGAGCTGAGCGGCATGCTGATCCTTGCCATGCCGGGCATCGTGCTGGCTACCGGCTTCTTTCTGCTGCTCAATAACAGCATCGGCCTGCCGGAGTCCGCCGACGGCATCGTCATCTTTACCAACGCTCTGATGGCGATCCCCTACGCGCTTAAAGTGCTGGAAAACCCGATGCGCGACATTGCCGTCCGCTACAATATGCTGTGCCAGTCGCTGGGGATCGAAGGTCTGACGCGACTGCGGGTCATTGAACTTCGCGCGCTCCGGCGCCCCCTAGCCCAGGCGTTAGCCTTCGCCTGCGTGCTGTCGATTGGCGACTTCGGCGTGGTGGCGCTGTTCGGCAACGAGGCGTTCCGCACCCTGCCTTTCTATCTCTACCAGCAGATAGGCGCCTACCGCAGCCAGGACGGCGCCGTCACCGCTCTGCTTCTGCTGCTGCTCTGTTTCTTACTATTTACGCTGATTGAAAAACTTCCGGGGCGTGATGCTAAAACTCAATGATGTGACCTGGCTGTACCAGCATCTGCCGATGCGCTTTACTCTCGACGTCGCGCGCGGCGAGCGCATCGCGGTGCTCGGCCCCAGCGGCGCCGGAAAGAGCACCCTGCTGAATCTGATCGCCGGTTTTCTGCCGCCCGCCAGCGGCAGCATGCAGATTAACGGCGAGACGCATCACGCGACGCCGCCGGCGCAGCGTCCGGTCTCGATGCTGTTCCAGGAGAATAACCTGTTTAACCATCTGACCATTCGGCAGAATATCAGCCTCGGGATCCACCCTGGCCTGAAACTGAGCCGCGAACAGCAGCAGAAAGTCACGGCGATTGCCGTCCAGATGGGAATTGATGCCCTGCTTGACCGCCTGCCGGGAGCGCTCTCCGGCGGTCAACGGCAGCGCGCGGCGCTGGCCCGCTGTCTGGTGCGCCAGCAGCCGGTGCTGCTGCTGGATGAACCCTTCTCGGCGCTCGACCCGGCGCTGCGTCAGGAGATGCTGGCGCTGGTGGCGGATGTCTGTGAACAGCAGCAGCTCACCCTGCTGATGGTTTCGCACAGCGTGGAAGATGCCGCGCGCATCGCGCCGCGCTCGATTGTGGTCGCCGAAGGGCGCATTGTCTGGGATGGCGCTACCGCCGAGCTGTTAAGCGGCCGCAGCAGCGCCTCGCATCTGATGGGGATCAGCGCGCGATAACCTTGTGCAGGATCGCCAGATAGACCGGCATCAGCGGATGGCGGAAGACAAATGTTAACGCCGTTGCCGCCAGCGCGACCATACACGGCGCCAGCCACAGCAGACGCCCGCGCGGCAGCCAGCGGGACAGCCGATCGCCAGACGTTTTCGCGCTCCGCCACAGCCGCCAGCACAGCCACCCCGCCAGCCAGGCCAGCAGCGCCGCCCCCAGCAGCAGCCATTTAAAGCTGGCGCTGTTTTCATCGGCCGGAATATCAATCGCCGCGCCGGCGAGAATCCCCGGCAGGAAATAGAGCGGCGGCCAGAGCAGGCAGCCGATAATATTCGGGAGCACGAATTTGGCCACCGGCAAGTCGAGCATCCCGGCGACCATCGGCACCAGCGGACGCGTCGGCCCGACAAAGCGGCCAATCAGGATGGTGATCATGCTGTGCTGGTGCAGCGCATGCTCGGTTTTTTCCAGCAGGGCGCGGTTTTTCTTCATGAACGACCAGCGGTGCAGCGGCTTTTTAAAGCGCCAGCCGAGCCAGAATGAGATCCAGTCTCCCAGCAGACAGCCCACGATCCCCGCCAGCCACGCCTGCCAGAAATTAACCTCACCGCCGCCAATCAGCGCCCCAAGGCCGGCCATCATCACCGTTCCGGGTAAAATAAGCCCCACCAGCGCCAGCGACTCGAGAAAGGCCACCAGCATCACGGCTAACAACGAGTAGACCGTGGATTGGGTAATAAAGTGTTCGAGCAATGCTTGCATAATGTACCCGGTTAAAAAACGAAGCCCGGATTCTCCGAAGCCATCGCGCCGTCGTCAAGCCAACAATTGTCTTAATAGTTTACTGGCTGTGACATTTAAGCGGGTCATCATTTCACTTTCTTTACTTTTTATTCACATCCCGCGCGGAATTCGCTCGGGCTGGCGCCGGTGCATTTTTTGAACACGCGGGAAAAATAGAGCTGATCTTCAAAGCCGACGTTGCGCCCGACGGTGGCGATCGGCATCCGCGTGGTGCTCAGCAACAGTTTGGCCTGGCTGATGCGCTGATCTTCACGCCAGCCGAGCACGCTGATCCCCAACTGCTGGCGGAACAGGTGCGACAGACGCGAGGGCGACAGGCAGACGTGCTGGGCGACGCTGGCGATATCAAAATGGCTGTCCGCCAGATGGTCGCTGATGTACTGGCAGGCGTCGCGCACCCGGTTATCCAGCGGCGGATGCAGCGATTCGTTGATCGCCTCCATCCGCCGCAGCAGGAGCTGTTCCAGCAGATTAATCGCCAGCAGTTCGGAATAGCGCCCCGCCCCCTGTCCGGCATCGACTATCTGGCCGAACAGCTCGCCAAAGCGCGCCTGCCACTGCTCGTCCGGACGGAAAAAGCCGGTCTGGGCGAAGATGGTCGGCCAGTTGAGCCACTCGTGCCAGTAGGCGCGCGGGCGGAAGTAGACCCACTGGTGATACCACTCGCTGGCGTCGGGATGGCGGCCGTAGTGATGGATCTCCCCCGGCGGGAACAGCAGCATATCGCCCGGCCGGCAGACAAACTGCTCGCCGTGGTTGTTGATCACCCCCTCGCCGCGGATCGTCAGGTTGAGGATATAGCCTTTCATACCCAGCGGGCGGTCGATAAAAAAATCCAGGTATCCCTGCGCCTCAATCGGCGTCAGACCGGTGACCAGATGAGCGTTAAAAGAGTAGCCCGGCAGCAGCGGATCGTTTTGCGTTTCGGCCATACGCGTGGTTCTCCCCGAAGGTATTAGTGACACCAATTGTCCATATTCATCATTTTATCGCTCTCGGCCCTGTCACGACTGCGACGGCAGTGGGAATTTCGCTAAAAAGCCGCACAGCAAGCGAAAAAAGCGCCAGCGGCGTGCATTCCACCGTGATATGCCGGGTAACAAAAGTGTCTATAAATACGGCAGGAAAGTCCACATCGAATATTTGCACGACGTCACACTTTGCGAGGTGACAGCAAAATAATCCATAAGATTAGCGAATCCGGCCTGACGGATTTTGCCGGGGATATCTACTGTTGCTGCATGAATGATTTCTGCATGGAGTAACAAGATGGCAATTGCGATTGGCCTCGACTTTGGTAGTGACTCAGTCCGCGCCCTGGCGGTGGAATGCGCCTCCGGCGCAGAACTGGCGGCAAGCGTGGAGTGGTATCCACGCTGGCGGGAAGGACAGTATTGCGATGGCGCTAACAACCGGTTCCGCCACCACCCGCGAGATTACATCGAGTCCATGGAAGCGGCGCTGAAAAGCGTACTTGCCTCCCTGAGCGCCGAACAGCGCGCCGACGTCGTGGGCATTGGCGTCGACAGCACCGGCTCAACCCCGGCTCCCGTTGATGCCGAGGGCAACGTGCTGGCGCTGCGCGAAGAATTCGCTGACAACCCTAACGCCATGTTTGTCCTGTGGAAGGATCACACCGCGGTCGAGGAAGCCGAGGCGATCACCCGCCTGTGCCACCAGCCGGGCAAAGAGGATTACTCGCGCTATATTGGCGGGATCTACTCCAGCGAATGGTTCTGGGCCAAAATCCTCCACGTCACCCGGGAAGATAGCGCCGTCGCCCAGGCAGCCGCCTCGTGGGTGGAGCTTTGCGACTGGGTACCCGCCCTGCTCTCCGGCACCACCCGTCCGCAGGATCTGCGCCGCGGCCGCTGCAGCGCCGGGCATAAATCCCTGTGGCATGAGAGCTGGGGCGGTCTGCCGCCGGCCAGCTTCTTCGATGAGCTTGATCCCATCATTAACCAGCATCTGGCCTGGCCGCTGTTCACCGATACCTGGACGGCCGATGTGCCGGTCGGCACGCTGAGCGCAGAGTGGGCCCAGCGCCTGGGCCTGTCGCAGACCGTGGCCATCTCCGGCGGCGCCTTCGACTGCCATATGGGCGCCGTGGGCGCCGGCGCGCAACCTAACGCGCTGGTGAAAGTCATCGGCACCTCCACCTGCGACATTCTGATTGCCGATAAAGAGAGCGTCGGCGACCGCACGGTCAAAGGCATCTGCGGCCAGGTCGACGGCAGCGTGGTCCCGCACTTTATCGGTATGGAGGCAGGCCAGTCCGCCTTCGGCGATATTTACGCCTGGTTTGGTCGCATTCTCGGCTGGCCGCTGGAGCAGCTAGCCCAGCAGCAGCCAGCGTTGCGGGAGCAAATCAAAGCCAGCCAAAAACAGTTACTGCCGGCGCTCACCGAAGCCTGGGCCAACAATCCATCGCTGGAGCATCTGCCGGTGGTACTTGACTGGTTCAACGGCCGCCGCACGCCGAATGCCAACCAGCGCCTGAAAGGGGTGATCACCGACCTTAACCTGGCCACCGACGCGCCGGCGCTATTCGGCGGTCTGATCGCCGCCACCGCCTTCGGCGCCCGCGCCATTATGGAGTGCTTCACCGAGCAGGGGATCCCGGTTAACAACGTCATGGCGCTTGGCGGTATCGCGCGGAAAAACCAGGTCATCATGCAGGCCTGCTGCGACGTGCTGAACCGTCCGCTGCAAATTGTCGCCTCCGATCAGTGCTGCGCGCTGGGGGCGGCTATCTTCGCCGCCGTCGCCGCCGGTGTCTATGAGGATATTCCAGCCGCCCAGCAGCGGATGGCAAGCCAGGTGGAAACCACCCTGCAGCCGCGCCCGGCGCAGGCACAGCGTTTCGAACAACTCTATCAGCGCTACCAACAGTGGTCGGTCAGCGCCGAACAACACTATCTCCCTTCGGCTGCAAAGGCGGAAAAAGCCCCGCAATCTCAGGCAGCGCTCACCCATTAAGGATACGAAAATGACGATTTTTGATAACTATGAAATATGGTTCGTTATTGGCAGCCAACATCTGTACGGCCCGGAAGCCCTGCACCAGGTGACGAAGCATGCCGAACATGTGGTGAACAGCCTGAATGCGGAAGCCAAACTGCCGTGCAAACTGGTCCTTAAGCCGCTGGGCACCACCCCGGACGAAATCACTCACATCTGCCGCGACGCTAACTACGATGACAAATGCGCCGGGTTAGTGGTCTGGCTGCACACCTTCTCGCCGGCAAAAATGTGGATCAACGGCCTGACCATTCTCAACAAGCCGCTGCTACAGTTCCATACGCAGTACAATGCCGCGCTGCCCTGGGACAGCATCGATATGGACTTTATGAACCTGAACCAGACCGCGCATGGCGGCCGCGAGTTCGGCTTCATCGGCGCCCGTATGCGCCAGCAGCACAGCGTGGTGACCGGCCACTGGCAGGATAAAGAGGCCCACCAGCGCATCGGCGGCTGGATGCGCCAGGCGGTCTCCAGACAGGATACCCGTCATCTTAAAGTGTGCCGTTTCGGCGATAACATGCGCGAAGTGGCGGTGACCGACGGCGATAAAGTCGCGGCGCAGATCAAGTTTGGCTTCTCGGTGAACACCTGGGCGGTCGGCGATCTGGTGCAAGTGGTCAACAGCGTCAGCGACGGCGATATCAGCGCCCTGGTCGATGAATACGAGAGCAGCTATCGTCTGACCCCGGCGGCGCAGGTTCACGGCGACAAGCGTCAGAACGTGCTGGACGCCGCGCGCATTGAGCTGGGGATGAAACGCTTCCTCGAACAGGGCGGTTTCCACGCCTTTACCACCACCTTTGAAGATCTCCACGGCCTGAAACAGCTCCCGGGGCTCGCCGTACAGCGCCTGATGCAGCAGGGCTACGGCTTTGCCGGCGAGGGCGACTGGAAAACCGCCGCTCTGCTTCGCATCATGAAGGTGATGTCAACTGGTCTGCAGGGCGGCACCTCCTTTATGGAGGATTACACCTACCACTTCGACAACGGCAACGATCTGGTGCTCGGCTCGCACATGCTGGAAGTGTGCCCGACGATCGCCACCGCCGAGAAACCGATCCTCGACGTCCAGCCGCTGGGCATCGGCGGCAAAGCGGATCCGGCGCGCCTGATCTTCAATACTCAGACCGGCCCGGCGATTGTCGCCAGCCTGATCGACCTGGGAAACCGCTTCCGTCTGCTGGTCAATACCATCGAAACCGTCCCGACCCCGCACGACCTGCCGAAGCTGCCTGTGGCCAACGCCCTGTGGAAAGCGCAGCCGGATCTGCGTACCGCTTCGGAAGCCTGGATCATCGCCGGCGGCGCGCACCATACCGTCTTCAGCCATGCGCTGAACCTCGACGATATGCGCCAGTTCGCCGAACTGAATGATATCGAGCTGACGGTCATCGACAACGACACCCGTCTGCCGGCCTTCAAAGACGCGCTGCGCTGGAATGAAGTCTATTACGGTTCAAAACGCTAAGAGGTCGCCCCCTCACCCTCCCCTCTCCCCGCCGGGGAGAGGGTACCGGCCTGGCGCGATGCCGCCTTTCTCCCTCTCCCGCCAGGAGAGGGTCGGGGTGAGGGATACCCGACTCGCCTGCTATTCGGAGCACACTATGTTAGAAGATCTTAAAAGCCAGGTGCTGGAAGCCAACTTAGCGCTGCCGCAGCATAATCTGGTGACCTTAACCTGGGGCAACGTCAGCGCCGTCGACCGCGACCAGGGCGTTCTGGTTATCAAACCCTCCGGCGTGGATTACCGCGTGATGACCGCCGACGATATGGTGGTGGTCAGTCTGGAGAGCGGCGAAGTGGTGGAGGGTAAGAAGAAACCCTCGTCGGATACCCCGACCCATCGCCTGCTGTATCAGGCCTTCCCGACGCTGGGCGGCATTGTGCATACCCATTCGCGCCACGCCACCATCTGGGCGCAGGCCGGTCAAGCTATTCCGGCGACCGGCACCACCCACGCCGACTATTTCTATGGTCCGGTGCCATGCACCCGGCTGATGACCGATGCGGAGATCAACGGCGAATACGAATGGGAAACCGGCAAGGTGATTGTCGAAACCTTCCGCCAGCGCGAGATCGACCCGGCGCAGATGCCCGGCGTGCTGGTGCATTCCCACGGCCCGTTCGCGTGGGGTAAAAACGCCGAAGACGCGGTGCATAACGCCATCGTGCTGGAAGAGATCGCCTATATGGGCATCTTCTGCCGCCAGCTGGCGCCGCAGCTGCCGGATATGCAGCAGACGCTGCTGGATAAACACTATCTGCGTAAGCATGGGGCCAAAGCCTACTACGGCCAATAATCACCCTGCTCGCGCTGCGTTTAGCAGGGCTACGGCTCTGCACCGTCTGGCAGACCGGATAAGGCGCAAGCCGAAATCCGGGGCCACCTCAGCGCCGAATACCTGTATAAAATCCCAGCACCCATTGAGAAACCAGGCTATAATCAGGCCTGGTTTTTTATCATCGAGAGCACCCGTGACCCAGCCACGAGCAGGTTTTCTACTCACCCGTCACTGGCGGGACACTCCGCAAGGCACCGAGCTTTCCTTCTGGCTGGCCACCGACGACGGCCCGCTGCAGGTCACGCTGCCGCCGCAGGAGTCCGTCGCCTTTATCCCCGAAGCGCAGCGGGCGCAGGCTGAGCGACTGTTGCAGGGTGAGAAAGGCTTCCGCTTCGCCCCGCTGGCCCTGAAAGATTTCCACCGCCAGCCGGTTGTCGGCCTCTACTGCCGCGCCCATCGTCAACTGATGCGTCTGGAGAAGATGCTCCGCGACAGCGGCGTCACCCTCTATGAGGGCGATATCCGTCCGCCGGAGCGCTACCTGATGGAGCGCTTTATTACCGCCCCGGTGTGGGTGGAAGGCGAAACGCGCGGCCCACAGCTGGTTAACGCGCGCATGAAACCTAATCCTGACTATCGCCCGCCGCTGAAATGGGTGTCGCTGGATATCGAAACCAGCCGCCACGGCGAGCTGTACTGCATCGGCCTGCAAGGCTGCGGTCAGCGGGTGGTCTACATGCTGGGCCCCGAACCGGAAACGCCGCCAGGCGTCGATTTCGATCTGGTCTACGTCGCCAGTCGCCCCCTGCTGCTGGAAAAACTCAACGCCTGGTTTGCCGATCACGACCCCGACGTGCTGATCGGCTGGAACGTGGTGCAGTTCGATCTGCGCGTCCTGCAAAAGCATGCCGAACGCTACCGCATCCCGCTAAGGCTCGGCCGCGGCAACAGCGAGCTGGAGTGGCGCGAGCACGGTTTTAAGAACGGTGTCTTCTTCGCCCAGGCCCACGGCCGGCTGATTATTGACGGCATCGACGCGCTGAAATCGGCGTTCTGGAATTTCTCCTCCTTTTCGCTGGAGGCGGTGGCCCGCGAGCTGCTGGGCGAAGGCAAAGCCATCGACAACCCATGGGATCGGATGGACGAGATCGATCGCCGCTTCCATGAAGATAAACCGGCGCTGGCCATCTATAACCTACAGGACTGCGAGCTGGTGACGCGGATCTTCCACAAAACGGAGATCATGCCATTTCTGCTCGAGCGGGCGACGGTCAACGGCCTGCCCGCCGATCGCCACGGCGGCTCGGTCGCCGCCTTCAGTCACCTCTATTTTCCGCGCATGCACCGCCTGGGCTACGTGGCGCCGAACCTCGGCGACGTGCCGCCCCAGGCGAGCCCCGGCGGCTATGTGATGGACTCCCGCCCCGGCCTGTATGACTCGGTGCTGGTGCTGGACTACAAGAGCCTGTATCCGTCGATCATTCGCACCTTTTTAATCGATCCTGTCGGCCTGGTGGAGGGCCTGGCGCAGCCCGATGACCAGCACAGCATTGAGGGCTTCCTCGGCGCCCGCTTCTCGCGAGACAAGCACTGCCTGCCGGGGATTGTCAGCCAGATCTGGCACGGCCGCGATGAAGCCAAGCGCCAGCACAATAAGCCGCTCTCCCAGGCGCTGAAGATCATCATGAACGCTTTTTACGGCGTGCTGGGCACCAGCGCCTGCCGCTTCTTCGACCCACGTCTCGCCTCGTCGATCACCATGCGCGGCCACGCGATCATGCGTCAGACTAAAGCGTTAATTGAAGCCAATGGTTATGACGTCATCTACGGCGATACCGACTCCACCTTCGTCTGGCTTAAGCGCCCGCACAGCGAAGCGCAGGCGGCGGAGATCGGCCGGACGCTGGTGAACGACGTCAACGCCTGGTGGGCGCAGGAGCTTGGCAAACTCCAGCTAACCAGCGCCCTGGAGCTGGAATACGAAACCCACTTCTGCCGCTTTTTGATGCCGACGATCCGCGGCGCCGATACCGGCAGCAAGAAGCGTTACGCCGGAATGATTCAGGAGGGCGACGGCCAGCGCATGGTTTTCAAGGGTCTGGAAACAGTGCGCACCGACTGGACGCCGCTGGCCCAGCAGTTTCAGCAGGAGCTGTACCTGCGCATCTTCCGAAACCAGCCCTATCAGGATTATGTGCGGGAGACTATCGCCAGGCTGATGAACGGCGAGCTCGATGAGCAGCTGGTTTATCGCAAACGCCTGCGTCGGCCGCTGGCGGAGTATCAGCGCAACGTGCCGCCGCATGTGCGCGCCGCGAGGCTTGCCGATGAGCACAACCTGAAGCGGGGTCGGGCGCAGCAGTATCAGCAACGCGGCACCATCAAATACGTCTGGACCACCGGCGGTCCGGAACCGGTGGATTATCAGCAGTCGCCGCTCGATTACGACCACTATTTGTCAAAGCAGCTGCAGCCGGTAGCGGAAGGGATCCTGCCCTTCGTCAACGACGACTTTGCTACAATAGTGACAGGACAGCTGGGGCTATTTTGATTTTTTCTCACCCATTCCGCGGGCGCAGAAGCCTGAAAATGAACCGTGAGGAGGACGTGACGAACGTTCTGCCATCCAGTAATATAGCGCCCTTTCCATTCCTGGCCCCAATTTTGACGCATCTCCGGTTGTACATGGAGATGATCAACTATTGCCTGCAATTAAAGAACTAAAGAGCCGAACATATATGCCTTTTACACTTGGTCAACGCTGGATTAGCGACACAGAGAGCGAACTAGGATTAGGGACGGTGGTAGCGCTGGATGCGCGCATGGTCACTCTCCTTTTCCCCGCCATCGGCGAAAACCGTCTGTACTCACGCAACGATTCCCCGATCACTCGCGTGATGTTTAACCCGGGCGACACCATTACCAGCCACGAAGGCTGGCAGCTCCACGTTGACAAAGTGCATGAAGAGAATGGGCTGCTGTCCTACACCGGCACCCGCCTCGATACCCAGGAAGCGAACGTCACCCTGCGTGAAGTGCTGCTCGACAGCAAACTGGTGTTCAGCAAGCCGCAGGACCGTCTGTTCGCCGGCCAAATCGACCGCATGGACCGCTTTGCCCTGCGCTACCGCGCGCGCAAGTTCCAGAGCGAGCAGTACCGCATGCCGTGGAGCGGCCTGCGCGGCCAGCGCACCAGCCTGATCCCGCATCAGCTGAACATCGCCCACGACGTGGGCCGTCGTCACGCGCCACGCGTCCTGCTGGCCGATGAAGTGGGCTTAGGTAAAACCATCGAAGCCGGGATGATCCTGCACCAGCAGCTGCTCTCCGGCGCCGCCGAGCGCGTACTGATCGTGGTCCCGGAAACCCTTCAGCACCAGTGGCTGGTGGAGATGCTGCGCCGCTTCAACCTGCGCTTCTCGCTGTTTGACGACGAGCGCTACGCCGAAGCGCAGCATGACGCCTACAACCCGTTCGAAACCGAACAGCTGGTGATCTGCTCTTTAGACTTCGTGCGCCGCAGCAAGCAGCGCCTGGAGCACCTGTGCGACGCCGAGTGGGACCTGATGGTGGTCGATGAAGCGCACCACCTGGTGTGGAGCGAAGAGGCGCCGAGCCGCGAATATCAAGCCATTGAACAGCTGGCCGAGCGCGTGCCGGGCATTCTGCTGCTGACCGCGACGCCGGAACAGCTGGGGATGGAGAGCCACTTTGCGCGCCTGCGCCTGCTGGATCCGAACCGCTTCCACGATTTCGCGCAGTTTGTCGAAGAACAGCAGAACTACCGTCCGGTGGCCGACGCTGTCGCTCTGCTGCTGGCGGGCAACAAGCTGAGCGATAGCGAACTCAATACCCTCGGCGATCTAATCGGCGAGCAGGATATCGAGCCGCTGCTGCAGGCCGCCAACAGCGATCGTGAAGACGCTCAGGCCGCGCGCCAGGAGCTGGTCTCGATGCTGATGGACCGCCACGGCACCAGCCGCGTGCTGTTCCGTAACACCCGTAACGGCGTCAAAGGTTTCCCGAAACGCGAGCTGCACACCATTCGCCTGCCGCTGCCGACCCAGTACCAGACCGCCATCAAAGTATCCGGCATCATGGGCGCCCGCAAAACCGCGGAAGAGCGCGCGCGCGACATGCTCTACCCGGAGCAGATCTATCAGGAATTTGAAGGCGATACCGGCACCTGGTGGAACTTTGACCCGCGCGTCGAGTGGCTGATGGGCTACCTGACCAGCCATCGCTCGCAGAAGGTACTGGTGATTTGCGCCAAAGCCGCCACCGCGCTCCAGCTGGAGCAGGTGCTGCGCGAGCGCGAAGGTATCCGCGCCGCCGTGTTCCATGAAGGGATGTCGATTATCGAACGCGACCGCGCCGCGGCGTGGTTTGCTGAAGAAGACACCGGCGCCCAGGTGCTGCTGTGCTCCGAGATCGGCTCCGAAGGACGCAACTTCCAGTTCGCCAGCAACCTGGTGATGTTCGATCTGCCGTTTAACCCGGATCTGCTGGAGCAGCGTATCGGCCGTCTCGACCGTATCGGCCAGGCGCACGATATCCAGATCCACGTCCCGTACCTGGAAAAGACCGCGCAGTCGGTGCTGGTGCGCTGGTATCACGAAGGCCTCGACGCCTTTGAACATACCTGCCCGACCGGACGGACCGTCTACGACAGCGTCCATAACGAGCTGATCAACTACCTTGCGGCGCCGGAATCCACCGACGGCTTTGACGATCTGATCAAATCCTGCCGCCAGCAGCATGACGCTCTGAAAGCGCAGCTGGAGCAGGGCCGCGACCGTCTGCTGGAGATCCACTCCAACGGCGGCGAGAAAGCCCAGGCCCTGGCGGAGAGCATCGAAGAGCAGGATGACGACACCAGCCTGATCGCCTTCTCGATGAACCTGTTCGATATCGTCGGCATCAACCAGGACGACCGCGGGGAAAACCTGATCGTCCTCACCCCTTCCGACCATATGCTGGTGCCGGATTTCCCGGGCCTGCCGGAGGACGGTTGCACCATCACCTTCGAGCGTGACGTGGCGCTGTCCCGTGAAGACGCGCAGTTCATCACCTGGGAACACCCGCTGATCCGCAACGGCCTCGACCTGATCCTCTCCGGCGATACCGGCAGCAGCACTATTTCCCTGCTGAAGAACAAGGCGCTGCCGGTCGGCACTCTGCTGCTGGAGCTGATCTACGTGGTCGAAGCGCAGGCGCCGAAGCAGCTGCAGCTCAACCGCTTCCTGCCGGCGACCCCGGTTCGCATGCTGCTGGATAAAAACGGCAACAACCTCGCCGGCCAGGTGGAGTTTGAAAGCTTCAACCGCCAGCTGAGCGCGGTCAATCGCCACACCGGCAGCAAGCTGGTCAACGCGGTGCAGCAGGACGTTCATGCCATTCTGCAGCAGGGCGAAGCGCAGATCGCCAAGGCGGCGCAGGGGCTGATCGACGCGGCGCGTAGTGAAGCCGACGATAAGCTGACGGCGGAACTCTCCCGTCTGGAAGCGCTGAAGGCGGTCAACCCGAACATCCGTGACGACGAACTGGCGGCGATTGAAAGCAACCGCCAGCAGGTGCTGGAGGCGCTGGGACAGGCCGGATGGCGTCTGGACGCGCTGCGTCTGATCGTCGTCACTCACCAGTAACGGAACGCGAAATGGCGATGGAAAACTACAATCCGCCGCAGGATCCCTGGCTGGTGATCCTGTATCAGGATGAGCACATCATGGTGGTCAACAAGCCGAGCGGCTTGTTGTCCGTGCCGGGTCGTCTTGATGAGCATAAAGACAGCGTGATGACGCGCATTCAGCGCGACTTCCCGCAGGCCGAATCGGTGCATCGCCTTGATATGGCCACCAGCGGCGTGATTGTGGTGGCGCTGAATAAGGCGGCCGAGCGCGAACTGAAGCGCCAGTTCCGCGAGCGCGAGCCGAAGAAGCAGTACATCGCCCGCGTCTGGGGCCATCCGCAGCCGGCGGAGGGCCTGGTGGATTTACCGCTGATTTGCGACTGGCCGAACCGGCCAAAGCAGAAGGTGTGTTATGAAACCGGCAAAGCGGCGCAGACCGAGTATGAGGTGCTGGAGTACGCGGAAGATAATACCGCCCGCGTGCGCCTGAAGCCAATTACCGGACGGTCACACCAGCTGCGCGTGCATATGCTGGCGCTGGGACATCCGATCCTTGGCGACCGCTTTTACGCCACGCCGGAGGCGCTGGAGATGGCCCCGCGCCTGCTGCTTCACGCCGAGACGCTCACCATCACCCACCCCGCCTACGGCAACGCGATGACCTTCCGCGCGCCGCTCGACTTTTAGGACCTCCCCGGCAGCGCTCTGCTGCCGGGGAATGCTAACCCGTTAATCGCGGGCAAACCACGCGTCAATCATTTGCTCAACGCGGGCAACGACGAGATCGGTGTCGTGACGACGGCTACGCGCGCAGGCGTGCGCCGGCTCATCGCACAGCAGGCAGCGGCGCTGCGACTCGCCCAGCGACTGGCGTCCCACCTGCCCGCTCTGCGGACAGATCACATCGATATCCCACAAGCGTCCCAGCGGATGGCTCTGCTCCAGCGTACTGCACATCGCTTTGATTTCGCTGGCCGGATGCGCCACGCACCACAGCGCTTCAGGCCCGGTCGGCAGCCACAGCACCTGACGATCCAGCGTTTGCCAGCGGTGCTTCCAAAGCAGCTGATCGCAGGCCTGGAGGGCTACGCCCATCATGTTGCGATAGCGAATGCTGTCCTTCACCGCCCCGGGGGTCACCAGGGTCAGGGAAATAACAGGCTGCTGATAATGGGCCAACCAGTCGGCCTGGCGGGCTGCACGCTGCTCTTTCGCCGCCAGCAATGCGTCGATGCTGACGCCCGCCTGGGCGGGAGTATCCACTGACATTAATTCCTCTCCTACATATGATAAATGCGACAGCGCCTGGACTGTCATAATGATGGTTGCGATAGCCGATCGCGCGCTGATTGTAACGCTAAATGCGGAGCATTTAGGATACAGAACGCAGATATTTTCGGCGTTCTGTAGCGGAAAATAGCAGTTTTATCGCTGAGCGTAGCGTTATATCACGCCAGATAGTGGCTGAGGAACAGCAACCCCAGAGAGACATTTATCGCCCCGCCAATCCGGGTAGCGATCTGCGCGAACGGCATCAGGCTCATGCGGTTACCAGCGGTCAGGATCGCCACATCGCCGGTGCCGCCCTGCCCGCTCTGGCAACAGGAGACAATCGCCACATCGATCGGGTGCATCCCTATCTTTTTACCGACCAGGAAACCGGTCGCCACCAGCGCGGAGACGGTGCTGACGATCACCAGCAGGTTAGTGAAAGTGAAGGCGTTCACCAGCTCCTGCCACGGGGTGATCGCCACACCGACGGCAAAGAGGATCGGGTAGGTGACCGCGGTGCGGAAGAATTTATACACCATCTGCGATCCCTCCTGCAGGCGCGGAGACACCACATTAGCCAGCTTTAACAGCACCGCGAGAAACAGCATGCCCACCGGCGCCGGCAGACCAATCAGTTTGTGGCCGAGCATCCCCATCATATACAGCAGTACCGCCAGCAGCGCGCCGGAGGCCAGCGTCCCGACATCGGTTTTACCGCTCATGCCTTCACTCTCGCCGAGGCTGCGGGTTTCATGGCTGCGGTTCGGCATCAGTTGCCCTTCGCCGGTCAGATGCGGGAGGCGCTTGCCGAGTTGGTTGAGGCAGCCGGAGATGACGATCGCCGTCAGGCTGCCGAGCATTACCATCGGCAACACCCGGCCCAGGGCCACCCCCTGCTCCATATGCATCAGCGCGGCATAGCCCATCGACAGCGGGATCGCCCCTTCCCCCACGCCGCCGGCCATGATCGGCAGCACGATAAAGAAGAACACCTGAAACGGCTCCATGCCCAGCAGCGTGCCAACGCCGATGCCCACCAGCATGCCGACCACCTCGCCGCACAGCATTGGGAAGAAGATCTTCAGGAAGCCCTGAATCAGGGTGGTACGGTTCATACTCATGATGCTGCCGACGATAATGCAGCAGATATAGAGATAGAGGATGTTGGTGGATTTATAGAATTTGGTGGTGGATTCCACGACCACGTCCGGCAGCAGGCCGTAATGGACCAGCGCGGAAGGAATAAAAGTGGCGCAGATCGCCGCCGCGCCGAGTTTCCCCAGCACCGGCAGGCGTTTACCAAACTCGCCGCAGGCGAAGCCAAAGAAAGCCAGAGTGGCCACCATCACCACGATATCGCTCGGCAGTTTACCGCCAAGGCAATCGAGGGCAATCAGCCCCCCGGCCAGCAAAAACAGCGGCAGCGGGACGATCCCTACCTTCCAGTTATCCATGATGTGCCACCAGCGCTGCCTGAGCGTGGCTTTCGGCGTATTGATCGGTTCAAGGGTTGCAGAGAATGCATTGTCTGTCGTGCTCATAAATTCAGCCCTGTCGTTATTATTCATTTTCAGCGTAAAGGGACAGCGGCGTCGTTAATGTGAAGCTCCCCGAATTAAAAAAGAAGTTTTAATGGTCACTATGGTTTTTATGGTTTCTATTCGCGGATCCGCGCAGGGGTGATATATCTCTGATTTATTATCGTGGTTTTTATGGTTTTTATTTCCCATCACGCCTTATATCCACCGCAACCGCTGGCGGCAGCCCGCGCCTGCGCCGCTGATCACAACTTTCCTTTAACATTTACGTCACGTGACAGAAAAATGATAGAGTGCCGGTATGGTGAATACGTCGTCCGGGACCTATGAAATTATCTTTTCAATATAAGCTGTTTATTTCGCTGGTCGCTTTTTTCTCAGTCCTCTTTATCGCGCTGGGTATTTATTATTACTTTGATGCCAGCCGCCAGCTTTATCAGGAAATGAGCGCCCGGGCCAAAATTCAGGCCGAAGAGATAGCCCTGATGCCAAATTTACGTCAGCAGGTCAGCCGGCATGACCCACAGGCGATTCAGGCGTTTATGCAGCAAATCGCCGCCCATAGTGACGCCAGCTTTATCGTCATCGGCGACCGCCAGGGGGTGCATCTGTTTCATTCGGTCCATCCGGAGTGGGTCGGCACGCGGCTGGTTGGCGGCGACAACCAGGCGGTACTGGAGGGAAAATCCATTACCACCATTCGCAAAGGCGGACTTGGGGTCTCGCTGCGCAGCAAAACGCCGATCGTCGATGACGAGGGGCGGGTGATCGGCATTGTCTCCGTCGGCTACCTCACCAGCTATCTCGACAGCATTACCCTGACCAAAGTGATCAATATTTTTATCGCCGCCGTTCTGCTGCTCATCGCCCTGTTTATCTTCTCCTGGTACTTTACCCGCAGCATCAAAAAGCAGATTTTTTCGCTCGAGCCGCGGGAGATAGGCCTGCTGGTGCGACAGCAAAAAGCGATGATGGAGTCGATCTTTGAGGGGGTGATCGTCATCGATCGCCAGCGGCGCATTGAGGTGATAAACCATGCCGCCCGCAGCCTGCTGGGACTCAGCCAGCCCGCCAGTCAGCTGCGCGGTCAGTCGATTGACAGCGTGATTTCCCCGCAGCCCTTTTTCGCCAGCGGCGACATGCTTGAGCGCGACACCCACGATGAGCTGTGCCGCTTCAACCAGTTGACCGTGCTCGCCAGTCGGGTACGCATTATGCTGGAGAATACCCTGCAGGGCTGGGTGATCACATTCCGTGACCGCAATGAAATCAATGCCCTCACCGCCCAGCTGAGCCAGGTGAAGCGCTATGTCGACAATCTGCGCATCATGCGCCACGAGCAGCTCAACCGGATGACTACCCTCTCCGGCCTGCTGCATATGGGCCATTATGACGAAGCGATCCGCTATATTCAGGCCCAGTCGGAACATGCTCAGGAGCTATTGGACTTTATCTCCTCGCACTTCCACTCGCCGACGCTGTGCGGTCTGCTGCTCGGCAAAGCCACCCGCGCCCGCGAAAAAGGCGTGGCGCTGAGCTTCGACCCGGCCTGCCGCATCGACCGTCCCCTGCCGTCGCTGATGGAATCCGAGCTGATCTCCATCATCGGCAACCTGCTGGATAACGCCATCGAAGCCACGCAGCGCGCCGAGCTTCCGCATGAGCCGGTGGAAGTCCTGATCCAGCTCAACGCCCGGGAGCTGATTATCGAAGTGGCCGACCGCGGCGTCGGCATCCGCCCCGATATCCGCGAGCGCATTTTTGAACGCGGCGTCACCACCAAAACCCGTGGCGATCACGGCATTGGTCTGTATCTTATTGAACATTATGTCACTCAGGCGGGCGGCACCATCGAAGTCGCCGATAATGCGCCGCGGGGAACGATCTTCACCCTGTTTATCCCGGCCGACGCACCTGCCCGTCCGCACCCGGAGGCCCACGATGCATCATGACCTGGTCGATGTGCTAATCATTGAAGATGAGAGCGAGCTGGCGCGCCTGCACGCCGAGCTTGTGCAGAAACACCCGCGTCTGCGGCTGGCGGGCATGGCGGCCTCCCTCGCCCAGGCCCGCCAGTTGCTCCAAGCCACCCCGCCGCAGCTGGTACTGCTGGATAACTATTTGCCGGACGGCAAAGGGGTGACGCTGATGACCGATCCGGCGCTGGCGACCAGCCAATGCTCGGTGATCTTTATCACCGCCGCCAGCGATATGGAAACCTGCAGCCAGGCTATCCGCAACGGCGCCTTCGACTATATTCTTAAGCCGGTATCATGGAAGCGGCTGAGTCAGTCGCTGGAGCGTTTTATCCAGTTCTACGATCAGCAGCGGGAGTGGAAAATCGTCGATCAGCAGAACGTCGATTCCCTCTATCAACTGCAGGCGAAGAACTATCGCGTAGATAGTGGCAGCAAGGGGATTGAAGAGAAGACGCTGGCGCTGGTGCAGGGTCTGTTTAGCGGCCGGGAAGCGCACTGCTTTTCCGTTGATGAGGTGGTCAGCGCCGCCGGACTCAGCAAAACCACCGCCCGCCGCTATCTTGAACACGGCGTTGAGACCGGGTTTCTGGAGGTGGAGATGCTGTATGGAAAAATCGGCCATCCGCGGCGGCTGTATCGCCGCGCACAGGCCAAACGCTAACCCCTCTCGCCGGACGAGGGGCTGAAAAACTCAGAAGCCGCGCTGTTCTTTGATCAGCTCCCAGGCCTTCTGGATCTCCTGGGCTTTCTGTTTGGCCATCTCCATCATCTCCGGCGGCAGCCCTTTCGCCACCAGCTTGTCCGGATGGTGCTCGTTCATCAGCTTACGATAGGCGCGCTTCACCGTCGCCGCGTCGTCAGTCGGTTTCACCCCCAGCACGTTGCAGGCGTCCTCCAGCGTTGGCCCGCGCTGCGCCTGCTGCCAGCCGGCGTTGCCGCCGTGCTGACCATAAGATTGCTGCTGCGAACCGCCGCCGAACTGGGCGCCACCCTGCATCATTCGCAGGAATTGATCGAACTGGGCGCGAGAGATACCAAGCTCATCGGCGATGACGAACAGCACTTCACGTTCGTTAGGGTGCAGTTCGCCGTCAGCGAACGCCGCCTGCAGCTGAATTTCCAGAAACATCCGAATCAGATCGAAGCGGCCAAAGCAGACGCTGCGCAGCTGGCGCATCTTCTCACGCAGCGGATAATTGTCGGCCTTGCCGTCGCGAAACGCCTGCTGCGCCGCGGTACGCGAAGCGCCGTGCAGATTCATGCGATCCATCAGCACATTGGCGACGTGAATATCCGCCTCAGTAACGCGGCCCTTGGATTTGGTCAGATGCCCCATCACTTCAAAGGTGGTGGAAAAGAAGAGCGACTGACGCTCCTGCTGATTGGCGAAGAGATTCAACCGGCGGCTGCGCGCCCGGTCAAACATATGGCCGACCAGGAAGCCGAGCACCACGCCCCAGAACCCACCGCCCATCAGCAAAGCTACTGCCACGCCAATCACTTTACCCAAATACTGCATAGACTCCCCAACTGTTTGTCGCCGTTAAGCACGAATATGACCGCACGTTACCCGGCACTCGCGCCTCGGTCAATTGTGGGACATAGCCTATAATTTGCTTTATCATACTCGTCATTCAACAGGGTGCCTAACGCTCGGGCTCGAAACGGGCAGGATTAACACTAGCGTGATAAAGTTGAGTAAGTTAGGCTCTGACCGTTTGCAAGCCGCTGCCACAAGATGATGGAACAATAAATACAACGTATGAAAAAACGTATTCCCAGCCTCCTGGCTACGATGATTGCCAGCGCCTTGTATAGCCAACAAGGCCTCGCTGCCGATCTCGCAACGCAATGTATGCTTGGCGTGCCAAGCTTTGATCGTCCGCTCGTGGAAGGGCGGCCTGGCGATCTGCCGGTGACGATTAACGCCGATCATGCGAAGGGCAATTACCCGGACAACGCCGTCTTTACCGGCAACGTCGATATCAACCAGGGGAATAGCCGCCTCCGCGCCGACGAAGTTCAGCTGCATCAGCAGCAGGCCGCGGGCCAGGCGCAGCCGGTGCGCACAGTGGACGCGCTGGGCAACGTGCATTACGACGATAACCAGGTGATCCTCAAAGGACCAAAAGCCTGGTCGAATCTGAATACCAAAGATACCAACGTCTGGCAGGGCGATTATCAGATGGTCGGACGCCAGGGACGCGGTACTGCTGACCTGATGAAACAGCGCGGTGAAAACCGCTATACCATTCTGGAAAACGGCAGCTTTACCTCCTGTCTGCCGGGCTCCGACACCTGGAGCGTCGTGGGCAGCGAAGTTATCCACGATCGCGAAGAGCAAGTCGCCGAGATCTGGAACGCCCGCTTCAAGCTTGGCTCCGTGCCGATTTTCTACAGCCCCTACCTGCAGCTGCCGGTGGGCGATAAGCGTCGTTCAGGCTTCCTGATCCCGAACGCGAAATACAGCACCAAAAACGGCGTGGAATTCTCCCTGCCGTACTACTGGAACATCGCGCCAAACTTCGATGCCACCATCACCCCGCACTATATGAACAAGCGCGGCGGCGTGATGTGGGAAAACGAATTCCGCTACCTGACCCAGCTCGGCAGCGGCTTAACGGAGTTCGACTACCTGCCGTCGGATAAAGTCTACGAAGATGACCACTCCAGCGACAGCAACAGCCGCCGCTGGCTGTTCTACTGGAACCACTCCGGGGTTATCGATCAGGTGTGGCGTCTGAACGCTGACTACACCAAGGTCAGCGATCCTGACTACTTCAACGATTTCAGCTCGAAGTATGGTTCCAGTACCGACGGCTATGCGACGCAGAAATTCAGCGCCGGGTATGTCAATCAGAACTTTGACGCCACGGTCTCAACCAAGCAGTTCCAGGTCTTCGATCGGGAGTCGAGCAACTCCTACTCGGCTGAGCCGCAGCTCGACATTAACTACTACCAGAACGATGTCGGTCCGTTCGATACCCATCTGTACGGCCAGGTCGCCCATTTTGTTAACTCGAATAACAACATGCCGGAAGCGACCCGCGTTCACTTCGAACCGACGATCAACCTGCCGCTGTCGAACGGCTGGGGCAGTCTGAATACCGAAGCCAAGCTGCTGGCGACCCACTACCAGCAGAGCAACCTCGATAAGTACAACGCCGCCAACGGCACGGACTACAAAGAGTCCGTTAGCCGCGTGATGCCGCAGTTTAAAGTCGACGGCAAAATGGTCTTCGAGCGCGACCTGCAGGAGGGATTCACCCAAACGCTGGAACCACGCATGCAGTATCTGTATGTGCCGTACCGCGATCAGAGTGAAATCGGCAGCTACGACTCCACGCTGTTGCAGTCGGACTACACCGGCCTGTTCCGCGACCGTACCTATAGCGGTCTCGACCGCATCGCGTCGGCCAATCAGGTCACTACCGGTATCACCTCGCGCGTGTATGACGCCGCCGCGGTGGAACGTTTTAACATTTCCGTTGGTCAAATCTACTATTTCACCGAGTCACGCACCGGTGATGACAACATCAACTGGGAGAACAACGACACCACGGGTTCACTGGTATGGGCCGGCGACACCTACTGGCGCATTGCCGATAACTGGGGTCTGCGCGGCGGGATCCAGTACGATACGCGTCTGGATAACGTCGCAACCGGTAACGGCACCATTGAATACCGTCGCGATGAAAACCGCTTAGTCCAGCTTAACTATCGTTACGCCAGCCCGGAATATATTCAGGCCACACTGCCGTCATATTCCACCGCGGCGCAATATAAAGAGGGTATCTCGCAGGTGGGGATGACCGCCAGCTGGCCGATCGTCGATCGCTGGTCCGTGGTCGGTGCCTACTACTACGATACCAATACCCGAAAAGCAGCAAACCAGATGTTGGGTGTCCAGTATAACTCCTGCTGCTACGCCATCCGTCTTGGCTACGAACGTAAAGTCAACGGCTGGGATAGCAACAACAACGGCGGCGAGAGCAAATACGACAACACCTTCGGAATCAATATCGAATTGCGCGGTCTGAGCTCTAACTACGGCCTCGGCACCCAGCAGATGCTGCGTTCGAACATTTTACCGTACCAGAGCTCCCTGTGATGCGGCTGGTTTACAACATCATCCGCATTTGCGGTTAATCGAAATGGAAAAAGTATGAAGAACTGGAAAACGCTGCTTCTCGGTATCGCCATGATCGCGAATACCAGTTTCGCTGCCCCCCAGGTGGTCGATAAAGTAGCGGCCGTCGTCAATAATGGCGTCGTGCTGGAAAGCGACGTCGATGGTTTGATGCAATCGGTTAAGCTCAATGCTGGTCAGGCTGGCCAACAGCTGCCGGATGACGCGACCCTGCGCCATCAGATCCTCGAAAGACTGATCATGGACCAGATCGTGTTACAGATGGGGCAGAAGATGGGCGTGAAGGTCTCTGACGACCAGCTCGATCAGGCCATCGCCAACATCGCTAAACAAAACAACATGACCATGGATCAGATGCGCAGCCGTCTGGCCTATGAAGGCATCAACTACAACACCTACCGTAACCAGATCCGTAAAGAGATGCTGATTTCGGAAGTGCGTAACAATGAAGTGCGTCGTCGCATCACCGTGCTGCCGCAGGAAGTGGAAGCGCTGGCCAAACAGATCGGCGACCAGAACGACGCCAGCACCGAGCTCAACCTGAGCCACATCCTGATCCCGCTGCCGGAGAACCCGACCTCCGATCAAGTCGCCGCGGCCCAGGAGCAAGCGAATGCTATCGTTGAGCAAGCGCGCAACGGCGCCAACTTCGGTAAACTGGCGATCACCTACTCCGCCGACCAGCAGGCGCTGAAGGGCGGCCAGATGGGCTGGGGTCGTATCCAGGAGCTGCCGGGCATTTTCGCCCAGGCGTTAAGCACCGCGAAGAAAGGGGATATCGTCGGTCCGATCCGTTCCGGCGTCGGCTTCCACATTCTGAAAGTGAACGATCTGCGCGGCGGGACCCAGAACATCTCCGTCACTGAAGTGCATGCCCGTCATATTCTGCTGAAGCCATCGCCAATCATGAACGATGCGCAGGCTCAGGCGAAGCTGGAGCAAATTGCCGCCGACATTAAGAGCGGGAAAACCACCTTCGCTAAAGCGGCGAAAGCGTATTCTGAAGATCCGGGCTCGGCGAACCAGGGCGGTGATTTAGGCTGGGCCACGCCGGATATCTTCGACCCTGCGTTCCGCGATGCGCTGATGCGTCTGAACAAAGGGCAGACCAGCGGACCGGTGCACTCCTCCTTCGGCTGGCACCTGATCGAACTGCTGGATAGCCGTCAGGTCGACAGAACCGACGCCGCGCAGAAAGATCGTGCTTACCGTATGCTGATGAACCGCAAATTCTCTGAAGAAGCGGCAACCTGGATGCAGGAACAGCGCGCCAGTGCGTATGTTAAAATTCTGAGCAACTAATATCGATGCCTGAAACCCGTAAAGTTGTTATCACTCCCGGCGAACCCGCCGGGATTGGCCCTGACCTGGTCGTGCAGCTTGCCCAGCGCGACTGGCCAGTTGAGCTGGTGATCTGCGCCGACGGCGCCCTGTTAACTGACCGAGCCCAAAGGCTCGGTCTTCCTTTATCTCTCCTGCCATACGATCCTGCGCAACCGGCCGTTCCGCAGCGTGCCGGTACGTTGACGCTGCTTAACGTCCCGCTGAGCGTCCCGGCGGAGCCCGGCGTGCTGAACGTACATAACGGCGCCTACGTGGTCGAGACGCTGGCGCGCGCCTGCGACGGCTGCCTGAGCGGCGAATTCGCGGCGTTAGTGACCGGCCCGGTGCACAAAGGCAACATCAACGACGCCGGCATCGCCTTCACCGGTCATACCGAGTTCTTCGAAGAGCGCGCGCAGGCCAGCAAAGTGGTGATGATGCTGGCGACCGAGGAGCTGCGGGTGGCGCTGGTGACGACCCATCTGCCGTTGAAAGCCATCAGCGAGGCGATAACGCCCGACCTGCTGCGCGAGATCATCACGATTCTCGATCACGACCTGCGCACGAAATTTGGTATTGCCCAGCCGCACGTGCTGGTTTGCGGGCTTAACCCGCATGCTGGCGAAGGCGGTCATATGGGAACGGAAGAGATAGACACCATCATTCCGGTGCTGGAAGAGATGCGCGCGAAGGGGATGAACCTCAGCGGTCCGCTGCCAGCTGACACCCTTTTCCAGCCCAAATACCTTGACCATGCCGATGCAGTACTCGCGATGTACCACGATCAGGGCCTGCCCGTGCTAAAATACCAAGGCTTTGGCCGCGGCGTGAACATTACGCTCGGTTTACCTTTTATTCGCACCTCCGTCGACCACGGCACCGCACTGGAATTAGCGGGCCAGGGAACAGCGGACGTCGGCAGTTTTATCACGGCGCTTAATCTCGCCATCAAAATGATTGTTAATACCCAATGAATAATCGAGTCCATCAGGGCCATTTAGCCCGTAAACGCTTCGGGCAGAACTTCCTCAACGATCAGTTTGTGATCGACAGCATCGTCTCGGCGATTAATCCGCAGAAAGGCCAGGCGATGGTTGAAATCGGCCCCGGTCTCGCCGCGCTGACCGAGCCGGTCGGCGAACGCCTTGACCAGTTGACCGTCATTGAGCTGGACCGCGATCTGGCGGCACGCCTGCAGACGCATCCGTTCCTCGGGCCGAAGCTGACCATCTATCAGCAGGATGCGATGACCATGAACTTCGGCGAACTGGCGGAGAAAATGGGTCAGCCGCTGCGCGTCTTCGGCAACCTGCCGTACAATATTTCGACCCCGCTGATGTTCCATCTGTTCAGCTATACTGATGCCATTGCCGATATGCACTTTATGCTGCAGAAGGAAGTGGTGAATCGTCTGGTTGCCGGACCGAACAGTAAGGCGTATGGTCGGTTAAGCGTGATGGCGCAATATTATTGCCAGGTGATCCCGGTACTCGAAGTGCCGCCGAGCGCGTTCACCCCGCCGCCTAAGGTCGATTCCGCGGTGGTCCGTCTGGTGCCGCACAGCACGATGCCGTATCCGGTCAAAGAGATCCGGGTGCTGAGCCGCATCACCACCGAAGCGTTCAACCAGCGCCGCAAGACCATCCGCAACAGTCTCGGCAATCTGTTCAGTGTGGAAGTGCTGACCGAGCTGGGCATCGACCCGGCCATGCGTGCAGAAAATATTTCCGTGGCGCAGTACTGCCAGATGGCCAACTGGCTGTCTGACAATCTGCCATCGAAGGAGAGCTAACCATGATTAATTCGCCTCGTGTTTGCGTCCAGGTGCAAAGCGTCTATATCGAATCGCAATCTTCTCCGGAAGAAGAGCGCTACGTCTTCGCTTATACCGTCACCATTCGCAATCTGGGGCGGAGTCAGGTTCAGCTGCTTGGCCGCTACTGGCTCATCACTAACGGCCACGGTCGTGAGACTGAAGTTCAAGGTGAAGGGGTGGTCGGCGAGCAACCGCATATTCCCGCCGGCGGTGAATATCAATATACCAGCGGCGCGGTCATTGAAACGCCGCTGGGAACCATGCAGGGTCATTATGAGATGATCGATATCGACGGCGCGCCGTTCCGTATCGAGATCCCTGTTTTCCGTCTCGCAGTTCCAACGCTCATTCATTAAAACAATGTCAACATACCTTATTGGCGACGTTCACGGTTGCTACGATGAACTGATCGCATTATTAGCGCAGGTTGAATTCGACCCGCGGAGCGATACGCTGTGGCTGACCGGCGATCTGGTAGCCCGTGGCCCGGGGTCGCTGGAGGTTCTGCGCTATGTCAAATCTCTGGGCGACAGCGTGCGACTGGTGCTGGGCAATCACGATTTACACTTGCTGGCGGTCTTCGCCGGCATCAGCCGCAACAAGCCGAAGGATCGTCTGAAATCACTGCTGGAAGCGCCGGATGCCGATGAGCTGCTTAACTGGCTGCGTCGTCAGCCGCTGCTCCAGGTGGACGAAGAGAAAAAGCTGGTGATGGCCCACGCCGGCATCACGCCGCAGTGGGATCTGGAGACCGCCCAGCAGTGCGCGCGCGATGTTGAAGCGGTGCTCTCCAGCGACTCCTACCCTTTCTTCCTCGATGCCATGTACGGCGACATGCCGAATCACTGGAGCAACGAGCTGAGCGGCCTGGCGCGCCTGCGCTTTATCTCTAACGCTTTTACCCGCATGCGCTACTGCTTCCCGAACGGCCAGCTGGATATGTACTCGAAAGAAGCGCCCGAGGACGCCCCGGCGCCGCTAAAGCCGTGGTTTGCCATTCCTGGTCCGGTCAGCAGTGCCTACAGCATTGCCTTTGGCCACTGGGCGTCGCTGGAGGGACGCGGTACGCCGGAGGGCATTTACGCGCTGGATACCGGCTGCTGCTGGGGCGGTGAACTCA
This sequence comes from Klebsiella sp. GG_Kp175, assembly GCF_040062325.1. Classification (NCBI taxonomy): domain Bacteria; kingdom Pseudomonadati; phylum Pseudomonadota; class Gammaproteobacteria; order Enterobacterales; family Enterobacteriaceae; genus Klebsiella; species Klebsiella sp. GG_Kp175. The sequence goes on along the minus strand of NZ_JBEAFX010000005.1, from coordinate 82,111 downwards.
CCTGCCTGCGCTGGGAGGATAAGCAGTACTTTACCCAGCCGTCGAACCGGCAGAAAAGCCTCGACGAAGGCGAAGCCGTCGCGTCCTGAGTCTTCCCGGATGGCGGCGCGTTGCGCCTTATCCGGGCTACATTTCCTTGCGATTTGTCGCCCTAGCAGCGCTCCCGAAAGACGAAGCCCGCGACGGGAAACATGGCGCAGAAAAAATAGTAGCAGCGTCATCCACGCTGAATTCACGGCAAAGAAAACCCCGGTCACGCCAGACGCGACCGGGGTTTTTCATTGCTATCCTTCCCGCTTAACGGCGTTCGAGGATCTCAAAGCAGTAGCTGTGGGAGTTCTGCGCGTCGGCGTCATGAAACTCGCTGAACACCGATTCCCACTGGTCCGGATCGTAATCCGGGAAATGGGTATCGCCTTCCACTTCCGCATCGATATGGGTCAGATAGAGCTTCTGCGCCTTTGGCAGGAACTGCTCATACACCCGACCGCCGCCGATCACCATGATCTCTTCCACATCGCCGCAGGCGGCAATCGCTTCGTCAACGGAGGAGACCCACTGCACGCGATCGTCGCTGCCTGGCTTGCTGCTGATCACGATATTTTTACGCCCCGGCAACGGGCGCCCAATGGATTCCCAGGTCAGACGCCCCATCACTACCGGCTTATTTAATGTGTTGCGTTTGAACCAGGCGAGATCGGCAGGCAGGTTCCATGGCATGGCGTTTTCCATACCAATGACGCGATCTACCGCTAACGCCGCAATCAGACTGATCATTCATTCATTCCTGAGTACAAAAAATTGTCGCCACTATACGGAAAGCGTACAACTTCGTCGACTGGCCGGAGGGTAAAGAATAAGAAAATTTTCTGATTTGCTGGCAAGCCCACGTTCACACCGTGGGCCGCCAGAACAGGATCCAAACGAAAACAGAATGTTACTGATTAGCGTCAGGCGGAGGGCTTATTTTCCGGCTCATCGGCGATATCGCCGGTGTGCCTGCCCTCTTCCGTCCCCTGCCAACCGTGCCGCTGCACCAGCGACAGATGATGACGATCTTCGTTGATGATGCCGGTCAGCATATCGCTGGTCCGCTTGAAGACCGCCACCCGCGACGCCGCGTCGTTTTCCGCCATCGCCACCATCTCTTCGACCATCTGCAGGTTGAAACGACGGAACAGATCGGCCCGCTCGCGCGCTTCATACGCGCCGAGCCCCAGCGCCTCCAGCGTCATTCGGCCGGATTTCAGCGCCGCCTCGAAGGTTTCACGCTCCGGGGCATCAACGCCAGCCTGACGCAGCTGGATATAGTGATCGACATCGCGGGCGCGGGAGATAATCTGCAGATGCGGAAAATGCTCTTTTACCCTCGCCACCAGCTCCAGGCTGACGTGCGGATCGTCAATGGCATTGATCAGTACCTCCGCCTTTTCGGCGCCGGCCGACTCCAGCAGATCGACCCGGGTGGCGTCGCCGTAGAAGACCTTCATATCAAATTTGCGCAGAGTATCGACATGGTCCGGGTCGTGATCGAGGATCACCATCTTCACCCCGCTGGAGAGCAGTAGTCGCCCGGCGATCTGCCCGAAGCGGCCAAAGCCGGCGACAATCACCCGCGGCTGCTCTTCATCAATCTCGTCCGCATCCCGCGCCTGGCCGCTGGACGATTTCTCCAGACGGGTCAACAGCACCAGCAGAATGGGGGTTGCCGCCATCGACAGCGCCACCGCCAGGGTCAGCGCCTTTGCCCATTCGCCGTCCAGCACCTCCGCCATCCGCGCGGCGCCAAAGACCACAAACGCGAACTCACTCCCCTGCCCCAGCAGCACCGCAAACCAGCGGCGCTGAGCGCGAGGCACGCCAAGCGGCCTGGCGATAAGCCACAGCATCAGCATTTTTATCGCCAGGAAACCCACCAGCAAAATCACGATACGCAGCGGATGGGTGACCAGGGTGCCGAAATCAATCGACATCCCGACGCCGATAAAAAACAGCCCCAGCAGCAGGCCTTTAAACGGCTCAATATCGCTTTCCAGCGCATGGCGATACTCGGAGCTGGCCAGCAACACCCCGGCGAGAAACGCCCCCATCGCCATCGATAGCCCCACCTCCTCCAGCAACAGCCCAAAGCCAAAGACCAGGAACAGGGCCACGGCGCTGAATACTTCGCGCAGACCGGAACGGGCGACAAAGCGCAGCAGCGGACGGGTCAGATAGCGCCCCAGCACCACCACCAGCGCCAGCGCCGCGGCCACCTTCAGCGCGGAAAGGGCAAAAGCCATCAGCGAAGTGGCGCCGCCGCTGGCCGCCAGCAGCGGGATCATCGCCACCAGCGGGATCGCCGCGATATCCTGGAATAGCAGCACCGCGAAGGCGCTGCGCCCCATCTGCGATACCGTCAGATTGCGCTCATTCATCGCCTGCATGGCGATCGCGGTTGAGGAGAGCGCCAGGGTCATACCGATCAGCTCGGCCACCTGCCAACGCAACCCCAGCAGCATGCAGAAGAGGCCGATCAATACCCCACAGGCCACCATCTGCAGCGCACCGCCGCCAAACACCGAAGCGCGCAGCTTCCACAGACGCTGCGGATCCAGTTCCAGACCAATGACGAACAGCATCAGCACCACGCCAATCTCGGCAAAGTGCAGAATCGCCTCGGCGTCGGTCACCAGCCGCAGCCCCCACGGCCCAATAATACAGCCGGCGATGAGATAGCCCAGCACCGACCCCAGCCCAAGGCGGACGGCGATGGGCACAATCAGCGCCGCGGCGCCCAGGTAAATCAGCGCCTGTATCAGCGTATGGCTATCCATTTTGATGTGCCTCCTGCCAGTCGATTAAGCGTTGACGATAATGGCGGGCCTGCGCCTGCAGCGTTTCGTCATCGCAGATAAAGGTGCAGTGCATGGCGAACGGCGGCAGCCATTTCATCCCGCAGTAGAGCGCCGTGGCCTGCAGCGGCTGCGCCAGCACCGGGAAACCGGGAAACGAACCGATATCAAAGTGGCTTTCACCGCCGCCGGTGGTCACCGCCCACATCAGCGATTTACCGCGCAGCGCAATACCGTTATGGCCATAGGCCCAGCCGTGCGACAGCACTTTGTCCATCCACAGCTTCAGCAGCGGCGGCACGCTATACCACTGCATCGGGTGCTGCCAGATAACCAGATCGGCACGGGCGAGCGCCGCCTGCTCGGCGGCGACATCGATATTAAAGTCGGGATAGAGTTGATAGAGGGAGCGTATCTCTACGCCTTCAAGCGTCCCTGCTTGTTCAAGCATTCGCTTATTCGCATGCGAATGCTGCGGATAAGGATGCGCATAAATTATCAGAATCATTGATTGGCCTGCGTTAGCTCTTGTCGTAATCAGCAAGAGTGTAGACAGTTAAATGAACCGCTTACAATGATAACTGTGATTTATGTCGCGGTGGTGGACACAACGCGCGCCTGAATGGCAAACGTCAGGCCTTAATTATCCAGCTCATCCATAGATTTCACCTGATCGCGGTTAATCTGCTCCACGCGTCCGGTTTCGGCATTTTTGTAAGAGACCAGACCGGTATCATCATCCACCTGCGGTTTACCGCTGGTGACAATGGTCTTGCCGTCGGTGGTTTTGATCGACTGATTCGATGAGCAGCCGGCCACGAACATGATTGCCGTCGCTGCCAGTGCGGATGCCACCAGAATATTGTTCCGCATTGTATCCTCCTGTCTTTTCATCAATAGGTATCGTTATGGTGCTAACTATAGTTAGCCTGACCCGACAGGGGGTTAAAAGCAGAACTCTCTGAAGATGGCCGCGGCCAAAAAAAATGGGCTGACGAAGTCGTCAGCCCAGGTGTGTTGCTATCCGGCCAGGCCGGAGCGCTTATTTGGTGATTTGCGCGTGCATTTCCTGAACCGAAATCACCTTGTCGGTGGCGTCAGCGTTCAGCGCCATCGCGGTGGCAAAGCCGCCGTTCAGGGTGGTGTCATAGTGCACCTTGTACTGCAGCGCGCTGCGGCGAATCAGCTTGGAGTCTTCAATCGCCTGACGACCTGCGGTGGTGTTGATGATGTAGGTATATTCGCCATTCTTGATGCGGTCCTGAATGTGCGGACGACCTTCATGCACCTTGTTCACCAGACGCGGGTTGATGCCCGCTTCGCCCAGCACAATCGCCGTGCCGTGAGTCGCATCCAGCTCGAAGCCAAACTTCAGCAGCTTCGCTGCCAGGTCGACCACACGCTCTTTGTCGCCTTCGCGGACGGAGAGCAGCGCGCGACCCTGTTTCTTCATGGTCGAGTTGCTGCCCAGCTGCGCTTTGGCGAACGCTTCGGCAAAGGTACGGCCAACGCCCATCACTTCCCCGGTGGAACGCATTTCTGGCCCTAACAGCGGGTCAACGCCCGGGAATTTGTTGAACGGCAGGACCACCTCTTTCACCGAGTAGTACGGCGGGATGATCTCTTTGGTCACGCCCTGCTGCGCCAGCGTCTTACCGGCCATCACGCGCGCCGCCACTTTCGCCAGCGGTACGCCGGTGGCTTTGGAGACGAACGGCACGGTGCGCGCCGCACGCGGGTTGACTTCAATCAGATAGACTTCGTTATCTTTCACCGCGAACTGGACGTTCATCAGACCGCGAACCTGCAGCTCGAAGGCCAGCTTCTGCACCTGCTCGCGCATCACATCCTGAATCTCTTTGCTCAGGGTATAGGCTGGCAGGGAACAGGCGGAGTCGCCGGAGTGGACGCCTGCCTGTTCGATATGCTCCATGATGCCGCCAATCAGCACCATTTCGCCATCGCAGATGGCATCGACATCCACTTCAATCGCGTCGTCGAGGAAGCGGTCCAGCAGCACTGGCGCGTCGTTGGAGACGCTGACCGCAGTCTGGAAGTAGCGGCGCAGATCCTGCTCGTCATAGACGATCTCCATCGCCCGACCGCCGAGCACGTAAGACGGACGCACCACCAGCGGGTAGCCAATCTCTTTCGCTTTCTCTACCGCCTGCTCAATGGCGGTGACGGTGGCGTTCGCCGGCTGCTTCAGCTTCAGACGGTCAACCGCGTGCTGGAAGCGCTCACGGTCTTCCGCCCGGTCGATAGCGTCCGGGCTGGTACCAATAACCGGTACGCCTGCGGCTTCCAGGGCGCGCGCCAGCTTCAGCGGAGTCTGCCCGCCGTACTGCACGATAACGCCTTTTGGCTTCTCGATGCGCACGATTTCCAGCACGTCTTCCAGGGTGACCGGCTCGAAGTACAGACGGTCGGAAGTGTCGTAGTCGGTAGAGACGGTTTCCGGGTTACAGTTGACCATGATGGTCTCGTAACCGTCTTCGCGCAGCGCCAGCGAGGCGTGTACGCAGCAGTAGTCAAATTCGATACCCTGACCGATACGGTTCGGGCCGCCGCCGAGGACCATGATTTTATCGCGGTCAACGGACGGGTTGGACTCGCACTCTTCTTCATAGGTGGAGTACATGTAGGCGGTATCGGTGGCGAATTCCGCGGCGCAGGTGTCCACGCGCTTGTAGACCGGGTGCAGGTCATACTGGTCGCGCAGTTTACGGATTTCCGCTTCCCGCACGCCCGCCAGCTTCGCCAGACGCGCATCGGCAAAGCCTTTACGTTTCAGGGTGCGCAGGAAGTCAGCGTCGAGGCCGTTGATGCCCACTTCCGCCACTTTCTCTTCCAGACGGACCAGCTCTTCAATCTGCACCAGGAACCAGCGGTCGATGTTGGTCAGGTTGAAGACGCCGTCAACCGAGAGGCCCGCGCGGAACGCGTCGGCGATGTACCAGATACGCTCAGCGCCGGCGTCTTTCAGCTCGCGGCGGATTTTGGTCAGCGCTTCCGGATCGTCGAGGCTCACTTTCGGATCGAAGCCGGTGGCGCCCACTTCCAGACCGCGCAGCGCTTTCTGCAAGGATTCCTGCTGGGTACGGCCAATCGCCATCACTTCGCCGACGGACTTCATCTGGGTGGTCAGACGGTCATTTGCGCCGGCGAATTTTTCGAAGTTAAAGCGTGGAATTTTAGTGACCACGTAGTCGATGGACGGCTCGAAGGAAGCCGGGGTACGGCCGCCGGTGATGTCGTTCATCAGCTCGTCGAGGGTGTAACCTACCGCCAGCTTGGCTGCCACTTTGGCAATCGGGAAACCGGTGGCTTTGGAGGCCAGCGCCGAGGAGCGGGAAACGCGCGGGTTCATTTCAATAACGATCAGGCGACCGTTTTTCGGGTTGACCGCGAACTGAACGTTAGAGCCGCCGGTTTCGACGCCGATTTCACGCAGCACCGCCATCGAGGCGTTACGCATGATTTGGTATTCTTTGTCGGTCAGGGTCTGCGCCGGCGCAACGGTGATGGAGTCACCGGTGTGGATCCCCATGGCGTCGAAGTTTTCGATAGAGCAGACGATGATGCAGTTGTCGTTCTTATCGCGCACCACTTCCATCTCATACTCTTTCCAGCCGATCAGCGATTCATCAATCAGCAGCTCGTTGGTAGGAGAGAGATCCAGGCCGCGGGTACAAATCTCTTCAAACTCTTCGCGGTTATAGGCGATGCCGCCGCCGGTGCCACCCATGGTGAACGACGGACGGATGATGCACGGATAGCCGACGTCAGCCGCTACCGCCAGCGCCTCTTCCATCGTATGGGCGATACCTGAACGCGCGGTGTCGAGACCGATTTTTTTCATCGCGATATCGAATCGGCGACGGTCTTCGGCCTTGTCAATCGCATCGGCGGTGGCGCCAATCATGGTCACGCCGAATTCAGCCAGCACCCCCTGACGCTCCAGCTCCAGCGCGCAGTTCAGCGCCGTCTGGCCGCCCATGGTCGGCAGCACCGCGTCCGGGCGCTCTTTTTCGATGATTTTGCGCACCACTTCCCAGTGAATCGGCTCGATGTAGGTGGCATCGGCCATTTCCGGGTCGGTCATGATGGTCGCTGGGTTAGAGTTCACCAGGATAACGCGGTAGCCCTCTTCGCGCAGGGCTTTACAGGCCTGGGCGCCGGAGTAGTCAAACTCGCACGCCTGACCGATAACAATCGGGCCCGCGCCCAGAATCAGGATACTTTTTATGTCTGTACGTTTTGGCATGGCTCTTTTACTCCTGATTATTTCGCGGACTGACGGTATTGCTCAATTAACTCGATAAAGTGGTCGAACAGCGGCGCGGCATCGTGCGGCCCCGGGCTCGCTTCAGGGTGCCCCTGGAAGCTGAACGCCGGCTTGTCGGTGCGATGGATCCCCTGCAGGGTGCCGTCGAACAGCGACTTGTGGGTCACGCGCAGGTTGGCCGGCAGCGTCGCCTCATCCACGGCGAAGCCGTGGTTCTGGGCGGTGATCATCACCACGTTGTTATCAATATCTTTCACCGGGTGGTTGCCGCCGTGGTGGCCGAACTTCATCTTAATGGTCTTGGCGCCGCTCGCCAGCGCCAGCAGCTGATGGCCGAGACAGATGCCAAACACCGGAATATCGGTCTCGAGGAATTTTTCAATCGCCTCGATAGCGTAATCACACGGCGCCGGGTCGCCTGGGCCGTTGGAGAGGAAAATACCGTCCGGATTCAGCGCCAGCACATCCGCCGCCGAAGTCTTCGCCGGCACCACCGTCAGGCGGCAGCCGCGGTCAACCAGCATGCGCAGGATGTTGCGTTTCGCGCCGAAGTCATACGCCACGACGTGGAACGGCAGCTCGCTTTCCGCTTTCGCTTCCGGCAGGTCGCCCGCCAGGGTCCAGCTGCCTTGCGTCCAGCTGTAGGTTTCTGCGGTGGTCACTTCCTTCGCCAGGTCCATGCCGTTCAGGCCCGGGAACGCTTTCGCTTTTTCCAGCGCCAGCTGGGCATCCGGGCTGTCGCCCGCGATGATGCAGCCATTCTGCGCCCCTTTCTCACGCAGCAGACGCGTCAGCTTGCGGGTATCGATATCGGCAATCGCCACGATGTTATGGCGCTTCAGATAGGAAGAGAGGTCTTCGGTACTGCGGAAGTTGCTGGCAATCAGCGGCAGGTCGCGAATAACCAGACCCTGAGCATGTACCTGAGAAGATTCTTCATCGGCGGCGTTGGTGCCGACATTACCAATATGAGGATAAGTAAGAGTGACGATTTGGCGGGAATAGGAAGGATCAGTGAGGATTTCTTGATAACCGGTCATTGAAGTATTGAAAACGACTTCCCCAACCGCCGTGCCGGTTGCCCCGATGGCCCGACCGTGAAACTGGGTTCCGTCTTCCAGAACCAATAGCGCTGACTTAATCAAAACATCCTCCAGAGAATATCCACTCACTTTATTTGCATATTAATTCATAAACACGATCTGAATCAATGCAAATCTGTTGCCCGCAGATTTTTGGCAAACGGCGGCATTCTGGAGAGATGTCGGATAAAAGTCAACTTAAAGCGGAGATTTTTAATGTCATTTTACGCCACTGGCGCATAACACGTGATTTTTACGCCAAAAAGATCAACAAACCTGGCTGAGAAAACGCTTGCGGACGGCGAAGAGTGTAAAATCTGGCGCTGGACGGCAAAAAAGTGGACCAGATGGTCAAAATTTACATTTCATTCACTTGAAAACCGAATAATACCCTAACTTATAGCCCATTCAGAAAAATAACAACCTAAAGCGGCCAAAAATAAAAAAGGGCAACAAAATATTGCCCCTTGCATCAATAACTTATTGATAGCAATAACCACATCACGATGGGTAATAATCGTTATAAACTATTCAGATCAAGCACGTCACGCATATCAAAAAGTCCGCTTTTCTTGCCTTTCAGCCACAATGCAGAGCGAACCGCGCCATTAGCAAAGGTCATTCGACTGGAGGCTTTATGGGTGATCTCGATACGTTCGCCAATATCAGCAAACATCGCCGTATGCTCCCCGACGATATCCCCCGCGCGGACGGTGGCGAAGCCAATGGTGCCCGGGACGCGTTCGCCAGTGTGGCCTTCACGGCTGTAGACCGCGCAGTCCTTGAGATCTTTGTTCAATGCTCCGGCGATCGCTTCGCCCATCGCCAGCGCGGTGCCTGACGGCGCATCCACTTTATGCCGATGGTGCGCTTCGATAATTTCGATGTCGGTGTAGTCGCCCATCACCTTCGCCGCCTTCTCCAGCAGCTTTAACAGGACATTGACGCCGACGCTAAAGTTAGCGGCGAAGACAATGGCAATCTCCTGCGCGGCGTCGCGAATCGCCTGCTTGCCGGCGTCGTCAAAACCGGTGGTGCCGATGACCATCCCTTTGCCGTGGTCGCGGCAAAACGCCAGATGGTTCAGCGTGCCTTCCGGGCGGGTAAAATCGATCAACACGTCGAAATCATCTTTTACCGCCGTCAGGCTGCTTTGCACCGTGACGCCCGCTTTGCCGGCACCTGCCAGCTCGCCGGCGTCGCTGCCCACCAGGCTGGACCCTTCACGCTCCAGCGCCGCGCCCAGCGCCACTCCATCCATCTGCAGCGCAGCCTGAATTAACTGGCGTCCCATCCGGCCGCCCGCGCCGGCGATGGCCACGCGGATTTGTGCATCATGCATAGCTATTCTCTTTTGTTAACATTACGTAAATTGTTTTCAGAGTAACCAGCCCGTCAGCGGGCCGCTACTCAAAAACGCCGATAATTAGAAATTTATGACAAACGGCGGACGATATCAGTAAAAACTATACGATTGTGCCGCAATTCCTCGTTTACGCAGTGATAACCAGGATGGCGAATGATGATGCCCCGCCCGCCGGTGCGGGCGAAGGCCATGTTGCAGAGGGTTACAGCGGGAAAAGCGCGCCGGCGGGAAACGCGGATAAAAACCAGGTCACCGCCAGCAGATCGGCGCTACCGCCGGGGCTGAGGTGGCGAGCAATCAGATCGTCATCAAACTGGCGCAGCGCCTCCAGGCCACCGTCAGCCAGTACGCCGCCCTGCCACAGCAGCCGCTGCGCCTCCTGCTGGACATAGTTCAGCCCGGCCAGCCCGCCGCGAGACACCAGATTGGTGTCATCATTCCATGCCATCAGATGCAGCAGGGTTTGCAGCAGCGCCAGATTGCTGTCGCCAGTCTCCTCCATCATGCGGTTAAAGACCGGTAATGCCTGGGTGCGCACGGTCAGGAATCCGCTCTCCGCCTCGCCGCGGGCGCCGGAGAAACCGTAACGCAGAAAATGAATCCCGCCTTTGCTCAGCCGTTCCCCGCTGGCGGAGGATAATTCCTGCATAACCATGCCGCGACAGAAGCGCGCCACCTGGTCGCAAAGCCGGTGCTGTTCTATCGGCTCGCCTTTCGAAACCAGCCTGCCCGCCGCCGCGCTGAGCAGGCCAAAAGCGAAGATCGCCCCACGATGGGTATTCACCCCGCCGGTGACCTCCAGCATATCGTTCTCGCAGGCCATTCCCACCGGCCGCAGCATCATCAATACCTGCTCCGGCGCGACCGCCGCGGTATCGTGGCCCATGATAAAAAACTTCTCCATCCACGGCGCCACCACCGCGGTACTGTCCTCAAACGAGGCCAGATCCATATCCCGGTGCGCGCCAGCGTTACGAATATCCACCAGCCCGGGCTTTGGGGTCAGGCGAACTTCGGTCAACAGCGCGCGCTCTACCGCGCTGACCACCTCTTCGGCGCTCAGTGGTTTCCCGCGTAGCACACGCGGAGGTTGAATTAACACGTCGCTCATAGCCTTTCCCCTCTGCGCTTAGTCGCTGTTTTTCACCTGATGGATCACATCGATGACCGAACCGTCGCGATAGCGGACTACCGCCACCACCCGATCGGTAAATTCGATCGCCTTCGGTTTGCCCGTCAGTAGCTCCGCGCGCTGCTGCAGTTCCTCAATGGTCATCAGCGGAATACCGGCGTTGCGTAAATTGTCGATCAGGTCCTGGCGCGCCGGGTTTACCGCAATGCCATGGTCGGTGACCAGCACATCCACGCTGGCTCCCGGCGTCACGCGGGTCAGCACTTTTTCCACGACGCAGGGAATGCGACCGCGAACTAACGGTGCGGTAATGATGGTCAGATCCGCGCCGGCGGCGGTATCGCTATGTCCGCCTGACGCGCCGCGCAGCACGCCGTTGGAGCCGGTCATCACGTTGACGTTAAAGTCGGTGTCAATTTCCAGCGCGCTGAGCATCACTACGTTTAAGCGCTCGCAGGAGGCCCCTTTGGAACCCGGGCTGGCATACTGATTAGTAGAGATTTCGACGTGGTTCGGGTTCTGCGCCAGCGAGCGCGCCGCATCGCCATCGAACGATTGGGTGTCGAGCAGCGTTTTAATCAGCCCTTTCTCATGCAGGTCGACCATCGTCCCGGTGATGCCGCCAAGGCCGAAACTGGCGGTAATGCCGTTGCGGCGCATTTTGTCTTCCAGGAAGCGGCTCACCGCCAGCGAGGCGCCGCCGGTGCCGGTCTGCAGCGAGAACCCCTCTTTAAAGTAACCGGAATGTTCAACCACTTTCGCCGCCTGGCGGGCGATCAGCAGCTCACGCGGGTTGCTGGTCAAACGAATGGCGCCCGCGGTGATTTTTTGCGGATCGCCCACTTCGTCCACCTGAACGATCAGATCCACCTGATCCTGGGCGATACTGGCCGGGTAGTTAGGGTAATTCACCCACTCTTCGGTCAACAGCACGACGCATTTGGCATGTTCCGCATCAACGCGCGCGTAGCCCAGCGAGCCGCAGCGCGACTTACCGCTAAAGCCGTTGGCGTTGCCAAACTCATCGCAGCAGGGAACGCCGAGGAACGCCACGTCAATGGACAGCTCACCGCTTTGGATCAGCTGTACGCGACCACCGTGAGAGTGGATCTGCACCGGATTTTCCATCAGGCCGGCGGAGATCTCCTCGCCAAGCTTGCCGCGCAGACCGGAGGTGTAGATCTGACGGATCACGCCGTTTTTAATATGCTCAATCAGCGGCCAGTGGGCGTCGATCAGCGAACTGGACGCCAGGGTCAGATCGCGAAATCCCATCTCCGCTAGCTTCGCCACCACCATATTGACCACTTTGTCACCGCCGCGAAACGCGTGGTGGAACGAGATGGTCATGCCGTTTTGCAGGCCGGAGCGACGGATTGCCGTTTCCAGCGAGTCGCAGATTTTACGCTGACGCTTTTCCGTCTCACTAGCCAGCCACGGACTTTTCGCCGTCACGCCGTTGTAAGGGGTCAATCCTTCCGGCATCACGTACTGCTGATTAAGCATTGCTACTGTCTCTTTCATCTTATTCCCCTTAATCACGAATACCGGAAGCCGAAAGCGCCACCACTTTGCGCGCGTGGTCGATAATCGGTCCATCGATCATCTTACCGTTCAGCGACACCACGCCCAGACCGCGCGACTCTGCCTCTTCCGCCGCGGCAATCACCTCCAGCGCATGGTCGACCTCTTTTCGCGTCGGGGCATAGACCTGGTGCAGCAGTTCGATCTGGCGCGGGTTGACCAGTGATTTCCCGTTGAAGCCGAGGTTCTTCGCCAGATTCGCTTCCGCAAGAAATCCCTCTTCATTATTAATATCCGACCACACCACGTCATAGGCGGCGATGCCGGCAACCCGCGCAGCATGTAGCACGGCGCAGCGGGCATAGAACAGCTCAGTGCCGTCGCCGCGGGAGGTGCCCATATCCATCACGTAATCGAAAGCCGCCAGCGCGATGGCCGACAGACGCGGGCTGGCGCGGGCGATCTCGACCGCGTTTACCACCCCCAACGCCGACTCGATGGCCGCCATGAGCCTGGTGCTGCCCACTTCGCGGCCGCACGCACGCTCAATACGCTCAACGTGAGCTTCCAGCTCATGGATATCTTCTTTGCTGTCGGTTTTCGGCAGGCGCACCATATCCACGCCCGCACGAACCACGGCTTCCAGATCGGCCAGTCCAAACGGGGTATTTAGTGGGTTAATGCGCACCACCGTTTCGATATCCTGATACAGCGGGTGCTGCAGCGCCTGATACACCAGCAGACGAGCGGTATCTTTCTCGCGCAGCGAAACGGCATCTTCAAGGTCGAACATCACCGCATCGGCGCCGTAGACGAATGAAGTACTTAACATGGCGGCATTGGCGCCGGGGATAAACAGCATACTGCGACGTGGTTTCATAGCTGGCTCCATTGCAATTGAGACTGTTGCGCCGCACGCAGGGCCGCAGCCTGAACTCGGGCGCGCAGAACGCACTCCAGCGCCCCTTTATCATCCACCACCACGTTGGCCTGGCTAACACCGAGCTGCGTCAGGGTTTCTCTGACCACTCGCTCAATCGCATCGCCAAACTGCTGCTTCACAATGCTGTCGATCTCCAGTTGAATGCCCGGCTGCGTCGCCGGCCCAATCCTGACCATCACATCGCTGGACTCCAGCGTGCCGGCCAGGGCGTCAATCTTCATTTCCATAGAGGCAAATCCTTTGTTATGGCGTAAAAATCAGGCGGTTTGATGTTCGCTTTCCGCCAGTTGCATCAGAAAAGAGAGGGTTCCCGGCGGCACCAGCGCCGCCACCGCCTGCCAGTTGCGCTGCTGGTACAGTTCGCGCACCCTTGAAGCCGATATCGGCCCGCCGTTTTTTTCGATCCGCGCCAGCTCAACGACCTCAACAGGCGGTGCGTCGCCCGGCGCTGCCAGCAACGTTTTCATACGCTGGTTGTAATGGCGGGTCAGCGAACACAGCGGCTCGGTGCCGACAAAACGATGGGTTATCTTCAGCGCCGGGGCTAAATGTTCGCGGAACAGCTGGAGATCGATCTGGTTGTGGCAGTCATCCACCACCCCCTGTTCTTTGAGGAAGTAGCCGGGGAAGGTGGCCCGCGAGATGAGGTATGCCGAACCGGGATGCAGCGTCACTTTGTCGATGCCGGCAATCCCTTTTTCGATTAGCGTGTAGCGATCCTGATACGTGAAACGGGAGGCATCCTCTTTCACCACAAACAGGTGTAGCCAGTCGCATTGACGGGCCGCCTGCTCCACCAGCCAGCGGTGGCCGAGCGTGAACGGGTTGGCGTTCATCACGATAGCGCCGATTTTGCGTCCCGGCTGACGGTACATCGCCAGCTGGCGGCAGTAGCGGGTCAGCCGTTCGCGGCTATTTTCCAGTAACACGGCGAGATTGCCGGCCTGGGCAATTGGCCAGAAGCCGGCGCCGGCAAAGAGCGCGGCGTTACAGGGCTTAGTGAATAAAAACAGTTCACTGCGCCCCAGCTCGTAGGCCAGGGTGAGTAATTCTGTCAGTAGCTTAAGGCTCAGCCCCTCCCCCTGCAGCGAGGGGTCGATAGCGATGCACTTCAGGACGTTGCCGGCGATGGCGCCGCAGCCGACCAGCCGCTGCTGATACTCGGCGACAATGGCCATTTCGCAATCAGCCTCTAATGAGAGCTGATGCTGACGGAGAAAGAGGTCAATCGCCTCTCGCCGCGATTTATCCTTCCGTAGCAGAACGCGTTTTAATATCAGAGTCATTTTTTAGCGCTTCGTTATTCCAAAACGACCTGTATTTCGCCAGCGTTCGGCTATCGATTCTTGTATTTAAATCACAATTTTTCCCGTCGCTTAATTGGCTTTATGGTTTTTATGTTGCTAATTCATTCAGCATAATAAAAATAATTAAATTAATTAAAAACACGAGTATTCAGTGAAGGTTATCACACCTTAACACTGAATCTATTTATTACTATGCGCCGGTCTTATTACTTCATTGATAAACAGGATAACGTTTATGACTAACATGAGCCAGGCTCCGGCGACGGAGAAAAAGGGCGTAAGCGACCTGCTGGGATTTAAAATCTTCGGCATGCCGTTACCCCTTTATGCGTTTGCGTTAATTACGCTATTACTTTCCCACTTCTTTAATGCGTTACCCACCGACCTGGTTGGCGGCTTTGCCATTATGTTTATTATCGGCGCCCTGTTTGGCGAAATAGGCAAACGCCTGCCGATATTCAACAAATATATCGGTGGTGCGCCAGTGATGATCTTTCTGGTGGCAGCATATTTCGTTTATGCCGGTATTTTCACGCAGAAAGAGATCGATGCCATCAGTAACGTCATGGATGAGAGTAACTTCCTTAACTTATTCATCGCCGTATTAATTACCGGCGCGATCCTGTCGGTAAACCGTCGTCTGCTGCTGAAATCGCTGCTCGGCTACATCCCGACCATTCTGATGGGCATTGTCGGCGCGTCGATTTTCGGTATCGTCATCGGCCTGGTGTTCGGCATCCCGATGGATCGCATTATGATGCTGTACGTCCTGCCGATCATGGGCGGCGGCAACGGCGCGGGCGCGGTACCGCTGTCGGAAATTTATCACTCCGTTACCGGTCGGTCTCGCGAAGAGTACTATTCAACCGCTATCGCTATTCTGACCATCGCCAATATCTTTGCCATCGTCTTTGCCGCCGTACTCGATATCATCGGTAAAAAACACACCTGGCTGAGCGGCGAGGGCGAGCTGGTGCGCAAAGCCTCGTTTAAAGTCGAAGAAGACGAAAAAGCGGGCCAGATCACTCATCGCGAAACCGCCGTCGGCATGGTGCTGGCCACCACCTGCTTCCTGCTGGCCTACGTGATGGCGAAGAAAATCCTGCCCAGCATTGGCGGCGTATCGATTCACTATTTTGCCTGGATGGTGCTGATCGTCGCGGCGCTGAACGCCTCTGGCCTCTGCACACCCGAAATCAAAGCTGGCGCCAAACGCCTGTCGGATTTCTTTTCCAAACAGCTGTTGTGGGTGCTGATGGTCGGCGTCGGCGTCTGCTACACCGACCTGCAGGAAATCATCAACGCTATTACCTTCGCTAACGTCGTCATCGCCGCGGTTATCGTCGTTGGCGCGGTGGTTGGCGCGGCCCTGGGCGGCTGGATGATTGGCTTCTTCCCGATTGAATCAGCGATCACCGCGGGTCTGTGCATGGCCAACCGCGGCGGTTCCGGTGACCTGGAAGTGCTCTCTGCCTGTAACCGTATGAACCTTATCTCTTATGCGCAAATCTCCTCCCGTTTGGGTGGCGGTATTGTGCTGGTCATCGCCAGCATCGTGTTCGGCATGATGATTTAACCCATTTGCACGATGGCGCCGTTGAACGGACGACGACTAGCATCGCCAGGGTCCAATGCCGGGAGCGGCAGAGGGAAATCCACCCTGCTCCTTAGCCGGGAATGCCAGAAACGTCGCCAGGCAGCGCGCCATCGTGCCCCTATTTTGAGAGGTATACATGACTGATGCTGCGCTGCTAGGCGAAGGCTTCACCCTGATGTTTCTCGGCATGGGCTTTGTGCTGGTGTTCCTGCTGCTGCTCATCTTCGCCATCCAGGGGATGTCCCTCGCCGTTAACCGTCTGTTTCCCGAGCCGCTTCCGGCGTCAAAACCGGCACCGGCCGCCGTCGCGCCCGCCGACGACTTCGCCCGCTTAAAGCCGGCGATTGTCGCCGCCATTCACCACCATCGCCGTTTGCACCCTTAATTCACGGAGGAATTCATGACCGTTGCCATTACCGATGTCGTCCTGCGCGACGCCCACCAGTCCCTGTTCGCCACCCGCCTGCGCCTCGACGATATGCTCCCCGTCGCCGCTCAGCTTGACGACGTCGGCTACCGCTCCCTCGAGTGCTGGGGCGGGGCCACCTTTGATGCCTGCATCCGCTTTCTCGGCGAGGACCCGTGGGTCCGCCTGCGCGAGCTAAAAAAAGCGATGCCGAAAACCCCGCTGCAGATGCTGCTCCGCGGCCAGAACCTGCTCGGCTACCGCCACTACGCCGATGACGTGGTGGCGCGCTTCGTGGAGCGCGCCGTCAAAAACGGCATGGACGTCTTCCGTGTCTTCGACGCCATGAACGACCCGCGCAACATGCAGGCCGCCCTGCAGGCGGTGCGCAGCCACGGCGCCCACGCCCAGGGCACGCTTTCGTACACCACCAGCCCGGCGCACACCCTGCAGACCTGGCTCGACCTCACCGAACAGCTGCTGGAGACCGGCGTCGACTCCATCGCCATCAAGGACATGTCCGGCATTCTGACGCCGCATGCCGCCTTTGAGCTGGTCAGCGAAATCAAAAAACGCTACGACGTCACCCTGCACCTGCACTGCCACGCCACCACCGGCATGGCGGAGATGGCCCTGCTGAAGGCCATTGAAGCCGGGGTCGACGGCGTGGATACGGCGATTTCGTCCATGAGCGCCACCTACGGCCATCCGGCAACCGAAGCGCTGGTGGCCACCCTCGCCGGCACGCAATATGACACCGGGCTGAATATCCACAAGCTGGAGAGCATCGCGGCCTGCTTCCGCGAGGTGCGTAAGAAGTACCACGCCTTCGAAGGGCAGCTGAAAGGCACCGACAGCCGTATCCTCGTCGCCCAGGTGCCGGGCGGGATGCTCACCAACCTCGAAGGCCAGCTGAAGCAACAGAGCGCCGCCCACCGTCTGGATGAAGTGCTGGCGGAAATCCCTCGCGTGCGCGAGGACCTCGGTTTCATCCCGCTGGTCACCCCGACCTCGCAGATTGTCGGCACCCAGGCGGTGCTCAACGTCCTCACCGGCGAGCGCTACAAAACCATCGCGAAGGAGACCGCCGGCATTCTGAAAGGTGAATACGGCCGCACCCCGGCGCCGGTGAACGCCGCCCTGCAGGCGCGGGTACTCGAGGGCGCAGAGGCCATCACTTGCCGCCCGGCGGACCTGCTGAAGCCGGAGCTGGCGCAGCTGGAAGCCGACGTCAGACGCCAGGCACAGGAGAAGGGCATCACGCTTGCCGAAAACGCCATCGACGACGTGCTCACCGTGGCGCTGTTCCCGCAAATAGGCCTCAAGTTCCTCGAAAACCGCCACAATCCGGCAGCCTTTGAACCGCTGCCGCAGCTGGAAGAAGCCAGACCTGCCGCGAAGGCTGAGAAACCAGCCGCCTCCGGCGTCTACACCGTGGAAGTGGAAGGCAAGGCCTTTGTGGTGAAGGTCAGCGACGGCGGCGACGTCAGCCAGCTCAGCGCCGCGCCGGTGGCCGCTACGCCTGCTGCCGCCCCGGCCCCGGCCGGCGCCGGCACCCCGGTGACCGCCCCGCTGGCGGGCACTATCTGGAAGGTGCTGGCCGCGGAAGGCCAGGCGGTGGCCGAAGGCGAGGTGCTGCTGATTCTGGAAGCCATGAAGATGGAGACCGAAATCCGCGCCGCGCAGGCCGGCACCGTGCGCGGTATCGCGGTGAAGTCCGGCGACGCGGTGGCGGTCGGCGACACCCTGATGACCCTGGCGTAAGGACGAGGAGCGGAAATGGAAAGTCTGAACGCCCTGATTCAGGGGATGGGGCTGATGCACCTGGGGTTCGGCCAGGCGGTGATGCTGCTGGTCAGCCTGCTGCTGCTCTGGCTGGCGATTGCCAGGAAGTTCGAGCCGTTACTGCTGCTGCCGATTGGCTTCGGCGGCCTGCTCTCCAATATTCCGGAGGCCGGGCTAGCGCTCACCGCCCTGGAGAGCCTGCTGGCCCACCACGACCCGGCGCAGCTGGCGGTGATTGCCGCGAAGCTCCACTGCGCGCCGGACGTCCACGCCATTAAGGACGCGCTGGCCCTGGCCCTGCCGTCGGTGCAGGGGCAGATGGAGAGCCTGGCGGTGGACATGGGCTACTCCGCCGGGGTGCTGGCCATCTTCTATAAGGTGGCGATTGGCTCGGGCATCGCGCCGCTGGTAATTTTCATGGGCGTCGGGGCGATGACCGATTTCGGCCCGCTGCTGGCCAACCCGCGCACCCTGCTGCTGGGGGCGGCGGCGCAGTTCGGTATCTTCGCCACCGTGCTCGGGGCGCTGACGCTGAACTACTTCGGCATCATCAGCTTCACCCTGCCGCAGGCGGCGGCCATCGGCATCATCGGCGGCGCCGACGGCCCGACGGCTATCTACCTGTCGGGCAAGCTGGCGCCGGAGCTGCTGGGGGCCATCGCGGTGGCGGCCTACGCCTACATGGCGCTGGTGCCGCTGATCCAGCCGCCGATCATGAAGGCGCTGACCACGAATAAGGAGCGGAAGATCCGCATGGTGCAGCTGCGTACGGTGAGTAAGCGGGAGAAGATCCTCTTCCCGGCGGTGCTGTTGCTGCTGGTGGCGCTCCTGCTGCCGGACGCCGCGCCGCTGCTGGGGATGTTCTGCTTCGGCAACCTGATGCGCGAGAGCGGGGTGGTGGAGCGGCTGAGCGACACGGTGCAGAACGCGCTAATCAACATCGTGACCATCTTCCTCGGGCTGTCGGTGGGAGCCAAGCTGGTGGCGGACAAGTTCCTGCAGCCGCAGACCCTGGGGATCCTGCTGCTGGGGGTGATCGCCTTCTGCGTGGGCACCGCGGCCGGGGTGCTGATGGCGAAGCTGCTGAACAGGTTCAGTAAGAACCCGATCAACCCGCTGATCGGTTCAGCCGGGGTGTCGGCGGTGCCGATGGCGGCGCGGGTGTCGAACAAGGTGGGTCTGGAAGCGGACGGGCAGAACTTCCTGCTGATGCACGCCATGGGCCCGAACGTGGCCGGGGTGATCGGCTCGGCGATCGCCGCCGGGGTGATGCTCAAGTACGTGCTGGCGATGTAGGCCGGCATCCTCTCCGGAGGCGTGGCCGTTACCTCGCCTCCGGGTCAGGATTAACAGCGCCCCCTTGCCATCGATCACTTTTCTGAAATTAGCGGTTCTGTGCGCCATCTGCGGGTTCTCGGGCCGCGAAACGGGGAAACTAATCATTTAATGTCTATTGGCGCTATGTATACCCGAAAAATCACCCACTGGTTTGCCAGGCGATCGTTTCAGAATCGCATCTTCCTGCTGATCTTATTCACCTCGACGATCGTTATGCTGGCGATGTCATGGTATCTGACCGACATTACCGAAGAGCGTCTGCATTACCAGGTCGGGCAGCGGGCGCTGATTCAGGCAATGCAGATTTCGGCGATGCCGGAGCTGGTCGAAGCGGTTCAGAAACGCGATCTCGCCAGAATCAAAGCGCTTATCGATCCCATGCGTTCGTTCTCCGACGCCACCTATATCACCGTCGGTGATGCCAACGGCCAGCGCCTCTATCATGTTAATCCTGATGAAATCGGCAAATCGATGGAGGGCGGCGATAGCGATGAAGCATTGTTAAACGCGAAAAGCTACGTGTCAGTGCGCAAAGGCTCGCTGGGCTCCTCGCTGCGCGGTAAATCACCGATTCAGGACGAGACCGGCAAGGTGATTGGCATTGTGTCGGTAGGCTATACCATTGAACAGTTAGAGAACTGGCTCAGCCTGCAGATAAGCTCGCTGCTGATCCCGATGGCGATCATGTTACTGCTCCTGCTCTACTGCGCCCGCCGCTTCTCGTTGCATATCAAAAAGCAGATGCTGAATATGGAACCTCAACAGCTGTCGCAGCTGTTGATCCAGCAAAGCGTGTTGTTTGAATCCGTGTTCGAAGGGCTCATCGCCATCGACTCCCGTTACAAGATCACCGCGATTAATCAGACTGCCCGCCGGCTGCTCAACCTGAGCCAACCGGAACCGACGCTTATCGGTAAAGGGATCAGCAGCGTTATTTCTCAGGAGGCTTTCTTCTACGATGCGCCGCAGACCAATAAAAAAGACGAGATCGTCACCTTCAATCATATCAAAGTGATCGCCAGCCGGATGGCGGTGATCTTAAATAATGATCCACAGGGCTGGGTGATCAGCTTTCGTAGTAAAGACGATATCAACACCCTCAGCCTGCAGCTCAGTCAGGTGCAACAGTATGCCGATAACCTGCGCGCCGTGCAGCATGAGCATCGCAATCTGATCTCCACCATCGCCGGCCTGCTGTTTCTTAAACGCTACGATCATGCGCTGGATCTGATCCAACAGCAGTCGGAAAGCCACCAGAAAGTGATCGATTTTATCGCGCGGAATTTCCAGGATAACCATCTGGCCGGGCTGTTGATCGGCAAGTATTACCGCGCCAAAGAGCTCGGTCTGGAACTGGTTTTCGATCCGGCCTGCTTCGTCGACAGATTACCCACCGCCCTTTCTCACAACGAATGGATCTCGATCGTGGGGAATCTGCTTGATAACGCCTACAATGCCAGCCTGCAACAGCCGCAGGGCTCAAAGCAGATAGAGTGCCTGATCAACAGCGACGGCCACGAAGTGATTATCGAGGTCGCCGATCAGGGATGCGGCATTGACGAGACGCTGCGCGATCGGATCTTCGAGCGCGGCGTCACCAGCAGCGTCAGCAAAGATCATGGCATCGGACTCTGGCTGGTTCGCAGCTACGTGGAACAGGCAGGCGGCAGCATCGTCGTCGAAAATAACCTTCCCTTTGGCACCATCTTTACTCTTTATATTCCCCTGACCCGAGATGAACATCATGGATAGCATCACCACTCTTATCGTTGAAGACGAACCTATGCTGGCGGAGATCCTGGTGGATAACATCAAACAGTTTCCCCAGTTCGACGTCATTGGCATTGCGGATAAACTCGAGAGCGCCAGGAAACAACTCAGACTGTATCAACCGCAGCTGATCCTGTTGGATAATTTCTTACCTGATGGCAAAGGTATCGATCTGATCCGCCATGCGGTCAGTACCCATTACAAGGGGCGGATCATCTTTATTACCGCTGATAATCATATGGATACCATCAGCGAAGCGCTGCGCCTGGGGGTGTTCGACTATCTAATTAAGCCGGTGCATTATCAGCGCCTGCAGCACACCCTGGAGCGCTTCGCCCGCTATCGCAGCTCGCTGCGTTCCAGCGAACAGGCCAGCCAGATCCACGTCGATGCGCTGTTTAATATTCAGGCTCGGGAACAGACGGAACCGGCCAGCGCACCGCTACGCGGGATCGATGAAAGCACCTTTCAGCGCGTACTCCAGCTGTTTGCCGACCCGGCGGTGGTACATACCGCCGACTCGCTGGCGCGTATCCTTGGCAGCAGCAAAACCACCGCTCGCCGTTATCTGGAACAGGGAGTGAAGAACGACTTTCTGGAAGCGGAAATCAGCTACGGCAAGGTTGGCCGACCGGAGCGTATTTATCGCGTCAAACAGACCTACCCTGAGCAGAACTGAAACGTTTACGTCAGGGAATAGCTGATCACCAGCTGCCCCTTCTTCATCTTAATCTGACTAATGACAATGTCGCCCAGCTCCGCCAGACGGGCGACGTGGGTGCCACCGCAGGGATAGGCGGGCAGCTCGCCGAATCCCACTTTGCGCATGCCGTCAGCGAACGTCACCTGACGCGGTAAATCCTGCGCCTGCCATGCCTTTACTAGCGCCAGTAGCGCACTGGCGTCCGGCAGCGCGGCGCTATTCCTGCTGGCAAAGGTTATCCGCCCTTCGCCGGGCCAGTGGTGCGCTTTCACCGGTTGCCAGCCAAGCTGTTCGCCCGCCAGGCCAAGCAGGTGGCCGGCAGAATGCAGACGAGCATGCAGCTGTCTCGCGGAGGCATCAATTTTCATCTCCACTTCACCGAGGGGAAGCAGTTGCGACAGAATATGCAGCACCCTGTCGCCGCGCACAACCACCGTCTCAACGGCCTGTCCGGCAATCCAGCCGCAATCCGCCGGTTGACCGCCCCCTTGCGGGTGAAACAGCGTCCGATCCAGTTCGATGGCGTAACGGCCATCCGCTTCTGCAGTGCAGGCGATGATCTGGGCGCGCCCGTCGGTAGCATCGCTGGTGTAATAAACCCGTTCAGTCATAGTGATTCTCCTCTCTGTTCGCCCAGTATATTATTAATACCGCCAGCGATAATCCCATCATTCGCCAATGCACTCTTGCTCCATGAGCACAAATGAATCTGAACCTCCTGCCCGACCTTGCCCTCTTCGTACAGATCGTCGACCAGGGCAGCTTCTCCGCCGTCGCCCGCCAGAGCGGCATTACCCCTTCCGCGGTTAGCCGTAGCGTGTCGCGGCTGGAGCGAGAGATGGGCTGCAAACTGCTGCAGCGTACCACTCGCAAGCTGCGTCTGAGCGATGCCGGGGAAACGGTTTACCAGCATGCCCAGCAGATGCTGGAAGCGGCGCGACAGGCGATGGATTCCGCCGGCAGTCGCCAAACGGTCGCCCAGGGAAAGCTGACGCTCAGCGTACCGAAAGCCATCGGCCGCTTTGTGATCCATCCGCTGATGATGGCGTTTTTTCACCGTTACCCGCAGGTTGACGTCTGCCTGCGGCTGGAAGATCGCCCTCTGGATTTTATCGATGACGGTATCGATCTGGCGCTACGCATCACCGATACCCCCTCGCCCGGCCTGCATGGCAAACCGCTGATGCCGGTCACGCACGTTATCTGCGCCACTGAAGCCTATTTACAGCGCCACGGTATGCCGCACACGCCGCAGGAACTGCGGGCGCACAGTTGCATCAGCCTTGGCGAAACGCCTGCCGACGCGCGCTGGAAGTTCCGTCGGGAAGGGAAAACCGAAACGGTGCAAACATACGGGCGGTACGCCGCCAACCATACCGCCGTGCGCCTCGACGCGGTTAAGCAGCATCTGGGGATCGGCAGCCTGCCGCTGTTCACCGCCCGCGAGGCGCTGGCGAATGGCGACATTGTGCAGGTGCTGCCCGAGTGGGAATTTATCAGCAGCTATTCCGGCGATCTGTGGCTGCTGTGGGCGGGAGATAAGCATATGCCCGCCAGAATGCGGGCGATGATTGATTATCTCAGCGAGACGGTGCCTACGCTGAACGCAGGCAGCACAGAGCCAGCGAAATAACCGCAAACCACGGAATGATAACCCCCAGCACGAACCAGATCCCGGAGCGGCCGATGTCATGCATCCGCCGGCAGCCAACTGCCAGCAGGGGGATCGCCATCAATAGCAGCCACAGCGCCGCAAAGGGTATGACCACAAAGCTGAGGATGCCGTAGCGAGGGTCTAGGCGGGTTGCCAGACACCAGACGGCCAGCGGCGCGCTGGCGATCAGTAGATTGATAAGAAAAAACGTCCAGAACTGCTGTCGGCTGGCCCGGCCGCTAAAATTAAAGGTCTCTTTCCAGCCGCTCAAATACGCCTGTCCATAGGTCATTGCTTCTCTCCTTGAAGATTGGGTGGGTATTACGGCGCCAGAGCAATCACCTCCGCCGCCCAGCGCTGAAACCCTTCCACGTCGATATCCAGCGCCACCTGGGCGTTCGCCGGCTGACCCAGTCGTCCTTCAATATCCACCACCGTGGTGCCGGCGGTCCAGGTGCCCTGCGTCTCCACCGCCACAAAACATGGCTGCAGAGTGAACAGTTCCGGGCGGGCCAGCCATGCGATAGCGCAGAGATCGTGCATTCGTAGACCACTGCTCATGCTGCCGCTGCGATAGTGGCTAAACAGCGCATGGAGCATTTTACCGGTCTGGTTCAGCGTCGGCAGGGTCGCGAGATAATCTGCCGTCAGCAGCGCCCGATTGGTGACGTCCAGCCCGCA
Source organism: Klebsiella sp. GG_Kp175 (assembly GCF_040062325.1). NCBI lineage: Bacteria > Pseudomonadati > Pseudomonadota > Gammaproteobacteria > Enterobacterales > Enterobacteriaceae > Klebsiella > Klebsiella sp. GG_Kp175. The sequence continues at coordinate 57,701 of NZ_JBEAFX010000005.1, read as the reverse complement.
CATCACAATCTCCAGCCCGCTGTGGAAGACTTTCGCGGCGGCTTCCGGGTCGATGGCAATATTGAATTCGGCATTCGGTGTAAAGTTGCCGCGGCCCGCCGAGCCGCCCATGATCACCAGCCGGCGAATGTTGAACACGCATTCCGGATACTGGGTCAGCAGCAGCGCAATATTGGTCAGCGGGCCAATCGCCACCAGAGTGATCGGCTCGGCAGCGTGCATAAGCGCATCACGGATCGCCTGGAAGGCCGGCTTCGCCAGCGGTTGACGTTGATGCTCAACAAAGTCATACCCTTCCATACCGGATTCGCCATGCACCGAAGCGGCATCGCGCAGGGGACGCACCAGCGGCATCGAAGCGCCCTGCGCCAGCGGCACATCGGCATGCCAGAAGTGCAGCAGCTGCAGCGCGTTACGGGTCGTCTTCTCCACCGAGACATTGCCCGCCACGGTGGTCATCAGCTGCAGATCCAGCTCGGGAGCGAACAGCGCCGCAGCAATGGCGGCAGCGTCGTCGATGCCCGGGTCAGTATCAAGAATGATCGGTAAGCGCATGGTTTCTCCCTAAAAAAAATGCCAGACGTTAAGTCTGGCATCTTCTCATATTGCAGGCGGAAAGAACTTACTCTACTTCACGGACATCCACACGCAGCTCTTTCGGCACTTCAAAAACGATATTCTCTTCTCGGCCTTCCAGCGGCACCGCTTCGCCACCGCCCAGCTCCTGCAGCCGGGTGATAACGTTCTGCACCAGAATATCCGGCGCCGATGCGCCCGCCGTCACGCCGACGCAGGCCGCATCCTTGACCCAGGCTTCCTGAATATCGGAGGCATCGTCAATCAGGTAGGCTGCCTTACCCATCCGCTGCGCCAGTTCGGCGAGGCGGTTAGAGTTGGAGGAGTTTTTCGAACCGACCACCAGCACCACGTCAGCCTGCTCCGCCAGCGCGCGCACCGCTTCCTGACGGTTAGTGGTGGCATAGCAAATGTCGTCTTTGCGCGGGCCGACGATTTTCGGGAAACGCGCGCGCAGCGCGTCAATCACATCAGAGGTATCGTCCACCGAGAGGGTGGTCTGGGTCATAAACGACAGCCGGGCGTCGTTTTTGACTTCCAGCTTGAGAACATCTTCCGGCGACTCGACCAGGTACATGCCCCCTTGCGGGTTATTGTACTGCCCCATAGTGCCTTCGACTTCCGGGTGTCCGGCATGGCCGATCAGAATCGACTCTTCGCCACGGCGGCTGGCGCGGGCGACTTCCATATGCACTTTCGTCACCAGCGGACAGGTGGCGTCGAACACCGTCAGGTCGCGGCTCTTCGCTTCATTCCGTACCGCCTGCGATACGCCGTGAGCGGAGAAAATCAGGATCGCGCCGTCCGGTACTTCGCTGATCTGTTCGATAAATATGGCGCCGCGCTTGCGCAGGCTATCCACCACATAGCGGTTATGCACCACTTCATGACGAACATAGATCGGCGCGCCGTACAGCGTCAGCGCGTTTTCTACAATGCTGATAGCGCGGTCAACGCCAGCGCAAAAGCCGCGCGGGTTAGCCAACAGGATCTGCATGTTACTCCTCCAGCGCCGGATCGATCTCCAGCACTTCAATATCAAAATGAACGGTGCGCCCGGCCAGCGGATGGTTGAAGTCGACGGTGATGGAATCGCCGTTCACTTCACGGATCACGCCAGGCATTTCGCTGCCATCCATTGCGGTAAAGAGCATAATCGCGCCGATCTCCGGCTCGCCGGCGTCGATAAACTCGCGGCGAGAGAAATACTGAATCAGGTCCGGGCTCGGGACGCCAAAAGCGGCGTCAGGCTCCAGCGAAAAGGCCTTTTTCTCGCCCTCTTTCAGACCAAGAAGCTGTTGCTCCAGCCCTTCAGACAGGGAGGTGTCGCCGAGGCGAAACAGCGCCGGTTTGCCATTGTTACGGGTGGACTCGGCGGTGGATCCATCGTCCAGCTTCAGCGTGAAGTGAACGAGAACCGCGCTGTTGCTCTGTACGGATTTAGACATGCAAATTGCTCGCTTGTTTTAGGTCACCTGTTGCCCGGAGGCGCTACGCTTACCGGGCGACGGGAGACCACACATTCTGTAGGCCGGGCAGGCGTGGCGCCACCCGGCATTAACCTTTACACCTGCTCTTTTGCGGTCGGTTTCGGCAAGAAGCCTTCCAGCACAATCATCGCCGCGCCGATGCAGATAGCGCTATCGGCGAGGTTGAAAGTGGCGAAGTGCCAGTCGCCGACGTAGAAGTCGATCATATCGACCACAAAGCCGTGCCACAGGCGATCGAACAAGTTGCCCAGCGCGCCGCCGATAATCAGGGCGTAGGCAATATTGTTCAGCTTTTGCGACGCCTTCGAACGGTACATCAGTACCGTCAGCACCACGCAAATGCCGATCGCGATCCCGGAAAAGAACCAGCGCTGCCAGCCGCCGCTGTCGGCGAGGAAGCTAAAGGCCGCGCCATAGTTGCGGGCATAATGCAGATTAAGCGACGGGAACAGCGGAACCGTCTCCCCCAGAGCGAAGTTCTGGAGGATCAGGAATTTGCTACCCAGATCGATAATCAGCACGGCTACGACCACCCACAGCCAGCGTAGCCCCGTTGAACAGATCGATTTACTCATCAGGCGAATTTACGTTGCTCGCCGTCACCGGCGACGTTGCTCACACAGCGTCCGCAGATTTCCGCGTGTTCCGCCACCTTGCCGATATCGGTGGTGTAATGCCAGCAGCGCGGGCATTTCTCACCTTCAGCTTTACTCAATGCGACTTTCAGCCCTTTGAGCAGTTCGCTCTGCTGCGCATCAGCAGATGCGCTCGCATAGTCTGCGACGTTCGCCCCGGAGGTCAACAGGACAAATCGCAATTCATCCCCCAGTGCGTTGAGCTTAGCGGCCAGGTCGGCATCAGCATACAGCGTCACCGCAGCTTCCAGCGAACCACCGACTTTCTTATCCGCACGCGCCTGCTCGATCACTTTGTTGACTTCGCCACGGACTTTCAGCAGCTCATCCCAGAAGCCGTCATTCATCGCTTCGTCGTCGGCCAGGCCGAAGAGACCCTGATACCATTCGCCGGTAAAGACGTATTTCTCACGCTCGCCCGGCAGGTAACCCCAGATTTCGTCCGCAGTGAAGGACATGATCGGCGCCATCCAGCGCACCAGCGCTTCCACGATGTGGAACAGCGCGGTCTGGCAGCTGCGACGCGCCACGCTGTCCGCCTTAGCGGTGTACTGGCGGTCTTTGATGATGTCGAGGTAGAACGAGCCCATCTCAATGGAGCAGAAGCGCATCAGGCGCTGCACCACTTCGTGGAAGTCGTAGGATTCGTAGGCTTTCAGGATATCTTCCTGTGCCGCCTGCGCGCAGCCGACCGCCCAGCGATCCAGCACCACCATCTCTTCCGGTTTGACCATGTCTTTTGCCGGATCGAAACCGTTCAGGTTCGCCAGCAGGAAGCGCGCGGTGTTACGGATACGACGATAGCTGTCCGCGGCGCGTTTGAGGATCTCGTCAGAGACCGCCATTTCGCCGGTGTAGTCGGTGGAAGCCACCCACAGGCGCAGGATATCGGCGCCCAGCTTGTTCATCACGTCCTGAGGGCTAACGGTGTTGCCGATAGACTTGGACATTTTGCGCCCCTGACCATCGACGGTGAAGCCGTGGGTCAGTACCTGACGATAGGGCGCTTTGCCTTTCATCGCCGTGGAAATCATCAGCGAGGACATGAACCAGCCGCGATGCTGGTCGGAGCCTTCCAGATACATATCGGCGGCGTGACCGGCGAATTCCGGACGCACGTCAACCACGGAAGAGTGGGTCGATCCGGAGTCAAACCAGACGTCGAGGGTATCCGGCACTTTCTCGTAGCTGTCAGCGTCATCGCCAAGGATGTCGCGGGAATCGAGATCCCACCACGCCTGGATGCCGTCGACTTCAACACGCTTCGCGACTTCTTCCATCAGCTCAAGGGTACGCGGGTGCAGTTCGTGGGTTTCTTTATGCACGAACAGCGACATCGGCACGCCCCAGGTACGCTGACGGGAGATACACCAATCAGGACGGTTGGCGACCATCGATTCGATACGCGCCTGGCCCCAGTCCGGGATCCACTGCACGCCTTTGATCTCTTTCAGCGACTGCGCGCGCAGGCCTTTCTGATCCATGCTCACGAACCACTGCGGGGTGGCGCGGAAGATGATCGGCGACTTGTGGCGCCAGCAGCACGGATAGCTGTGCTGCATTTTTTCCACATGCAGCAGCGCGCCGCGCTCACGCAGCATCTCAACGATGATATCGTTGGCTTTGAAGACGTTGATACCGTCCAGGGACGGATAGGTGCCTGGCAGATAAGCTCCGTCCGGGCCAACCGGGTTAGCGATTTCCAGACCGTATTTCTGGCTGATCGTGTAGTCGTCCGGACCGTGGCCGCCGGCGGTATGCACCGCGCCGGTACCGGCATCCAGCGTCACGTGGTCGCCAAGGATCGCCGGCACGTCGAAATCCAGGAACGGATGCTGGAAACGCATCAGTTCAAGCTCGGCGCCGTTCACCGCCGCCAGGATGGTGTAATCGGCCGCGCCAACGCGCTTCATCACGCTCTCGACCAGGTCTTTCGCCAGGATCAGCGCCTGACCGTCAACCTGCACCAGCGCATAGTCGAACTCCGGCGACAGGGAGATGGCGCGGTTAGCCGGCAGGGTCCACGGAGTGGTGGTCCAGATAACCAGCGACACCGGGCCGTTGACGTCGGCGACGCCGAATTTCGCCAGCACCGCGGCTTTATCTACCGCGTGGAACGCCACGTCGATGGATGGGGAAGTCTTGTCGTAATACTCCACTTCCGCTTCCGCCAGCGCGGAACGGCAGTCTACGCACCAGTGCACCGGCTTGGCGCCTTTATGCAGATGGCCGTTGCCGATGATTTTGCCCAGCGCGCGAATGATATTGGCTTCGGTTTTGAAGTCCATGGTCAGGTACGGATGCGACCAGTCGCCCAGCACGCCGAGGCGAATAAAGTCTTTACGCTGGCCGTCGATCTGCTCGGCGGCATATTCGCGGCACTTGGCGCGGAATTCTGCTGCGGTGAACTTCTCGCCCGGCTTGCCGTATTCCTGCTCTACTTTCAGCTCGATCGGCAGACCGTGGCAGTCCCAGCCCGGAACGTAAGGCGAGTCATAGCCCGTCAGTCCTTTGGACTTAACGATAATGTCTTTCAGAATCTTGTTTACCGAGTGACCAATATGAATGCTGCCATTCGCATAAGGAGGGCCATCATGCAGAATGAAGGTTTTTTTGCCTTTTTTGGCTGCACGAATGATGCCGTACAGGTCATCATCGGTCCAACGCGCCAGCATTCCCGGTTCGCGTTTGGCGAGGTCGCCACGCATAGGGAACCCTGTTTCCGGCAAATTCAGGGTCGATTTATAGTCACTCATCAGATTCTCGGTTCCGTATTTCGGTTTGATAAACACCAGTGGCTCAGGCCTGGCTGGTCAGCCCAAATAATTCGCGGGCCGTTAACTCATCACGTGCGATTTGCGCCTTCAGCTCGTCCAGCGACGCAAACCGCTGCTCATTACGTATCTTTTTACGCAGTACTACATTGATATGGCGACCGTAGAGGTCCATTACAACGTCCAACAGATGCACTTCGAGCTGCTGACGCACGCCCGCTACCGTTGGACGGGTGCCAATATTGGCGACACCGGCGATCGGTTTGTCGCCCAGACCTGTCACTTCTACCGCATAGACCCCTTTAACCGGGGAAACCTGACGACGCAGCGGTAAGTTCGCCGTCGGAAAACCTATGGTACGGCCCAGTTCGTCGCCATGCACGACGCGTCCGGAAATGCTAAACGGATGGCCGAGCAGCGTCTCCGCAAGAAGAAGATCGTCATCGGCCAGCGCCTGACGCACCGCCGTGCTGCTGATCCGCACCCCGCCTTCGCAGAAGGTTTGGGTGCTGGTGACGTCGAAGCCGTATTCCGCCCCCGCCTTTTGTAATAACAAGAAATCCCCCTGGCGACCAGCGCCAAAGCGGAAATCGTCACCGACGGCAAGGAACTGCACGCCCAGGCGGCGCACCAGCAGTTCACTGATAAAATCCTGCGCCGTCAGCGCGGCGAACCGGCGGTCGAAGCGAACGCACAGCACATAGTCGACCCCGCTTTCAGCCAGATAGCTCAGCTTTTCACGCAGGCGGGTCAACCGCGCCGGGGCTTTATCGGCGGCAAAAAGCTCGAGCGGCTGGGGTTCGAAAATCATCACCACCACCGGTAAACCGCGCTGGCGGCCCTCTTCGCGCAATCGCTGCAGCAGCGCCTGATGCCCACGATGCACGCCGTCAAAATTGCCAATGGTCAGCACGCACCCGTGCGGGGCCTGACTGAGATTATGTATGCCGCGTATCAGCTTCATGTCTGGCTCAAAACAGTGAAAATCGTCCGAGTATACCTTGTACAACTGTCAACGTTAACCAGCGATTGCTCCTCGGCAACGAAAGTTCTCAGGAATTCATTCACTCAGCGCGGGTAAGCGGGAAAACCGCCCGCCCCCGGCGATTTTTATGGTGGAAAAGCTGTATTCGCCTGCAACAAGCTGGTAGAATCTTGCGCCATCACTACGTAATGAAGCGCTGTGGTGTTAAACGGCGCTTATTTGCACAAATCCATTGACAAAAGAAGGCTAAACGGGCATATTCCTCGGCCTTTGAATTGTCCATATAGAACACATTTGGGAGTTGGACCTTGGCTAATATCAAATCAGCTAAGAAGCGCGCCGTTCAGTCTGAAAAGGCTCGCAAGCACAACGCTAGCCGTCGCTCTATGATGCGTACTTTCATCAAGAAAGTATACGCAGCTATCGAAGCTGGCGACAAAGCTGCTGCACAAAAAGCATTTAACGAAATGCAACCGATCGTGGACCGTCAGGCTGCTAAAGGTCTGATCCACAAAAACAAAGCTGCGCGTCATAAGGCTAACCTGACCGCTCAGATCAACAAACTGGCTTAATCGCTGCTTGTTGTCGCTTTGTGAAAAAACCCGCGAAAGCGGGTTTTTTTATGCCTGTCATCTTCCCCGCCCTGGCGCGACCTGAGCCACGCCAGCCACGCTTTCCGGCTATCTGGGTTCAGTAAACAGCGACGAATAATCGCGATTGCAGATGCGCTGTACCGCCGGATGCTGAATCATCCGTTCGGCGAAAATAGCGTGATACTCCTCCATCACGCTATCCATGCGGCCAATTTCGACAATCGATTCATCATGATAGAAATCATGCGCGTAGAGCGTCGGCGCGACAAATATCGCATTATGCGCAGCGCCAAAGGCTTTCATGAGCGCCGCGTCGTCAAACTCGCCGAGAATCTCCACCTTCAGACCCTGCACATTAATCCAGTTCAGCAGCTTACGTCCCAGCATCGATCGTCGGCCGGGGATTAGCAGCCGTCGCTCTTCGAGACAAGCCGGGAACGGCTTCGTCGGCGCCGGGTTCATACACCAGAAGCTGACGCTACACTCGCCAATCTTCACCGAAAACAGCCCTTCCTGCTGCGTCGAGTCGATCGGGCAGTCAGAGATAATCATATCGAGCTTATGCTGGCTCAACTGCTCCAGCAGCAGCTCATGGGTGGATTCAAAACAGCGCAGATGAATCTGCTCGCTTTCGACAACGGCGGCATCCAGCACGCCGCTGACCAGCCGCTTCGAGAGCGCATCGGCCACGCCGACGTCAAACAGCAGATTAGACTCTTTGCGATAGTTGACGATGTCGAGCATCTCCTGGCTCAGGGTAAACATCCGGTCGGCATAGCGGAAGACCAACTCCCCGAGCTCGCTCGGCTCCAGCCCTCTTCCCTTGCGCTTGAATAATTTACCCTGCAGACGCTCCTCCAGCGCTTTGATCTGCCCGGTAATGGTCTGCGGCGTCAGAAACAGCGCCTCCGCCGCGCCCACGACAGACCCTTCTTTATAGACGTGCCAGAAGTAGTACAGATGGTTGTAGTTGATATGTGACATGCTTCTCTCCCTGATAATGTCCTGGAGGGCCGGAGAGGCCCTCCGCAGAAAGGTTATACCGCGAGGCGAGTATCCGTCGCGCGCTGACGCAGTATGAGGTATCCGGTGACGGCCGATAACACTGAGCCGATCAAGATGCCAAGCTTGGCCCAGTTGATCAACGCGGGATCCACGTTGCCAAAGGCGAGACTGGCGATAAAAATCGACATCGTAAAGCCAATCCCGCACAGGATACCCACCGCCATAATCTGCCCGCAGGTGGTCCCCTCCGGCAGCGAGGCCCACTTCAGCTTCAGGGCCAGCCAGCAGAACAGGCTGATCCCCAGCGGCTTACCGATAAACAGGCCGGCCATGATGCCCAGAGGCAGCAGCGACGTCAGTCCATCAAGTGTGACCCCTTGCAACGAGACACCCGCGTTGGCAAAGGCAAACAGCGGTAGGATCATAAACGCGACCCACGGGTGCAGGACATGCTCAAGCGCTTTGGCCGGGGATTTACCCTGCTTTTCCTGTAACGGAATCATAAAGCCGACGATGACTCCGGCAAGCGTCGCGTGAACGCCGGACTTCAGCACCGCCGTCCACAGCACCGCGCCGACCAGAATATAGATCCCAGTGCGCCGCACGCCGCTCAGATTCAGGGCCACCAGCACCGCAATCGCCGCCGCCGCCACGCCCAACGAGAGCATTGACAGGTCGTGGGTATAAAACAGCGCGATAATCACGATAGCCCCCAGGTCATCAATGATCGCCAGCGCCATCAGGAAAATCTTTAGCGCCGTCGGGACGCGGCTGCCTAACAGCGCCAGCACGCCGAGGGCAAAGGCAATATCCGTCGCTGCCGGGATCGCCCATCCCTCTCTGGCGACAGGATCCTGAGCGTTAAAGGCCAGATAGACCAGCGCCGGGACGATCATCCCGCCGAGCGCGGCAATCACCGGAAAGACCGCCTGACGACGACTCGCCAGCGAGCCCTGAATCAGCTCGCGTTTGACCTCGAGGCCAATCAGCAAGAAGAACACCGCCATCAGGGCATCATTGATCCAGAGCAGCATATTCTTGTTGATCTCCAGCGCCCCCACCCGCAGCTGTACAGGCGTATCAAGGAAGGAGTGATACAGACCGCTGGTCACGCTGGTATTGGCCATGACCATCGCCAGCACCGCGGCGATGATTAAGACAATGCCGCCGGAAGCATCGCTACTGAAGAATCGTTGCAGATGTTTCACTTTTACTTTCATCCTGTTGGTGAATAACTCGATAAAAGCATAATACACAAACTGATAACTCGAAAAAATCAGATTTAAGTTGAGTAAACATTCGATTTTTACGAATCAAAGAGGAGCGATAAGACAAAAAAAGCCCGGGCAGCAAAGGCCCGGGCCAGGAGTCAGCGAAAGCGGAATTAGCGGGTCAAATCGTCGAAGAACTTCTTCACACCGTCGAAGAAGCTTTTCGAACGCGGGCTGTTGTTTTCCCCGGTCGGGCCGCCGAAGCTTTCCTGCAGCTCTTTCAGCAGCTGCTTCTGCTTCTCGTTCAGCCCCACCGGCGTCTCCACCACCACCCGGCACAGCAGATCGCCCTGCGCGCCGCCGCGAACGGATTTCACGCCTTTGCCGCGCATGCGGAACAGCTTGCCGGTCTGGGTTTCGCCCGGAATCTTGAGATTGACGCGGCCGTCGAGCGTCGGGACCTCAATCTCGCCGCCCAGCGCTGCCATGGTGAAGTTGATCGGCACTTCGCAGTACAGGTTATTGCCTTCACGCTCAAAGATAGCGTGCTGCTTCACCTGGACCTGAACGTACAGATCGCCTGCCGGTGCGCCATGCTCGCCGGCTTCACCTTCGCCCGCCAGACGGATCCGGTCTCCGGTATCCACGCCCGCCGGGATTTTAACCGACAGGGTTTTGGTCTTCTCAACGCGGCCGTGACCATGACATTTATTGCACGGATCTTTAATCAGCGTACCGCGTCCCTGACAGTGCGGACAGGTCTGCTGTACCGCAAAGAAGCCCTGACGCATCTGTACCTGGCCTGCGCCATGACAGGTCGGACAGGTTTGCGGTTTGCTGCCTGCTTTGGCGCCGCTGCCGTGGCAGACGTCGCACTCTTCCAGCGTCGGAATACGGATCTCTTTGGTGACGCCACGTACCGCTTCTTCCAGCGTCAGCTCCATGTTGTAACGGAGATCGGCGCCGCGCGCCGCGCGCTGCCGGCCACGTCCGCCGCCAAAGATATCGCCGAAAACATCGCCAAAGATATCGCTGAAGTCCGCACCGCCGCCAAAACCGCCGCCGCCGCCCATGCCGCCCTGCTCAAAGGCCGCGTGGCCGTACTGATCGTAGGCCGCACGCTTCTGGGCATCAGTCAGGATTTCATACGCTTCTTTGATTTCTTTAAATTTGGCTTCGGCCTCTTTATCACCCTGGTTGCGGTCCGGGTGATACTTCATGGCCAGGCGCTTATAAGCCTTTTTGATTTCACGCTCTTCCGCTGTTTTGGAGACGCCTAAAATCTCGTAGTAATCTTGCTTTGCCATCGGTGTTTTTCAGCCCCTTAACATGCGTGCACGGGCGGAGAGGAAACCTCTTCGCCCGTGCCAGTGTTTTACCCGTTCAAAGGGCGATTATTTTTTATCTTTCACTTCTTCGAACTCAGCGTCGACAACATCGTCGTCTTTCGCGTTGCTCGCCTGAGCGTCAGCGGAACCCGCCTGCTGCTGAGCATGCTGCTGCTGGGCGATTTCCATCAGCTTCTGGGAAGCCTGCGCCAGCGCCTGCATTTTCGCTTCGATGTCCGCTTTGTCTTCACCTTTCAGCGAAGTTTCCAGCGCGGTCAGCGCAGACTCGATGGCAGTTTTGTCGTCAGCCGGCAGTTTATCGCCTGCTTCTTCAACCTGCTTGCGAGTGCTGTGCAGCAGATGGTCGCCCTGGTTGCGGGTCTGTACCAGCTCTTCGAACTTACGGTCAGATTCGGCGTTAGCTTCCGCTTCGCGAACCATTTTCTGAATTTCTTCTTCATTCAGACCGGAAGACGCTTTGATGGTGATCTTCTGCTCTTTACCGCTGTTTTTGTCTTTCGCGGAGACGTGCAGGATACCGTCAGCATCGATGTCAAAGGTCACTTCGATCTGCGGCATGCCGCGCGGCGCCGGGTTGATACCATCCAGGTTGAACTGACCCAGAGATTTGTTATCAGACGCGCGTTTACGCTCACCCTGCAGCACATGGATGGTGACCGCAGACTGGTTGTCTTCAGCGGTAGAGAACACCTGGCTATGCTTGGTCGGGATGGTGGTGTTTTTGCTGATCAGCGCAGTCATCACGCCGCCCATGGTTTCGATACCCAGCGACAGCGGGGTCACGTCGAGCAGCAGAACGTCTTTCACATCACCAGTCAGTACACCGCCCTGAACGGCAGCACCGATCGCCACGGCTTCATCCGGGTTAACGTCTTTACGCGGTTCTTTACCAAAGAACTCGGCCACTTTCTTCTGCACCATCGGCATACGAGTCTGACCACCAACGAGGATCACGTCGTTGATATCGGAAACGGACAGACCGGCATCCTGCAGGGCTACTTTCAGCGGCTCGATGGAACGGTTAACCAGGTCTTCTACCAGGCTTTCCAGTTTCGCGCGAGTCACTTTGATGTTCATGTGTTTCGGACCGGTCGCATCTGCAGTGATGTACGGCAGGTTAACGTCGGTCTGCTGAGCAGAAGACAGTTCAATCTTCGCTTTCTCAGCGGCTTCTTTCAGACGCTGCATCGCCAGCGGGTCGTTGCGCAGGTCAATGCCCTGATCTTTCTTAAATTCATCAACGAGGTAGTTGATCAGACGGGTATCGAAGTCTTCGCCGCCCAGGTGGGTGTCACCGTTGGTCGCCAGTACTTCGAAGGTTTTTTCGCCATCCACTTCGTCGATTTCGATAATAGAGATATCGAAAGTACCACCACCGAGGTCGTAAACCGCGATAGTACGGTTGCCCACTTCTTTATCCAGACCGTACGCCAGCGCGGCCGCGGTCGGTTCGTTGATGATACGTTTGACTTCCAGACCGGCGATACGGCCAGCATCTTTGGTGGCCTGACGTTGCGCATCGTTGAAGTAAGCCGGTACGGTGATAACCGCTTCAGTTACCGGTTCACCCAGGTAATCTTCAGCCGTTTTCTTCATTTTTTTCAGCACTTCAGCAGAGATCTGCGGCGGTGCAGTTTTGGTGCCTTTCACATCCAGCCATGCGTCGCCATTGTCTGCGGCAACAATTTTGTATGGCATGATAGAAACGTCACGCTGAACTTCTTCGTCCTGGAAGCGGCGGCCAATCAGGCGTTTAATCGCAAACAGGGTGTTTTGCGGGTTTGTCACTGCCTGACGTTTAGCCGGCTGACCAACCAGAGTTTCACCATCCTGGGTATAGGCAATGATAGAAGGCGTGGTGCGATCGCCTTCGGCGTTCTCCAGCACGCGTGCAGTAGTGCCATCCATAATCGCTACACAAGAGTTGGTAGTACCCAGGTCGATACCAATAATTTTACCCATCTAAACGTCTCCACTAAAAATTCGATCAACATGTGGTTGTGAACCTGTAATAAGGGCGAAACCTGCGGTTTCAACTGCCCAGACATCATTTTTTTTCAGGTTCTTCACTGCGGTTGACTACAAGATGGGGTCGCCCACTCCGGCATCAAGGGGCAAGTAGAAAAATTTTTTGCCGGGTACCAGCCGACGCCCTCGCCCCCTGTCGCCGATGGCTCAGCAAACGATGTTGCCGGGCGGCAAAAAAGATGGCGAAACATCCATATAAATAACGAATAAAATAACCAAATATATTCATAATATCATTGACATAAAACGCAATACTTGTGCGCTAAAAGCCCCGTTTTCGCAGTGATAAGATCCCCGCCCTCGCACTTTACTTATTCAGGGGACAGATTAATGAAATCACTATTCCGGCTTTCAGCGGGGCTTATCCTTAGCGTGTCAGTTATCACCTCGGCGGCCGCCAACGACCATAAGATCCTCGGCGTGATCGCCATGCCGCGCAATGAGACCAACGATCTGACGCTGAAGCTCCCCGTCTGCCGGGTGGTCAAACGTATTCAGCTCAGCGCCGAGCGCGGCGATATACAGCTCTCCGGAGCAACCGTCTACTTTAAGGCCAGCCACGGCGCCAGCCACACGCTGAACGTGCCCGCCGGGATCAAAGAGGGCAACACCACCGGCTGGATCACCCTCAACAGCGATAACGACAACAAGCGCTGTGTGAAAAAAATCGCCTTCTCCGGCCAGACGGTCAACTCCTCAGATATGGCCTCACTGAAAATTATCGGCGACGACTAACGTCGTCCCCTGCCCGAGAGAAAACGTTATGCGTATTAATTATCTGGATGATGACGATCTCGCCTTTCTGCCTGAGTGCAGCGAGGCGCATCTGGAAGCGTTTACCCGTATTCTGACCCACGGGGAAAATGGCAAACCCCGTCTCTCCAGTACGCTGCTGCGCAACGAAACCTTTCTGTCTATGGAGGGCCACCCGGAGCGCTATCGCCGCAACTGGCAGTTGATCGCCGGCGAGCTACAGCATTTCGGCGGCGACAGCATCGCCAATACGCTGCGCCGCCATGGCAAATTTTATCGCGCCATCCTGCTGGATGTGTGTAAGAGGCTGAAGGCAAAGGTCGATAAACAGATGACGACGCCGCAGATTGAGCAACAGTTGTTGACGCATTTTCTGCAGCACAGCTGGAATAAGCTGGATGCGGCACAAAAAACGCAGTTTCTCGCCGCGGTGGAGTGCCGGAGTCTTGAGCTGGAAAGCCTACTGCCCCATCTGTTGAGACGCCGCAAGCTGAGTGAAGGCGTTGCCCTGCTACTGGATGAGCGGTTAACCGCCATCCTGCGCACGCACGCCGCCGTGAGCGTCATCGGTCATGGCCTGGTACGCGGCGCCGGGCTGGGGGGGCCGCTTGGCGCCGCGCTGAACAGCGTGAAAGCGGTGAGCGGCAGCGCTTATCGGGTCACCATCCCCGCGGTCCTGCAAATTGCCTGTTTACGACAAATGCTCCACTCATCGTCGGGCGCAACTGAAATTGGTGAAAAATACCCCGCCAGATCATAGACAGCCTTTACGCGCCTCATTATTATGCCGCGCCCCGCCGCCAAGTCGCGGGGTAATGCTTCCCTTTTAATGATAATTTTGAGGAATTATGGGCAACACTAAGTTGGCTAATCCGGCACCGCTGGGCCTTATGGGCTTCGGCATGACCACTATTCTGCTTAACCTGGCGAATAGCGGCCTCTTCGCATTCGATGTAGCTATCCTGGCGATGGGCATTTTTTACGGTGGCATTGCGCAAATTTTTGCCGGCCTGCTGGAATACAAAAAAGGCAACACCTTTGGCTTGACCGCTTTTACCTCCTACGGCAGCTTCTGGCTGACGCTGGTTGCTATCCTTCTGATGCCGAAAATGGGCCTGGCTGATGCGCCGAACGCGCACTTCCTCGGCATGTATCTCGGCCTGTGGGGTATTTTTACGTTGTTCATGTTCTTCGGCACGCTGAAAGCCGCACGTATGCTGCAGTTCGTGTTCCTGAGCCTGACGGTGCTGTTCGCGCTGCTGGCGATTGGGCATCTGGTAGATAACGAAGGCATCGTGAAAGTAGCCGGCTGGATCGGCCTGATCTGCGGCGCCAGCGCCATTTACCTGGCGATGGGCGAAGTGCTGAACGAGCAGTTCGGCCGCACCGTGTTGCCGATCGGCGAACCGCGTTAATCTTCCGCCGCCGCCCTGTGACAGGGCGGCGGCTGGTCATCATCGGTAAACCCTGCTTAGCGCTGCAGCTCCCCTTCCGGCAACCTCGCCGCCGTCAGCCCCTGACGCAGCCAGATACCTAATCCCAAGCCCATCAGCGACAAGGCCAGCACATACCAGGCCGGGGCCATCGGCGACACCCCCATCAGCATCGTGACGGCAATCGGCGTCAGGCCGCCAAAAATCGCGTACGACAGATTGTAGGAAAAGGAAATGCCGGTGAAGCGCACTTCCGCCGGGAAGGCCCGCACCATGACATAAGGCACCGCCCCCACCACGCCCACGCAGAGTCCCACCGTACCGTACAGCAGAAACAGCCGCTGCGGGCTGGCGCCGGACAGGTGATAAAATGCCCAGCTGGCAACCGCCAGCAGCAGGCTGCCGACGATAAAGGTGCGGCTGGCGCCGAAGCGGTCCGCCGCCAGCCCGGCGAGCAGACAGCCGATGCACAACATAATCGTGGCAATGCTGTTGGCCTGCAGGGTCATCGCCGGGGCGAAGCCATAGTGTTTCTGCAGCCAGACCGGCGACATCAGGATCACCACCACCACGCCTGCCGACAGCAGCCAGGTCAGCAGCATAGAGACCGCCACCGCCTTCTGGTGCTTGAGGACGACCGCCTTTACCGGCAGTTCCTGCGCCAGCGCTTTGCGCTGCTGCATCTCAAGAAAAATCGGCGTCTCCTGCAGCCAGCGGCGCAGATACATCGCCACCAGGCCAAATACGCCCCCCAGCAGGAAGGGGATCCGCCAGCCGCCGTCGTGGATCCCCTGCGGCGTCAGGCTGGTGTTGATAAGCGTCGCCACCACCGATCCCAGCAGGATGCCTACGGTCAGGCCGGCCGTCAGCGTGCCGCAGGCGATACCAATGCGTTTTTCCGGAACATGCTCGGCGACAAACACCCAGGCGCCAGGCACCTCGCCGCCGATCGCCGCCCCCTGCAGAATACGCATCAGCAGCAACAGCAGCGGCGCGACGATGCCCACCGAGCTGTAGGTCGGCAGCAGACCAATCGCCAGGGTCGGCACCGCCATCAGCAGAATGCTGAGGGTAAACATTTTCTTACGCCCTACCAGATCGCCAAAGTGGGCCATGATGATCCCCCCCAGCGGACGCGCCAGGTAACCGGCGGCGAAAATGCCAAAGGTCTGTACCTGGCGCAGCCATTCCGGAATATCCGCGGGGAAGAAGAGCTCGCCGACGACGGCGGCGAAGAAAACGAAGATGATAAAGTCATAAAACTCCAGCGCGCCGCCAAGGGCGGCCAGCGTTAGCGTTTTATAATCCTGGCGGTTGAGCGGTCGGTTTGCATATGACATAACGCGATTTCATCCTGAGGTGTGCAGCGTATTTTATAGTGTGTAAAGTAAACAGCACTATATCGTAAATAAAACGGCACACCATCAGCGATGCAGGTTATGTCACAAATGCATCAAATTCAGGATAAAGTTTCGCGTCTGGCGCTTTTTGGACGAAATGCTTCTACCACACGGCCATCGGTTTCCACATAAGGCCCCTCCAGCAACTGTACACAATAAGGTACACTTGCGAAAATACCGTGCACCAGCACGTTGCCGTCAGCATCTTTCACCCCTTCCAGGGTCTCCTGAATCGCTTTCGGTTGTCCGGGTAGATTGAGGATCAGCGCCTGCTTGCGGATCACCCCGACCTGCCGGGAAAGGATCGCCGTCGGCACAAAGTGTAGGCTAACCTGGCGCATTTGCTCGCCGAAGCCCGGCATCTCGCGATCGGCAATCGCCAGCGTGGCGTCGGGCGTCACATCGCGACGCGCAGGGCCGGTTCCGCCGGTGGTCAGCACCAGGTGGCACCCCATCTCGTCAACCAGTTCGCACAGCGTTTGCTCAATAATGACCTGCTCATCCGGAATCAGGCGAGTCTGCAGTTCAAAAGGGGTGGTGAGGGCACGCGCCAGCCACTCTTCCAGTGCCGGGATGCCTTTGTCCTGATAGACGCCGCTGGAGGCGCGATCGGAAATGGAAACTAAGCCGATTCGTAAGGTATTCATGGTTATTCCGTTCAAACTGTAGCGTTAAACGAAATGATACACTGCTGATGGCGGGACAGACAGTGTAATGTGGCCGACGGGCGTCGGCCACCTGCGGGATTACAGCAGTTCGCCGATCATTTTTTCCAGTTTTTCCTGGTCGATCGCAAACTTGCGGATACCTTCCGCCAGTTTGTCTACCGCCATCGGATCCTGGTTATGCTGCCACAGGAATTCAGATTCGGTAATACGCTCCGGACGCGCTTTCACTTCACCGGTATACACCAGTTTACGCTCAACGGCGCCTTCGCTTTCGGACAGCTCTTTCAGCAGCGCCGGGGCGATGGTCAGGCGGTCACAGCCAGCCAGTTCGAGAATTTCACCAACGTTACGGAAGCTGGCGCCCATCACTACGGTTTCATAACCGTGCTGCTTGTAGTACTCGTAGATTTCGCTGACGGAAACCACGCCCGGATCTTCTGCCGGCGCATACTCTTTCTTATCGGTGTTGGCTTTGTACCAGTCGAGGATACGACCAACGAACGGCGAAATCAGGAAGACGCCCGCTTCGGCGCAAGCACGAGCCTGAGCGAAGGAGAACAGCAGGGTCAGGTTGCAGTTGATGCCTTCTTTTTCCAGCTGCTCAGCGGCGCGAATGCCCTGCCAGGTGGAAGCCAGCTTGATCAGAATACGATCGTTGCTGATGCCCGCGTCGTTATACAGCTTGATGATGCGCTTAGCTTTGGCGATAGACGCTTCGGTGTCGTAGGAAAGACGTGCATCCACTTCGGTGGAGATACGGCCCGGGATCAGTTTCAGGATTTCGAGACCGATGTTCACCGCCAGCTTATCGGAAGCATCAAGGATCTGCTGTGCGCGATCGCTGCTCTGGCTACGAGCCCAGGCCACAGCGTCGTCAATCAGCTTACGGTACTCAGGGATCTGAGCCGCGCCGAGGATCAGGGAAGGGTTGGTGGTGGCATCCTGAGGCTGATACAGCTTCATTGCCGCAATATCTCCGGTGTCAGCGACGACAGTGGTGTACTGACGCAGAGAAGTTAATTTATCCGTCATGATATATTTCTCTTAAACAGCAGTTAAGGGGATGTAACCGGTCTGCCCAGATGATAACACGCTGCCGGGTCAGCGCAACCGCCGACGAGAGAAGAGCGCAGAGTGTGATAAACTATGCAGATTAATTTGCTGAAAGCGCAAGGATTGTCACTTAATTGGTAACGCTTACACTGGCGTGCCGGCATGGACAAGAGGATGTTTAATGCCTGATTTTCTCTCATTTATCAATGAAATACTCTGGGGCTCAGTGATGATTTATCTGCTACTGGGCGCAGGGATCTGGTTTAGCTGGCAAACCCGGGGTATTCAGTTCCGTTACGTGCGCAAATTTAGCCGCAGTCTGAAAAAAAGCCTGCATCCGCAGCCGGGCGGTTTAACCTCTTTTCAGGCGTTATGTACCAGTCTTGCCGCCCGGGTTGGCAGCGGTAATCTTGCCGGCGTCACGCTGGCCATCGCCGCCGGCGGACCCGGAGCGGTATTCTGGATGTGGGTCTCCGCCCTGCTCGGCATGGCCAGCAGCTTCGCCGAATGTTCCCTTGCCCAGTTGTATAAAGAACGCGACAGCCGCGGCCAGTTTCGCGGCGGCCCGGCCTGGTATATGGCGCGCGGGCTCGGCATGCGCTGGATGGGCGTGCTGTTTTCGATCCTCCTGCTGCTGGCCTATGGTTTTATCTTCAATACCGTGCAGGCTAACTCCGTGGCTCATGCCCTGCGCTATGCGTTCGATCTGCCGGCGGCGGTCAGCGGCGGCGTGCTGGCCGTTGTCGTTCTGCTGGCCATCCTCCGCGGTTTACGCGGCGTGGCGCGCCTGATGCAGTGGATAGTGCCCATCATGGCGCTGCTATGGATCGCCACCAGCCTGCTTATCGGCCTGTGGCATATCACCGCCCTGCCGACGATTTTCGCCACCATCTTTCGCTGCGCCTTCGGCTGGCAGGAAGCCGCCGCCGGCGCGGTGGGCTACACCATCAGCCAGGCGCTGACCAGCGGCTTTCAGCGCGGCATGTTCTCCAATGAAGCAGGGATGGGCTCTTCGCCTAACGCCGCCGCAGCCGCCGCCTCATGGCCGCCGCACCCGGCGGCGCAGGGTATCGTGCAGATGATAGGCGTGTTTATCGATACCATCGTGATCTGTACCGCCAGCGCGATTATCGTCATGCTGGCGCCGCGGCCCGACAATGAATATACGCTCAATGGTATTCAGGACTTGCAACACGCGATGAGCGTGCTGGTCGGCGGCTGGGGAGCGGATTTTATCGCCCTCATCGTGCTGCTGTTCGCTTTTAGCTCTATCGTGGCCAACTACGTGTATGCGGAAAATAATCTGATCTTTCTGCATCTGGATAAGCCGCGCTATATCTGGGGGCTGAGAATACTCACCGTCCTGATGGTGCTGCTGGGGACCCTGGTTAGCCTGCCGGTCGTCTGGCAGAGCGCGGATATCATTATGGCGCTGATGGCGATGACCAACCTGACGGCCATCCTGCTGCTCTCCCCGACGGTGCGGATTATCGCCAGTGATTATCTGCGTCAGCGCCAGTTAGGCATCCAGCCCACTTTTGATGCGTCGCGCTATCCCGAGATTCACCAGCAGCTGGCCCCGGGCGCGTGGAATGAACTGCCGCGAGAATAGCGCGGCAATCGCAGCTATCGATCCCACCATGCACTTTTTTTGTTAAAATTCGTCGAAATTACCTGCAAGGACTGGATATGCTGATTCTGATTTCACCTGCTAAAACGCTCGATTATGAAAGCCCGCTGGCAACGACTCGCTATACCCAGCCCGAACTCCTCGAGTATTCTCAAGAGCTTATCAGCATCGCCCGTCAACTGACCGCGCCGCAAATCGGCAAGCTGATGAGCATCAGCGACAAGCTGGCGGATCTGAACGCCACCCGTTTCCACGACTGGCACCCTGACTTTACGCCGCAAAACGCCCGCCAGGCGATCCTCGCCTTTAAGGGCGATGTCTACACCGGCCTGCAGGCAGAGACGCTCACTGAGGACGACTTTGACTTCGCCCAGCGACACCTGCGCATGCTCTCCGGCCTGTATGGCGTGCTGCGCCCGCTGGACCTGATGCAGCCCTACCGCCTGGAGATGGGGATCCGTCTGGAAAACCCGCGCGGTAAAGATCTGTACCAGTTCTGGGGCGATACCATTACCGAGAAGCTGAATCAGGCGCTGCAGGCTCAGGGCGACGATATCGTCATCAACCTGGCTTCCGATGAGTATTTTAAATCGGTGAAAACGCAAAAATTGCAGGGCCAGCTGATCAAGCCGGTCTTCCTCGATGAGAAGAACGGCAAATTCAAAGTGATCAGCTTCTATGCCAAGAAAGCCCGTGGCCTGATGAGCCGCTACATTATTGAAAATCGCTTAACCCAGCCGGAGCAGCTGAAATCCTTTAATAGCGAAGGCTATTTCTTTGATGCGGAGGCTTCGGAGAAAGGCGAACTGGTGTTTAAACGCCACGAGCAGTAAGTAAGCGTCCCCCTGCGGCGTTCGACGCGACAGGGGGACGGTAAGGATTTAGCCCATCATCAGCTTACGCAGCGCGGCGAAATCCGCCGGCAGATTGTGAGACAGCAGCGGCAGGTCGGCGCGGTCGGCCAGCTCTTTCGGCAGCGGCAGGGTCTCCTGCAGGATCTCCTCCACGCTCTCTTTGAACTTCGCCGGATGGGCGGTGCCGAGGAACAGACCGTACTCTCCCGGCTGCAGCTGATCGCGCAGCGCGCGCCAGGCAATCGCCGCGTGCGGCTCAGAGATGTAGCCGATGGCCTTCAGCTCACGCATTGCCGCTTTGGTGGTCTCATCATCGACCGCGGCATAGCCCAGCTCGCTGAGACGCCAGATTTTACGGCGGAACAGCTCTTCGACACGCGGCCAGTTGTTCGGCTGGCTGACGTCCATGGCGTTGGACAGCGTCGCCTGGGTGGCTTTTGGCGCCCACTCGCCGCCCTGCAGATAGCGCGGAACAGTGTCGTTGGCGTTGGTGGCAGCGATAAAGCGTTTGATCGGCAGACCCAGCGACTTCGCCAGCAGACCGGCGGTCAGATCGCCGAAGTTGCCGCTCGGCACAGAAATCACCAGCTGATTGCGGGCTTCCTGCGGCAGCTGCGCCGCCGCTTCGAAGTAGTAGCAGATCTGCGCCAGCAGGCGGCTGATGTTAATGGAGTTAGCCGAGTTCAGCCCCAGCGTCGCCTTCAGTTCTTCATCGTCAAACGCCTGCTTCACCAGCGCCTGGCAGGCGTCGAAGTCGCCGTCGATCGCCACGGTTTCAATGTTGCCGCCGAGAGTACAGAACAGCTTCTCCTGCAGCGGGCTGATCTTGCCGCGCGGATAGAGGATCACCACCTTAACGTTCGGCAGACCATAGAAAGCATGCGCCACCGCCGCACCAGTATCGCCAGAGGTCGCCGTAAGGATGGTGACCGGCTTGTCGCCCGCAATGTGGGTCAGCATCTGCGCCATAAAGCGGCCGCCGAAATCCTTGAACGCCAGCGTGGGGCCATGGAACAGTTCCAGACAGCCGACATCCTCCTGAACCTTGCTCACCGGCGCCGGAAACGCAAACGCCGCGCGGACCCGCTGCTGCAGGACATCCTGCGGGATCTCATCGCCGATAAAGGCGGATAAAATTTTGGCGCTGCGGGTGACAAAGTC
The DNA here is from genome assembly GCF_040062325.1 of Klebsiella sp. GG_Kp175. Lineage (NCBI taxonomy): Bacteria > Pseudomonadati > Pseudomonadota > Gammaproteobacteria > Enterobacterales > Enterobacteriaceae > Klebsiella > Klebsiella sp. GG_Kp175. Next base: position 36,103 of record NZ_JBEAFX010000005.1, on the reverse strand, counting down.
CTGCGCCAGCATATCGTCGATTTCAGTCAGGCTGAATTCCGGCAGATCGTGCGGAAAGAACAGGCCCTGATGCTTGCCAAGTCCCTGGGTAACGGCCTGCGCAAAGCTGACCTGCTCATTGTGATCTTTTAAGTTATACAGTTTCATTGGTTATCCCACTACGCGTGCGCCCGCCGTATCCAGCCGGCAAATATGAACAAAGCCTTCCTGATTCTGTAGATAGTGCGCGCCAAGCCAGTCGGCGACGCGCTGTGCGGTGTCCGGCTTATCGCACAACGCGAACAGCGTTGGGCCAGAGCCGGAGATGCCGCAAGCCTGGGCGCCCATCTCCATGGCCGCCTGACGCGCTTCGCTAAAGCCCGGCAGCAGTTTGGTTCGGTACGGTTCGGCAATCACATCTTTCATCAATTTTGCCGCCAGCTGCGGCTGGCGGGTGTAGCAGGCATGAATAAAGCCCGCGAGGTGGCGACCATGGGCGATACAATCCTGACGGCGGTACTGCGCCGGCAGAATCGCCCGCGCTTCGGCGGTGGAGACTTTAATCCCCGGATAGGCCAGCACCCACAGCCACTCATCAAACCCGGGCACCTGCTGGCTGATAATCCCGTTCTCTTCGATCATCAACTGCATGCCGCCAAGATAGCACGGCGCCACGTTGTCGTAGTGAATGCTGCCGGAGATACGCCCTTCCATCTCCCCCATCAGCGCCAGCATGCGCGTCTCGTTCAGCGGCTTACCGCAAAACTCGTTCATCGCCACCAGCGCGGCGACCACCGAGCAGGCGCTGGAACCCAGCCCGGAACCAATCGGCATGTTTTTTTCCAGCGTCATCGCCACCGGCACCGTCTTACCGATCTCCCGGCAAAAGCTTTCCCAGCACTGGTAAACAATGTTCTCCTGCGGCGCCGTCGGCAGTTTGCTGGCGAAGCGTCCCAGATTCTGCAGGCTGAATTGCTCCGCCGCTTCGACAGTGACGTTGTCGCCAAGCAGCGTGCCATCGACCGGCGTGACCGCCGCGCCCAACACATCAAACCCGACGCTCATATTGGCACTGGAAGCCGGGGCATATACTTTGACCATCTTAAACTCCTAACTTCCAGGAAAGGGTGCGCAGCAGGTCGGCGAATACGCCGGCCGCCGTGACGTCGTTCCCGGCACCATAGCCGCGCAGCACCAGCGGCAATGGCTGATAATAGTGGCTGTAAAAGGCCAGCGCGTTCTCGCCATTTTTGACTTTGTACAGCGGATCGTTACCGTCAACGGCGGCAATTTTCACCCGGCAGGTACCATCCTCTTCGATGTTACCGACATAGCGCAAGACTTTACCTTCATCGCGCGCCTTAGCAATCCGCGAGGCGAACTCATCATCCAGCGACGGCAGGCGAGCCATAAAGGTCTCGACATCACCGCTGGCGTCGAAGTCCGCCGGCAGCGCCGACTCGACGATAATGTCCGACAGCTCCAGTTCACGTCCGGTCTCACGGGCCAGAATCAGCAGCTTACGCGCGACGTCCACCCCGGATAAATCGTCGCGCGGATCCGGCTCGGTATACCCCATCTCACGGGCCATTGCCGTCGCCGCCGAGAAACTCACGCCCTCATCCAGCTTGCCGAAGATAAACGACAGCGAACCGGAAAGGATCCCGGAGAAATGGCGCAGTTCATCGCCGGCGTTGAGCAGGTTCTGCAGGTTCTCAATCACCGGCAGGCCAGCGCCAACGTTCGTGTCATAGAGGAACTTGCGGCGCGAGCTGCTCGCCGCGTGGCGCAGCTGATGATAGTAATCCAGTGAAGAGGTATTGGCCTTTTTATTCGGCGTGACCACATGGAAACCTTCGCGCAGGAAGTCGGCGTACTGATCGGCGACCGCCTGGCTGGAGGTACAGTCGACGATCACCGGATTCAGCAGGTGGTACTCTTTTACCAGGCGGATCAGGCGGCCAAGATTAAAGGGTTCTTTCGCCTCCGCCAGAGCTTCACTCCAGTTTTCCAGATTCAGACCATGCACGCTGGTCAGCAGCGCCTGAGAGTTGGCCACGCCGCAAACGCGCAGATCGATATGTTTGCTCTTCAGCCAACTCTGCTGGCGTTTGATCTGCTCCAGCAGCGCCCCGCCGACGCCGCCGACGCCGATGACGAACACTTCGATCACCTGGTCGGTGTTGAACAGCATCTGATGGGTCACGCGCACGCCGGTGGTAGCGTCGTCATTGCTGACCACCACCGAAATGGAGCGTTCGGAAGAACCCTGAGCAATCGCCACGATATTGATATTGGCGCGGGCCAGCGCGGCAAAAAATTTCGCCGAGATACCGCGCAGGGTGCGCATCCCGTCACCCACCACCGAGATAATAGCCAGACGCTCCATAATGGCCAGCGGCTCCAGCAGCCCCTCTTTCAGCTCGAGGTAAAACTCATCTTCCATCGCCCGTTTGGCTCGCGCGCAGTCGCTCTGCGGCACGCAGAAACTGATGCTGTACTCGGAGGAGGATTGGGTGATCAGCACTACCGAGATGCCGGCGCGGGACATGGTGGCGAAGACGCGGGCGGCCATGCCGACCATGCCTTTCATCCCCGGCCCGGAAACGTTGAACATCGCCATGTTGTTGAGGTTAGAGATGCCTTTAACCGGCAGATCGTCCTCGTCGCGGCTGGCGCCGATGAGCGTTCCCGGCGCCTGCGGGTTGCCAGTATTTTTAATCAGACATGGGATTTGGAATTGGGCGATAGGGGCGATGGTGCGCGGGTGCAGCACTTTCGCGCCAAAATAGGAGAGCTCCATCGCCTCCTGATAAGACATCGATTTCAGCAGACGCGCATCCGGCACCTGGCGCGGGTCGCAAGTGTACACTCCGTCGACATCGGTCCAGATTTCGCAGCAATCGGCGCGCAGGCAGGCGGCCAGCACCGCAGCCGAATAGTCGGAGCCGTTGCGCCCCAGCACCACCAGCTCCCCCTTCTCATTGCCAGCGGTAAACCCAGCCATCAGGATCATATGGTCTGCCGGGATCTGGCTGGCGGCGATGCGGCGGGTGGATTCGGCGATATCGACCGTGGACTCCATGTAGTGACCAACGGCAAGCAGTTTTTCCACCGGGTTAATGACACTGACTTTATGACCACGGGCTTCCAGCAGACCCGCCATGATGGCGATGGAGAGCTTTTCGCCTCGGCAGATCAGCGCGGCATTGACGCTATCCGGGCACTGACCCAGCAGGCTAATACCGTGCAGGACATGCTTAATCTGAGCAAACTCCTGCTCAACAAAGGCTTTCAACTGGGCGAGCGGGAAAGCGGGCTGGGCGTCGGCAAGGCCCTGAAGAAGTTCGGCAAAAATGCGTTCAGCGTCGGCAATATTGGGGAGGGCATCCTGGCCGCCAATGGTCTTTTCAATCATCGCTACCAGATGGTTAGTGATCTTCGCCGGGGCAGACAGGACGGTCGCTACCTGCCCCTGCCTGGCATTACTCTCCAGAATATCGGCAACCCGCAGAAACCGTTCCGCATTTGCCACTGATGTACCGCCGAACTTCAACACTCGCATGGTTCTTACCCCTTGATCTCTTGTCAAAAAAAAAGCCCGCACTGTTCAGGTGCGGGCTTTTTTCTGTGTTTCCTGTACGCGTCAGCCCGCACCGTTACCTGTGGTAATGGTGGTGGTGATAATGGTGGTAATCATGCCGATGCGATTCATGGATGTTGTGTACTCTGTATTTTTATCTGTCTGTGTGTCCTGCCTATATTGGTTAAAGTATCTGCCGTCTTAAGTCAATGAATTTCTCAATTAACCCCATTTCAGCCGGCTTACGTATTGCGCCACCTCGACAAGAAAAAACACCCAGATTGGCGGAACACCTCCCGCAAAAACAGTACATGCAACCATAAATAAAAAATATGACAGAACTTTATTCTGGTAGGTTTTTTTCAATATCATGCAGCAAACGATGCAACATTGCCGTGTCTCGCTGCTGCAGCAGCCCCAATCGTTGCGACAGCCAGTCGGCCAGTTTGGCATCGTCCTCCACGCCCAGACGCGAAAGCAAGGCCATGGTGCGGAGGCGCAACGCCTGCAGCTGATGATGGTCTGCCGCGGCAGCGGCGGGAGCCGATTGTTGCATAAGCGATGCTAATTGATAGCAGTAAACCATCACCGACTGACCGAGGTTCAGCGACGGATAATCCGCGACCATCGGCACGCCGGTCAGCACATCGGCCAGGGCCAGCTCCTCATTGGTCAATCCGGCGTCTTCACGGCCAAATACCAGCGCGGTATGGGTCATCCAGTTCGCCTTCTCCTCCAGCAGCGGCAACAACTGCTGCGGCGTGGCGTAATAGTGAAACCGCGCGCGACTGCGGGCGGTGGTGGCGACGGTAAAATCGACGTCGTGCAGCGCCTCAGCAAGGGTGGAATAGGTGGTGATGCCATCGAGGATGTCGCCTGAGCCGTGCGCCACCCAGCGTGCCGCCGGCGCCAGATGGGCTTCACTGTCCACGATCCGCAGATCGCGAAATCCCATGGTTTTCATCGCCCTGGCGGCGGCACCGACGTTCTCGGCCCGGGCAGGACCGACCAAAATAATCGTTAAACGCATTGCGGTTTCATTCTCTCTCTCAGGCGTTGTCTGAGGCGCGGAGCCCCCCATTTTACGCGGTGAAAATTTACAAATTTGCAACAAAAATCACTAAAATTGCGTTTTCTTACCCATAAAAAAATCTAAACTGTTCTCAGGAGGCCATGACAAGGAGTATGTTAACAGAACCCATTTATCCATATGATGGGCAATGAAATTTCATCTGACGCATCGTTCCAGACATTGGATTCACTGTATTTATTAATTTATCCACGCAACTAGTTGAGCCGGGTAAAGATTGTGACTATAAAGAGCATGGCGATGCAATGATTTCACAAGACTGTTAACGTGCTACAATTGAACTTGATATATGTCAACGAAGCGTAGTTTTATTGGGTGTTCGGCCTCTCTTAGCCTGTTATGTTGCTGTTAAAATGGTTAGGATGTCAGCCGTTTTTGACACCGTCGGGTCCAGAGGGAAAGTACCCACGACCAAGCTAATGATGTTGTTGACGTTGATGGAAAGTGCATCAAGAACGCAATTACGTACTTTAGTCATGTTACGCCGCGCATGTTAATTTGCGACATGCACCAGGCAGGTCAGGGACTTTGGTACTTCCTGTTTCGATTTAGTTGGCAATTTAGGTAGCAAACATGCAGACCCCGCACATTCTTATCGTTGAAGACGAGTTGGTAACACGCAACACGTTAAAAAGTATTTTCGAAGCAGAAGGTTACGATGTATTCGAAGCGACCGATGGCGCGGAAATGCATCAGATCCTGTCTGAAAATGATATCAACCTGGTGATCATGGATATCAACCTGCCGGGTAAAAATGGTCTTCTGCTGGCGCGCGAGCTGCGCGAGCAGGCCGACGTCGCGCTGATGTTCTTAACCGGCCGCGACAACGAAGTGGATAAGATCCTTGGCCTCGAAATCGGCGCTGACGACTATATCACTAAACCGTTTAACCCGCGTGAACTGACTATCCGCGCGCGCAACCTGCTCTCCCGTACCATGAACCTCGGTACCGTGAGCGAAGAGCGTCGCAGCGTGGAAAGCTACAAGTTCAACGGCTGGGAACTCGATATCAACAGCCGTTCCCTGGTTAGCCCGAACGGCGAACAGTACAAGCTGCCGCGCAGTGAATTCCGCGCGATGCTGCACTTCTGCGAAAACCCGGGCAAAATTCAGTCTCGTGCCGAGCTGCTGAAGAAAATGACCGGTCGCGAGCTGAAGCCGCATGACCGTACCGTTGACGTGACCATTCGTCGGATTCGTAAACACTTCGAATCCACTCCGGATACTCCGGAAATCATCGCTACCATTCACGGTGAAGGTTACCGTTTCTGCGGCGATCTGCAGGAATAATGCGAGTTATTCGGCAGCTATGATGTGAAAACGGCGCCCCGAGGGCGCCGTTTTTTTTATGCCGTCACTCTTTCCACAGGCGCAGTTTGTCGTCATCGGCAGATGGCGGCGGAGGCGCACTGCCTTTCGGTAACGATAACGCATACCAGTCCACTCGCCGGGTCAAAAACATCAGAATGCTCAGCGCCAGCGCCAGCACACCGGTCCCCAACAGCAGCGCGCTGTCCTCGGAGTGCAGCAGAAACCACATCACCCCATCCAGCAGCAGCAGCGCGGCGACAAACAGCAGGCTGTTGCGCCATCCCCTGAGCACCGCCTGGAGGTAGATCCCATTCATCACCGCGCCGCACAGACTGGCGGCCAGCCAGGCGGCGGTAAAGCCAATGTGCTCCGAAAGCGCCAGCAGCACCAGGTAAAACAGCACCAGCGATAAGCCCACCAGCAAATATTGCATCGGATGCAGGGGCCGATGGGTCAGGCTCTCGAAAGCGAAAAAGGCCATAAACGTCAGCCCGATTAACAGGATGGCATATTTTGTCGCCCGATCGGTTAGCTGGTACTGGTCGGCAAGCGACATGACATCGGCACTGAACGCCGGTAAGCGCGACCACGGGATCTCCATATCATCCTTGAAATAGCTGCCCATATCATTGGCGAACCAGCTGCTTTGCCAGTGGGCGCGATAGCCGGCAGCATTCACTTCGCGTTTCGTTGGCAGGAAGCTGCCGAGAAAGCCGGGATGCGGCCAGTTACTGGTCAGCTGCAGCTCGCTGTTGCGCCCGAGCGGCGCTAGTGAAAATGCGCCCGTTCCGTTCAGATCGAGCGAAAAAGCAATCTCAAGCGGCTTGTTGTCCTCCGCCAGCGCAGGCATCGGCATATGGATGCCCGCCCCATCGCCGCTGATCCCCAGCCCCGGCTCCACGCTTAATACGTTACCATTGACCTCCGGGGCATGGATGGCGCCAATGCCGCGGGCATCGCCAACGCTCACCACCAGCCGCGGCAGGCCCAGGGTGATATGCGTTTTTCGCAGCGACGCCAGACGCAGCGGATCGAAGGTGGCCTTAATCTGCAGGGCGTTATGCCATACCTGCCCGCTGTAGATGCCCACCCTTCTCGACTCCACGGTCTGTTTGCCGGTGACCGCCAGCGACTCCGGCAGCCAGTAGTACACCCAGCTACGCTGATAGGCGACCTCTTTTTGGTTCTCCCTGCGGGTCAGCGTCTCGGTTACCGGAATAGCGATCAGCGGCCCGGCGAGTTTTTGCGAACCGCTGGTGCTCTGCTCAATGGCGTCCACTACCTCGCTGCGATAATCAGCCCGCTCATTGATGAGCTCCCTGACCATCATTAAAGGTAGAGATAACAGCACAATACAGCCGATTAGCGTGGTGATTTTCCAGAATAACGGTGATTTCAACATAGCTTTCTCCCTATCGTGATGGCCTCACCATAGGGCGGCTGTGTGGGGAGAATTTGAAGCTATGTGAAGGGACGGTGAAGTCTCAGCGTAGCGACCACGCCGCCTTCAGGGCGATTGTGCAGACGGATATCGCCATGATGCAGGCGCGCCACTTCACGAACGAAGGCCAGCCCAAGGCCGCTGCTCTTGTGGCCGTCTTCACGCGGCAGCGAGTAGAACCGATCAAAGATCCGCGTCAGGGCATACTCCGGAATACCGCATCCGTTATCCGTTACGCTCAGTCGCACCTCTGCATTCCGTTTCTCTACCCCCAGGGCGATCTCGCCGCCCTGGGGGGTAAAATCAATCGCGTTGTCGAGCAGATTACCCAGCGCCTGGGCCAGCAGTTCGCCATCGCCATTGACCAGCATCCCACTCGCCTGCCAGCGCAGAGTAATGGCTTTCGCCGCCAGGGCGATGTCGCGCTCCTCCGCCAGGCGTTGGTATAGCGCATCTATCGACACCGGCTGTAGCTTTATCTCCAGCCGGCTTTCCAGTCGCGCCTGCTGGAGTAACCGCTCCACCAGCAGCTGCATGCGGGTGTTCTGCGCAAGGATATTCTCAGTAAACCGCGCCGCCACCTCAGGCGGCGGCCCTTCGCGCAGAATTTCCGCCGCACCGCGAATAGCCGCCAGCGGACTTTTCAGCTCGTGCGTCAGGTCATAGACATAGTTTTCGATGGCGTTTTTGCCTTCGAGCTTCACCCGCATGCTCTCCAGCGCCTGGGCCAGCTTACGCAGTTCGCTGCTGCCGACCTCCGGCAACGGCAGCGGGCGGTCAGCGGTCACGGAGTCCGCATAGCGCACCAGCTTACCGATAGAGAAATTGATCCACCAGACGACGCCGCAGCCGATCAACAGCGCAATGCCCAGCAGGGCGCCGCCGGCCCAGAGGATCCGCCGCTCGCTGCGCTTAATGACCGGCGTCATCGCCAGGTTGGGTTTACCGACGCTCAGCACGCCGATAATCCGCCCCTTATCCATCACCGGCGCGGCGATATACATCACCGAGCTGGCTTCATCATGCGGATCGCTGCGCGAACTGCGCGCGCCATACTGCCCGCGCAGGGTGAGCCAGACGTCGTTCCAGCGTGAATAGTCCTGCCCTGTCGCCTCTCCACTGGAGTCAAACACGACCTTGCCCCGGGCATCGGTCAGATAGACGCGGTACTCATTACGCACCTTTTTAATTCCGCCAATGTTGGCGTTTAGCCGCTGCTGGTTGAGCTGTTGAAAGGCCTGCGCCAGCCTGCCCTGCTGCGGGTTTGCCACCAGCAGGTCCTCACGCGCCAGCGCCGCCAGCAGGGTGGCGGTATCGTTGAGGGTCCCCTCCGTCGCCCGGCGCACGCCCGGCTTCACTTCCTGGACAAAGATCGACAGTACAAACCACGCGGCGATCGCGACGATAAGGAAATAGCCCAGCAGCAGGCGCATGCCGATGCGCATCAGCTGCGCCCCAGGCTGTAGCCCATCCCGCGATGGGTATTGATTGGCGACAAATCAGGATTCACGGCCCGCAGTTTAGCGCGCAGGGTTTTGATGTGGGTGTCGACGGTGCGGTCGAGGCTTTCCCAGGCATCGCTCCATACCCGCTCCATCAGCTGCTGACGGGAGAAAACGCGACCGGGCGCGTGAAGCAAAGTTTTCAACAGCAGAAATTCATAGCGCGTCAGGTTCAGGGGCTGGCCGAACCAGCTTATCGACGCCGCCTGCTCGTCAAGCACAAACTCGCCGACGCGAACTACCGACGAAGGCGCGGCAAATTTTTGCAGCCGTCGCAGCACGCTGCGCACCCGCGCGCAAACTTCGCGCGGCGAAAACGGCTTGGCGATGTAATCGTCAGCGCCGATTTCCAGCCCCAGCAGCTTATCGACCTCATCGCTCCGCGCCGTGAGAAACAGCACCGGCAGCGCCGGAAAGCGCGTCAGCAGGCGCCGACAGAGCTCGAAGCCGCTGATATCCGGCAAGCCAACGTCGAGGATGGCGACATCGGGCGCCTGATGCGCCGCCGCCTCCAGCGCGGGCAACCCGCGGTCGAAGACGGTGACCTGGAAGCCCTCCTGCTGGAGCATATAAACCAGGGTATCGGCGATACTCTGTTCATCCTCAACTAACCAAATCCATGGCTGCTGCATGCGCGCTCCCGTTTATTTATTCCAGGGCATAATCGGCACGGCGCTGATGGCGTTCTTCGGCGAACCATCAACTACTTTATCCGAATAGGTCAGGTAGACCAGCGCATTGCGCTTCGCATCATAGAAGCGAACGACCTGTAGCTTTTTAAATACTAACGAGGTGCGCTTCTGGAACACCACGTCGCCCTGGCTTTTGCCATTTTTGATTTTGTCCGTCAGCTCAATCGGCCCGACCTGCTGGCAGGAGATGGCCGCGTCGGAGGTATCCTCCGCCAGCCCCAGGCCGCCTTTGATCCCGCCGGTTTTCGCCCGGCTGATATAGCAGGTCACGTTCTGTACATCCGGATCGTCAAAGGCTTCGACGACAATTTTGTGATCCGGTCCTAACCATTTGAAGACCGTATCCACGGAACCAATCTGCTCCGCCTGAGCAACCTGACAGCCGGCCAGCAACAGCAGGCCCATCGCAAACTTCTTGTATTTCATATTGTTACCATTATTAAAAAATATAGCTAAGTGATTATCACGGACCTAGCAGAAAAGGTTTATAGATCACAGCTTTACAAAATTATCGTTCAGATCCACTGACCTACCGCATTTAAAAGCAAAAAAAACACTGAATGCTAAAACATCAAAAAATGCTATTATCCGCTACTTTAATATCAGGCACCTGTGTTTAAGGATGGGGACATTTTATGGATCAAGCAGGGATTATTCGCGATCTCCTTAGCTGGCTGGAAGGTCACCTGGATCAGCCGCTTTCTCTGGACAATGTGGCGGCGAAGGCAGGTTATTCCAAGTGGCATCTGCAGCGAATGTTTAAGGATGTCACCGGCCACGCTATCGGTGCCTATATTCGCGCGCGCCGGTTGTCGAAATCAGCTGTCGCATTACGCCTTACCGCCCGTCCAATCCTTGATATTGCGCTGCAGTACCGTTTCGACTCCCAGCAGACCTTCACCCGTGCGTTCAAGAAGCAATTCTCGCTGACGCCGGCTCTCTACCGCCGCTCGCCGGACTGGAGCTCGTTCGGTATGCGTCCGCCGCTACGTCTTGGCGAGTTTACCCTGCCGAAACATGAATTTGTCGCCCTACCCACGACTCAACTGCTCGGTGTGACTCAGAGCTATACCTGTAAGCTGGAGGAAATCTCCGACTTCCGCAACCAGATGCGGGTCCAGTTCTGGCGAGATTTCCTCGGCAACTCGCCGTCGATCCCCCCGGTGCTCTACGGGCTGCATGAACCGCGTCCGAGCCTGGAGAAAGACGATGAGCAGGAAGTGTTCTATACCACCGCGCTGACGCCGGAGATGGCTAACGGCCACCTGCAGAACGCCCATCCGGTGACGCTGGAGGGCGGCGAGTATGTCATGTTTACGTATGAAGGGCTGGGTACCGGCCTGCAGGAATTCATCCTGACGGTCTACGGCACCTGCATGCCGATGCTGAACCTGACGCGTCGCAAGGGGCTGGATATTGAACGCTTCTATCCTGAAGATGAAAGCCGGGATCAGGCCACGCCGATTCAGTTGCGCTGCGAGTATCTGATCCCGATCCGCCGTTAACGCTGCAGCTCGTCCATCGCGGGGGCGTCAAGATGCGAGACGTCGCCCGCCGTTTCCACCACCCAGCCGGAAGCCAGCCACGGGCTTTGCTGATAATCGACGCGCGAGATCGAGCAGTTGCGCAGGCGCAGACGACGCTCTGCGTATGCCGGCAGCCCTAAAATCGTACTCACCAGGCAGCCCAGCGCGATACCATGACTCACCAGCAGCGGTCGACTACCGGCCGGTAATTCCAGACAGGCGGCCAGCGCCGCATGCATACGTTCGCTAAGCTCCTGCATCGATTCGCCCTGCGGAATGCGACCATCCGGCGTGCCGTTGACCAACTGGCGGCGCCAGCCCTCTTCTTCTTCGCTGAGCGAGTCAATATGGCGCTTCTCCAGCACTCCCATATCCAGCTCGCGCAGGCGCGCATCAGCGATCACGCTGCAGCCGCAGGCTTCGGCGATAATCTCTGCTGTGCGACGGGTTCGCCCCAGATCGCTGGTAATGATATGGGTGATCCCCAGCGTTCTGGCGCGCTCGCCAACCTGCCAGGCCTGGCGCTCACCGTGTGCGGTCAGCGGGCTGTCGGACTGACCCTGAATACGTCGCTCGGCGTTCCACTGCGTTTCACCGTGGCGAACAAGGTATACCTGTAACATGCTTTTTTTCCGTTCTGAACTCGTTATCGACCGCTTGCGGGCATTACCGACTGCCCTGGGGGTGATTTAGAGTATACTGCGATGACGTTAGTTTATTCTGAGTTGTTTTGATTATGCACCATGTTGTCTCAGCGACCACTAATCCCGCCAAAATTCAGGCAATTCTGCAGGCTTTTGACGAGATTTTCGGCGAAGGATCCTGCCACATTGAGTCCGTCTCCGTCGAGAGCGGCGTGCCGGAACAACCCTTCGGCAGCGAGGAAACGCGCGCTGGCGCACGAAATCGCGTCGCCAATGCGCGCCTCGCCCAGCCCCATGCCGATTTCTGGGTCGCCATCGAAGCCGGAATTGACGATGACAGTACCTTTAGCTGGGTGGTCATCGAAAGCGCCAGCCAGCGCGGAGAAGCGCGCTCAGCCACGCTGCCGTTGCCTGACGTTATTCTTGAGCAGGTTCGCGCTGGCGAAGCCCTCGGGCCGGTCATGTCGCAGTATACCGGCATCGATCAGATTGGTCGTAAAGAGGGAGCGATTGGGGTTTTCACCGGCGGCAAATTAACCCGCAGCAGCGTTTACCATCAGGCGGTCGTGCTGGCGTTAAGCCCGTTCCACAACGCTATTTATCGCTAGCCAACAGCGTCTGCTCCAGCCACTGGCGCAGCTCAACCGGCGCCGACTTCAGGCTGTTGGACCCGCGGGTAATGGTCGCAATGCCGGCACCGAGCTCATTTTTCAGCTCGCGCTGGCTCATCTCACCGCGCAGCAGCTCTTCGATAATGCGCACCCGAGTCCCCAGCGCTTCACGCTCATCAGGGGTCAGCATGAGCTGCAGCAACGGTAGATGCAGATCCTGCGCATAGGCCTGCTGTAGCAGCGCCACAAAGCGCAGCCACTCCTGATGACGTTGTTCGGCAACGGCCGCGGAATAGGGAGATTGTTGGGTCATATCGCGCCACCATATTGAGACGGGCAGCTTACGCTGCCCGTCGAATGTACTCTTCAACGAGTACAAAGCATAACATACTTCCCGGCGATCAGTAACGCTGCCGCCACTCCGCATCGCTGAAGAGCTTATCCTGCTGACCCATAAAGTAGCGATAGTAGGCGTCATAGGAGAGGACATTCTTCACGTAGCCGCGTGTTTCCGAGAACGGAATACTCTCGACAAACGCCACGGCGTCGATCCGTCCGGCGCTGTTCCCCTGCCAGGTGCGTACCCGACCCGGCCCGGCGTTATAGGCCGCCGAGGCGTAGATGCGGTTATTACCGAACTGCTGGTAAACGTACTGCAGATAGCTGGTGCCGATGTTGATGTTGGTTTCCGGATCCAACAGCTGCGACGGGCCGCTGTAGCCGGGAATGCTGAACATGCTGACGGTATGCGTCGCGGTGCCCGGCATAATCTGCATCAGCCCGCTGGCGCCGACCGGCGAGCGCACTTTCGGGTTCCAGGCGCTCTCCTGGCGGGCAATCGCCATCGCGTAGCTCTGCGGAATATCTTTACCGCTGATATAGCGGGCAAACAGATCGTTATAGGCCAGCGGGAAGCGCTCCTCCAGCTGATCCCACAGTTTGCCGGCGATCGTCGCCTGTACGCTCAGATCCCACCAGTGTTGATCAAAAGCGTAACGCGCCAGCTGCGCCTGCTGGGATTTACTACGGCTGGTGACCAGGTTCGCCCATTCAGTGCGCGCGGTGTTATCCATATTCCAGTACATCAGCTCGCGCACCCGGGCCATCTCCGGACCGGAGGCCAGCGCCGGATCGAGCGTGCCAATCGCTTTATCAATGCGGAGGGTATACTCCTCGCCGAGACGCTGCGCAGCGACCATCGGGTAGAAACCCCGCTGCTGCATCAACGACCGGAGGATCGCCTGCGCTTCCTCGTCCCTGCCGCGCTCCAGCAACAGATCCGCCTGCCAGTAGCGCCATTCGTCTTTCTCTTTCGCCTCCATCGGCAGGCGCGCCAGCCAGGTATTCAGACCATGGCGATCGCCCGTCCCCAGCGCCATCCGTACCCGCCGCTCCACCAGCGGCGTGGACTGCGAGCGCATAATCGCATCGTCGCGCCAGATGGCCTGCTCTTCGGTCACATCGTTCCCCATCAGGCGCCAGGCGACAATATCGCGTAGCTCCTGGGTCTGATCCTCATTCAGCTGCTGGGCCTGCACCAGCGAAGGGATCATCAAACGGGCATTTTCCACATCCTGACGGGCGACGCTGGCGAAAGCGACGGCGGCCATCTGGCGGGTAAAGTCCGTCGCCCCGGTGGTGCGGGCAAAGGTCAGGACGCTGTTAGGATCGTTAGCCAGGGCGACCACGGCGCTGGCGATGCTCTGGTAGTTGGCAGGCATCTGCTGGGCCAGCGATTTCACCAACCCAATATTGCCGGCCTTCATCGCCAGGCGGATCCGTTCGAGATAGGCCAGCGGATCCTGTTGGCCGGAGTCGCGCCAGGCGCTGAACAGCGGTTCACAGGCGCCGGGCTGGTTCTTGCCCGTCAGCCAGAGCGCTTTCGCTCCGCTCCAGGCCTCCTGCGACTGACCCACGCTCAGTTTGGCGTAGTAGTAGTTGCACTGCGCCTCGGTGCTGGTCGGCTTATCGGGGCTAAACGCCAGCAAGCCGCGCCAGTCGCTGCGCCGGGCCAGTTCATTCACGAAACGCGAACGTAATGAACGCGCCGGGGGCAGCGTCGGGTTGGCGTCAATAAAGTTTTTCACCACCAGCGCCGGCTGGTTCATCAGATCGTCGGTAATCTGCCGGTACTGCAAATAGGGATACAGGGGATAGGTGCTTAACGTGGGCATCAGCTGGTCAACCACATCCATCTGCCGGTTATCCCACGCCTGCTTAATTTGTGCGTAGCGGCTGCGCTGTTCATCCAGTGAATCCGCATGCGCCAGCTGACTCAACGCCAACAGACCAACGCTGGCAGCCAAAAGATGCCACGCCATTTTTTTGGCTTTTTCCACAAGCTCTTCCTCTTTCAGGTGCATTTTCGCAGCATCGTGCCGCTTAAAAGCCCCTGCCGGTTCGGCAGGCGGCTTTACTTATGCTAATCAGACAACGCTAAACGCGCCATGTCCTGAACATTTTTTTACGCTTCTGTGAATCCTGTCGCCTCGCTGGGATTAGCGCGCGAAAAAGGCTACACTTCGGCTTTGAACTATCTATCAAAATAGAAAGAGGCGAAGTCCAACGTGGCTCAATTCGTTTATACCATGCATCGTGTCGGCAAAGTGGTTCCGCCGAAACGTCATATTTTGAAAAATATCTCCCTCAGCTTTTTCCCTGGCGCGAAAATCGGTGTGCTCGGTCTGAACGGCGCCGGTAAATCTACCCTGCTGCGCATCATGGCCGGTATCGACACCGAGATCGAAGGTGAAGCGCGTCCGCAGCCCGGCATTAAAATTGGCTACCTGCCGCAGGAGCCGCAGCTCAACCCGGAGCACACCGTGCGCGAGTCCGTGGAAGAAGCGGTCGCCGAAGTGGTTAACGCGCTGAAGGGTCTGGACGAAGTCTATGCCAAATACGCCGAGCCGGATGCGGACTTCGATAAGCTTGCCGCACAGCAAGGCAAGTTCGAAGAGATTATCCAGGCGCACGACGGCCACAACCTGAACGTGCAGCTGGAGCGCGCGGCCGACGCCCTGCGCCTGCCGGACTGGGATGCGAAAATCGCTAATCTTTCCGGTGGTGAACGCCGCCGCGTCGCGCTGTGCCGCCTGCTGCTGGAAAAACCGGATATGCTGCTGCTCGACGAACCGACTAACCACCTCGACGCCGAGTCCGTCGCCTGGCTGGAACGCTTCCTGCACGACTTCGAAGGCACCGTGGTGGCGATTACCCACGACCGTTACTTCCTCGATAACGTCGCCGGCTGGATCCTCGAACTTGACCGCGGCGAAGGTATTCCGTGGGAAGGCAACTACTCCTCCTGGCTGGAGCAGAAAGATCAGCGTCTGGCGCAGGAAGCTTCTCAGGAAGCCGCACGTCGCAAATCCATCGAGAAAGAGCTCGAGTGGGTACGCCAGGGCGCGAAAGGCCGTCAGTCTAAGGGCAAAGCCCGTCTGGCGCGCTTTGAAGAGCTTAACAACGTTGAATACCAGAAACGTAACGAGACCAACGAACTGTTCATTCCGCCAGGCCCGCGTCTGGGCGATAAAGTTCTGGAAGTCAGCCATCTGCGCAAATCCTACGGCGACCGCGTGCTGATCGACGATCTGAGCTTCTCGGTACCGAAAGGCGCTATCGTCGGCATCATCGGTCCGAACGGCGCGGGTAAATCCACCCTCTTCCGCATGATGTCTGGCCAGGAACAGCCAGATTCCGGCACCATCACCCTGGGTGAAACCGTTAAGCTGGCTTCCGTCGATCAGTTCCGCGACGCGATGGACAACAGCAAAACCGTGTGGGAAGAAGTGTCCGGCGGCCTGGATATCATGAAGATCGGCAACACCGAAATGCCGAGCCGCGCCTACGTGGGCCGCTTTAACTTCAAAGGCGTCGACCAGGGCAAACGCGTTGGCGAGCTGTCCGGCGGTGAACGCGGTCGTCTGCACCTGGCGAAGCTGCTGCAGGTCGGCGGTAACGTCCTGCTGCTCGATGAACCGACCAACGACCTGGATATCGAAACCCTGCGCGCGCTGGAAAACGCCCTGCTGGAGTTCCCGGGCTGCGCGATGGTTATCTCGCACGACCGCTGGTTCCTTGACCGTATTGCCACCCACATTCTGGATTACCAGGATGAAGGTAAGGTGGAGTTCTTCGAAGGTAACTTTACCGAGTACGAAGAGTACAAGAAACGCACTCTCGGCGCCGACGCGCTGGAGCCGAAGCGAATCAAGTACAAACGTATCTCAAAATAAAATGCAAAAAGGCAACGCAAGTTGCCTTTTTTAATGTTTGCTCCCTCTCCCTGTGGGAGAGGGCCGGGGTGAGGGCAAGGTAAAAGTAAAAAGGCAACGCAAGTTGCCTTTTTTAGGGTTTGCTCCCTCTCCCACCGGGAGAGGGCAGGGGTGAGGGCAACAGCCCGCAGAGGACCTACCCCTGCTCCCCCATCAGCTGCTTCACCAGCTCGACGCAGCGCAGGAAGCGCGTATCGTAGTCCGACTCCTTAACATGGACGAACTCGATCTCATTCTCTTTCAGCAGCGACACCAGCAGCGACTGAAACTCTTTACGATCCACGGAACTCCCAAGACTGCGTAACCCATCAGCCACCCACGGGGTGTTGTTCTCCAGCAGAATCACCAGGTCAAAGCGGTATTCATCAATCAGCGCCTGCACGAACGGGTGCTCACGCCCCTCGTACTTCAGACAGAACGCCTGAGTGCTGACGAAGTCGGTATCGATAAATGCCACCTTGTTGGCATATTTCACTGCGAAATCAATATACTGGGCATGACCGAGGGCAATTTTATCGTAATCAGAATACTGGAGCGCCATCTCATCGCCGCCGAGATGCGAAAAGACATAATCCCGGCCATATTCCCAGGCGCTGGTAGTATTGAAGATATTGGCGAGCTTATTGACCAGCGTTGATTTACCGCTCGACTCGCCGCCGAGGATCGCCACCGTCCGCACAAAGAACGGTTTCACTTCCGTCGGAATATATTCCCAGTAGCGGAACGGGTTCTCGCGGATCTGGCCGCCGCTAATATTCATAAAGGTCCGCTTAGGATCGATAAGCACCGTCTCGATCCCCAGATGCTCAAGGTACTGCGGCGCATCGGCCTCTTCCGAGGTATAGATCCGGTTCGGCTCGATCCCTTTTTCGCTCATAAAAGCGCGGATCCCATGACTCCACACATCCCAGCCGTGCGGATAGGGCTCCATCCCCTCTTCATTGAACGCATGGATGCGAATATTCTTCTGATATTTAAAGGTCTGCAGCAGCCAGCGCAGGCGGTCAGGCACCGTTGGCTGCTGCGACATGGCGCTCTCTTCAAACAGCTCGCGGTCGCGGGTATCGTCATAACCCATGATGATATGCAGCTCATCGACCTGGCTACAGGCGCGTTGAATCAAATAGATGTGCCCGGTATGCAGCGGGTAAAATTTACCAAACACCACGCCGACGCTTTTCTGTCGGCGGGGAAACTCCAGCCCGAGGAAGCGATGCAGCGCTTCAAGCTTCTGCGCGCTCGGGCTTTTGATTTTGGCGTTCAACAGCTGGCTGAGATACCCCTTGGTCATCCCGCTGGCTTCCGCCACCTGCTGCAGGGTACAGCCTTTCTGCTTTATGGCGCTTTTTAAATAGTCAAATGACGACATCGCTAATCTCCTTTTAACTTATTATAAGTCGTCAAAAACGCTTAGCGCGTCTGAAAGCTTTTTCACACCAAAGATTTGCATGCCTTCCGGCACTTTTTTCGGCACATTGGCCGCCGGGACGATGGCGCGGCGGAAGCCATGCTTCGCCGCTTCGGAGATACGCTCCTGACCGCTCGGCACCGGGCGAATTTCGCCGGCCAGCCCCACTTCGCCAAAGACCACCAGATCCTGCGGCAGCGGGCGATCGCGCAGGCTGGAGACCATCGCCAGCAGCAGCGCCAGATCGGCGCTGGTTTCCGTGACCTTCACCCCGCCGACCACGTTGACGAAGACATCCTGATCGGCCATCTGCAGGCCGCCGTGGCGATGCAGCACCGCCAGCAGGATCGCCAGACGGTTCTGTTCCAGCCCCACCGCCACACGGCGCGGGTTGGACATCATCGAGTGATCCACCAGCGCCTGGATCTCCACCAGCAGCGGGCGGGTCCCTTCCCAGACCACCATCACCGAGCTGCCGGAGGTGATTTCATCTCCCCGGCTGAGGAAGATAGCGGACGGGTTGCTGACTTCGCGCAGCCCCTGCTCGGTCATGGCGAAAACGCCCAGCTCATTCACCGCGCCAAAGCGGTTTTTGTGGCTGCGCAGAGTGCGGAAACGGGAGTCGGCATCACCGTCCAGCAGCACCGAGCAGTCAATACAGTGCTCCAGCACCTTCGGGCCGGCCAGCGAACCGTCTTTGGTGACGTGGCCGACCATAACGATCGCCACGCCGCGAGTTTTGGCAAAGCGCGTCAGATAGGCCGCCGTTTCACGTACCTGGGCGACGCTGCCCGGCGACGACTGAACGTCGGCCATATGCATCACCTGGATTGAGTCGATCACCATCAGCTGCGGTTTTTCTTCATCGGCAATCTGACAGATCTGCTCAATGCTGGTTTCCGAGAGCATGTTCAGGTTCGCCGTCGGCAGCCCAAGGCGATGGGCGCGCATCGCCACCTGCTGAAGGGACTCCTCCCCGGTGACGTACAGCGTTTTCATCCCTTCCGCCAGCTTGCACAAAGTCTGCAGCAGCAGGGTCGATTTCCCCGCGCCGGGGTTGCCGCCAATCAGGATCGCGCTGCCCGGCACCACGCCGCCGCCGAGTACGCGATCGAACTCTTTAAACCCGGTGGAGAAACGCGGCAGCGCTTCCAGGCTGATGTCTGACAGCTTCTGCACCTTCGAGACGCCGGCGTTACCGGCGTAGCCTGACAAACGCTCGTTTCTCGCCACCTGCGGCGACGCGGCGATGCGCATCTCGGTGATGGTATTCCAGGCATGGCAGGCGCTGCATTGCCCCTGCCACCGCGGATAATCCGCACCACATTCATTACAGACAAATGCGCGTTTTGGAGCTTTCGCCACGTTTACCTCTTACTTTTGGTTCATGCTGCCCGAGAGAATACAGAATACCCCCATCAGGTCAGCGTGGCGGATAGTCACTTCCGCCTGTTCATTCACTTTAGGCTTCGCATGATACGCGATGCCAAGCCCGGCAGCCTTAATCATCGGCAGGTCGTTGGCGCCATCGCCGATGGCCACGGTCTGCGCCGTTGGGATCTCATACTTTTCCGCCAGCTTGCGCAGCGTATTGGCTTTGTATTTGGCATCGACGATATCGCCGAGCACGTTGCCGGTAAGCTTACCGTCGCGGATCTCCAGTTCGTTGGCGAACACCGCGTCGAGATGCAGTTTGTCGCGCAGATACTCCGCAAAGAAGGTAAAGCCGCCGGAGGCGATCGCCACCTTCCAGCCCAGCGTTTCCAGCTTGAGCACCAGCTGCGCCAGGCCCGGCATCAGCGGTAGCGCGTCGCGAACCTGCAGCAGAATGTTGGCATCGGCGTCTTTTAGTGTCGCCACGCGCTGGCGCAGGCTGGCGGTGAAGTCCAGCTCTCCACGCATCGCCCGCTCGGTCACTTCTGACACCAGCTCGCCGGTGCCGGCCAGTTTCGCGATCTCATCGATGCATTCAATTTGGATCGCCGTGGAGTCCATATCCATCACCAGCAGCCCTGGGGTGCGCAGATGGGGAATTTTACCCAATGGCGCGACGTCCAGCCCCGCCTCATGCGCCAGTCGCGTCGCACGCGGGGTAAGCGAGCCCGCCAGGCGGATCACCTGGTAATCCTCGACCACCCAGGAGGCGACGATCACTAACGCGGCGCCCAGCTCGCGCTGCCACGCCGTCAGACGGCGTTTATCCAGCCCACGTCCGTACAGCAGCCAACCGCTGCGCCCGGCGTGATAATCCAGCGGCATGACCTCGTCACCGCTCAGGGAAAGCGGCAACCCAGGCCACAGGGAAACGTCTTCAGGCAGGTCGCACCAGGTCAAACTGTTAGGCATTACGGCTCCACATCTCTTCATTCAGGCGAGGAAAATAACGCATGAGGCTACCTTGTAACCAGCGCTTCTGGCAACATTAAGCTGCAAATTTTCAAAGGTGGAATATGGTTCGCGCAAAACTGAAATTCCGGCTGCATCGTGCGGTCATTGTCCTTATCTGTCTCGCCCTGCTCGTCGCGCTGATGCAGGGCGCCTCGTGGTTCAGTCAGAACAGTCAGAAACAACGCAATCCGCAGCTGGAAGAGCTGGCCCGCACGCTGGCGCAGCAGGTGGTGCTGAATCTCGCGCCGCTGATGCGCAGCGAGACGCCGGACGAGAAGCGCATCCATCAGCTGTTGACGCAGCTCACCCACAACAGCCGCGTACTTGACGCCGGGGTATATGACGAACAGGGCGACCTGGTGGCGCGCTCTGGCGAAAGCGTCGAGGTTCGCGACCGGCTGGCGCTGGATGGTAAGAAAGCCGGCGGCTACTTCAACCAGCAGGTTGTCGAACCGGTGCCGGGAAAAAATGGCCCGCTGGGCTATCTGCGTCTGACCCTCGATACCCATACTCTGGCGACCGAGGCGAAGCAGGTGGATAATACCACCAATATCTTACGCCTGATGCTGTTGCTGTCCCTGGCCATCGGCGTGGTACTGACCCGCACGCTGCTGCAGGGCAAACGCACCCGCTGGCAGCAATCGCCCTTCCTGCTCACCGCCAACAAGCCGGTTGAGGATGAAGACGATGAAAAGAAAGGAAATCTATAATGTCCACACTGCGCCTCCTGCTTTCTGACTCTTACGACCCGTGGTTCAACCTGGCGGTCGAGGAGTGCATCTTCCGCCAGATGCCCGCCACCCAGCGGGTGCTGTTCCTGTGGCGCAATGCCGATACCGTGGTCATCGGCCGCGCGCAGAACCCGTGGAAGGAGTGTAATACCCGCCGAATGGAAGAAGATCATGTGCGGCTGGCCCGTCGCAGCAGCGGCGGCGGCGCGGTGTTCCACGACCTCGGCAATACCTGCTTTACCTTTATGGCTGGCAAACCGGAGTACGACAAAACCGTCTCCACCGCTATTGTGCTGGCGGCGCTCAATTCACTCGGCGTAACCGCCGAAGCCTCCGGGCGCAACGATCTGGTGGTCAAAACCGACAGCGGCGACCGCAAAGTCTCCGGCTCCGCCTATCGTGAAACCATGGACCGCGGTTTTCACCACGGCACCCTGCTGCTCAACGCCGATTTAAGCCGTCTTGCCAACTACCTCAACCCGGACCAGAAAAAGCTGCAGGCTAAAGGCATTACCTCGGTGCGCGGGCGAGTGGCGAATCTGGTTGAGCTACTGCCGGGCATTACCCATCAGCAAGTTTGCGAGGCGATCCAGGAGGCGTTCTTCAGCCATTACGGCGAACGGGTAGACGCCGAGGTGATCTCCCCGGACAACACGCCGGACCTGCCGAACTTTGCCGACACTTTCGCTCGCCAGAGCAGCTGGGAATGGAACTTCGGCCAGGCGCCCGCCTTTTCCCATCTGCTGGACGAGCGCTTCCCCTGGGGCGGCGTCGAGCTGCATTTTGACGTTGAGAAAGGCCATATCACCCGCGCGCAGGCCTTTACCGATAGCCTGAATCCGGCGCCGCTGGAGGCGCTGGCGGCACGCTTAGTCGGCTGTCAGTATCGGGCTGAGGTTTTGCAGCAGCAGTGTGAGGCGCTGGTCGGCGATTTCCCGGAGCAGAAAGCGGAACTGAAAGAACTGTCGGCATGGATTGCCGGCGCGGTGCGCTGATAAAAAAAGCCGGATGGCGGCTGCGCCTTATCCGGCCTACAGATTTGACTCAAGCCCGGTAAACAAAGCGCCACCGGGCTATACCACGCTTACTCCTGGTCGCCCAGCAGTACCGATTCCAGCGCGATTTTAATCATGTCGTTGAACGTGGTCTGACGCTCCGCGGCAGTGGTCTGCTCGTGGGTACGAATATGGTCAGACACGGTGCAGATGGTCAGCGCTTTCGCCCCGAACTCCGCCGCCACGCCGTAGATACCCGCCGCTTCCATTTCCACGCCCAGGATGCCGTATTTTTCCATCACGTCGAACATGGACGGGTCCGGGGTATAGAACAGGTCTGCGGAGAAGATGTTGCCGACGCGCGCGTCAACGCCCAACGCTTTCGCCGCGTCTACCGCGTTACGCACCATGCCGAAATCGGCAATCGCCGCGAAGTCATGGTCTTTAAAACGCAGACGGTTCACTTTGGAGTCGGTGCAAGCGCCCATGCCGATCACCACGTCGCGCAGTTTGACGTCTTCGCGCACTGCGCCGCAGGAGCCAACGCGGATGATTTTCTTAACGCCGAAATCGGTGATCAGCTCTTTGGTGTAGATAGAGCAGGACGGGATACCCATCCCGTGGCCCATTACGGAGATTTTGCGGCCTTTATAGGTGCCGGTGAAGCCCAGCATGCCGCGCACGTTATTCACTTCACGCACGTCTTCGAGGAAGGTTTCGGCAATGTGCTTGGCGCGCAGCGGGTCGCCCGGCATCAAAACTACGTCAGCGAAATCGCCCATTTCTGCGTTAATGTGAGGAGTTGCCATCTTCAGTTCCTTTTATATTGTTGTTTTTGCCGGGTGGCGGCTACGCCTTACCCGGCCTACAAAATAGTAGGCCCGGATCGCTGTGCGCCACCGGGCAATGACCTCAGAACATGGCTTTGCCATATTCCATGTCAGACGTACCAAAGTATTTCGCGATAGTCTGGCCGATGTCCGCGAAGGTTTCACGGTGACCGAGCGAACCTGGTTTCACTTTCGGGCCGTACACCAGCACCGGAATATGCTCGCGGGTGTGGTCGGTACCGGTCCAGGTCGGGTCGCAGCCGTGGTCGGCGGTGAGGATCAGAATGTCGTCTTCCCCTACCAGCTCCATCAGCTCCGGCAGACGACGGTCGAACAGTTCCAGACCCGCCGCGTAGCCGGCGACATCGCGACGGTGGCCCCAGGAGGAGTCAAAGTCGACGAAGTTGGTGAAGACGATAGTCTCGTCGCCAGCTTCCTTCATCTCTTTAATGGTTGCGTCGAACAGCGCGTCCAGCCCGGTGGCTTTCACTTTTTTGGTGATGCCGCAGTTGGCGTAGATATCCGCTATCTTACCGACAGACACCACGTGGCCGTTCTTCTCGTCAACCAGCTTCTGCAGCACGGTCGGCGCCGGCGGTTCGACCGCCAGATCGTGACGGTTGCCAGTACGCTGGAAGTTGCCGGCTTTATCGCCGATAAACGGACGGGCGATGACGCGGCCAATGTTGTAGCCGCCTTCGGTCAGCTCTTCACGGGCGATTTCGCACAGCTCATACAGTTTGTCGAGGCCAAAGGTCTCTTCATGACAGGCGATCTGGAATACGGAGTCAGCGGAGGTATAGAAAATCGGTTTCCCGGTTTTCATATGCTCTTCGCCGAGCTGATCGAGAATCACCGTCCCGGAAGAGTGGCAATTGCCGAGGTAGCCCGGCAGGTTGGCGCGTTTCACCAGCTTATCCAGCAGCTCCTGCGGGAAGCTGTTTTCGTGATCGCTGAAGTAGCCCCAGTCAAACAGTACCGGCACGCCAGCGATTTCCCAGTGGCCGGACGGCGTATCTTTACCAGAAGAGAGTTCATGCGCCCAGGCATAGGCGCCAATCACTTCGGCATTGCCATCCATTCCGGCGGCAATTTTACCGGTGGAGCCTTCATGCGCTTTCACCAGCCCCAGACGGGTCAGGTTCGGTAAATTCAGCGGGCCTTTGCGGCCGTGGTCAGCTTCGCCTTTGGCGCAGGCTTCCGCAATGTGGCCCAGCGTATCGGCGCCGACGTCGCCAAAGCGGTCTGCGTCTTCCGTTGCGCCAATCCCAAAGGAGTCCAGCACCATGATAAATGCACGTTTCATCTTGTTCTCCATACATCTTGCGCTGCAAAAAAGCGATCAGATCAGTATATCGCTATTCAGTGATACGGCGATAGACTGTCGGTGTAATTTCCGGAGCTTTATCGTCCAGTTTAATGGCCGCTTTGACCGCTTTCGCGGCCTCCTGCCAGCTGTTCTCGTCTTTGGCATGGATCATCGCCAGCGGACGCTGTCCGTCCACGCGGTCACCCAGACGCGCCATCTCGGTAAAGCCAACGCTATAGTCAATGGTGTCTGATGCCTGACGGCGGCCGCCGCCCATAGAAACCACTGCCATGCCCAGCGCGCGAGTGTCCATCGCGCTGATAAAACCTTCGGTATCAGCATAGACTGCTTTGCTCAGCATCGCCGTCGGCAGATAATGATCATAATTCTCGACAAAGTCGCTCGGTCCTTTCTGCGCCGCGACCATGCGACCAAAGACTTCCGCTGCTTTACCGTTATCCAGCACCGCCTGCAGCTTCGCGCGCGCATCGGTATCGTCCGCCGCCAGCTTGCCGGAAATCAGCATCTCCACACACAGCGCCATCGTCACGTCGAACAGGCGTGGGTTGCGGTATTCGCCGGTCAGGAACTGAACCGCTTCGCGAACTTCAACGGCGTTCCCGGCGCTGGAGGCCAGCACCTGGTTCATATCGGTCAGCAGCGCGGTGGTGCGCACGCCGGCGCCGTTGGCGACCCCGACGATCGCTTCCGCCAGCGCGGCGGAAAGCTCATAAGTCGGCATAAACGCGCCGCTGCCGACTTTAACGTCCATCACCAGCGCATCCAGCCCTTCCGCCAGCTTTTTGGCAAGGATCGAGGCGGTGATCAGCGGGATGGAATCCACCGTCGCGGTAATATCGCGGGTGGCATAGAAACGTTTGTCCGCCGGAGCGAGGGAGCTGGTCTGCCCGATAATCGCCACGCCGACATCTTTAATAATCTCGCGGAAGCGGTTGTCGTCCGGGAAGATATCGAAGCCCGGGATGGCTTCCAGTTTATCCAGGGTACCGCCGGTATGGCCGAGGCCGCGGCCGGAAATCATCGGCACATAGCCGCCGCAGGCGGCCACCATCGGCCCCAGCATCAGCGAAGTGACATCCCCGACGCCGCCGGTGGAGTGTTTATCGACGATGGGGCCGTTAAGGTTGAGGCTTTTCCAGTCCAGAACGGTACCGGAATCCCGCATCGCCATGGTCAGCGAAACGCGCTCCGGCATAGACATATCATGGAAGAAGATGGTCATCGCCAGCGCGGCGATCTGCCCTTCTGAGATAGTATTGTCGCGGATGCCGTTGATGAAAAAGCGGATCTCTTCATCGCTTAATGCCTGACCATCACGTTTTTTACGAATAATTTCTTGTGCGAGAAACACGGTAACCCCCATGAGGAATCGGGTGAATGGTGGCGGGTGGCGCTACGCTTACCCGCCCTACGATCCTGTAGGCCGGATAAGTGAAGCCTCATCCGGCAATGTCTGACAATCAGTAGCTGCTGGTGCTCTTGCCGTCGCCGTGACCCAAGGCTTTCAACAGGCTGGCCAGCAGGCTGGAGGCGCCAAAGCGGTAGTGACGAGCATCGGCCCAGTCGGCGCCAAACAGCTCATCGGCGATCGCCAGGAACTGCTGCGCATCTTCCGCGCTGCGCACGCCGCCCGCCGGTTTGAAGCCAACGGTTTTCTCAACGCCCATATCACGAATGACTTCCATCATGATGCGCGCGCTTTCTGGCGTGGCATTCACCGGCACTTTACCGGTCGAGGTTTTGATGAAATCGGCCCCGGCTTTGATAGAGATTTCAGACGCTTTACGGATCAGCGCTTCTTCTTTCAGCTCACCGGTTTCGATGATCACTTTCAGCAGCACGTTGGCCGCCGCGCAGGCCTCTTTACAGGCTTTCACCAGCTCGAAGCCGACCTGTTCGTTACCGGCAATCAGCGCGCGGTACGGGAAAACCACGTCCACTTCATCAGCACCGTAAGCGATCGCCGCGCGGGTTTCCGCCAGAGCAATGTCGATATCGTCATTACCGTGCGGGAAGTTGGTGACCGTGGCGATGCGGATATCCGGCGTTCCCTGCTCGTTCAGCGTCTTACGGGCAATCGGGATGAAGCGCGGATAGATACAGACCGCCGCGGTGTTACCCACCGGGGTTTTCGCCTGATGACACAGGGCAATCACCTTCTCATTGGTGTCGTCGTCGTTCAGGGTGGTCAGGTCCATCAGTTTTAACGCGCGCAGGCTGCTTGCTTTTAAATCAGTCATTTCATACTCCGCCGGCGCAGTGCCGGTTCAATAGTTTGTTCACCTTGCGAGTCTGTTACTATTGTAACATTCACTCGCTGTTACACTTCGACATTCATCACAGTTAATGAAAACTACTTACTAATTTGCATTACTGTAATGTGATTTTAATCACGAAACATCGGTGCATACCGCGACAATTATCATCACGCCCCTCTTAAGCATAATCAAAACTCTGCAACCAATGGGGATGTGACAATTCTAACACATAATAACAGCGCCACTCGACAACGTGGCGCACATTTTGTCCGCACTGCCGGTAATAAAATGATTATCATTTGAAATGTAAATGGTTTTTCTGAAAACCAGAAATGATGGAATTTTCACAAACTCAATAAAACCAGCGACGCGACGGCCGCTGGTTCAGGTAACAGGTTTAGAGGGCGAGGAAAACCCCGGCGATGGTGGCGCTCATCAGGTTAGACAGCGTCCCCGCCGCCACCGCACGCAGCCCAAGCTGGGCGATATCCTGACGCCGGTTGGGTGCCATCCCCCCGAGGCCGCCAATCAGGATGGCGATCGATGACAGATTGGCGAATCCGCATAGCGCGAAAGAGATAATGGCTTTGGTGTGATCTGAAATGACCTGCAGCCCGGCCGCCGCCACCTCAGCGTCCGCCTTCAGATACTCGCCAAAGTTCATATAGGCCACGAACTCGTTAATGATCAGCTTCTGGCCGATAAACGACCCCGCTACCGTCGCTTCGTGCCACGGCACGCCGATCACCCACGCCAGCGGTGAGAAGACCCAGCCGAGGATCATCTGCAGCGACAGCTCCGGATGGTTAAACCAGCCGCCGACGCCGGACAGAATGCCGTTCAGCAGAGCGATCAGCGCAATAAACGCCAGCAGCATTGCGCCGACGTTGAGCGCCAGCTGCATACCAGACGCGGCGCCGGAGGCGGCGGCGTCCAGCACGTTGGCCGGTTTATCCGCATCCGCGCTCTGGCGGTCATGAGCTGGGTTATCGTCCGGTTTCTCCGTTTCCGGTACGATAATTTTGGCAAACAGCAGTCCACCCGGCGCCGCCATAAACGACGCGGCAATCAGGTACTCCAGCGGAACGCCCATCTGCGCATAGCCCGCCAGCACGGAACCCGCCACCGAGGCCAGGCCGCCGCACATGACCGCAAACAGCTCCGAGCGGGTCATGGTGGCGATATAAGGACGCACCACCAGCGGCGCTTCGGTCTGACCAACGAAGATGTTCGCCGTGGCCGACAGCGACTCGGTACGCGAGGTCTTCAGAACCGCCCGCAGCGCGCCGCCGAGAATGCGAATGACCAGCTGCATAATGCCCAGGTAGTAAAGCACGGCAATCAGCGACGAGAAGAAAACGATCACCGGCAACACGCGCAGGGCAAAGACGAAGCCGCCGCCGCCAAACACCTCGAACATTTTATCGGAAACCAGCCCGCCGAAGATGAAACTAATCCCTTCATTGCCGTAGGCAATAACGCTGGCGACGCCGTTCGACATCGCTAACAGCGCCGAGCGCCCGGCCGGTACATACAATATTAACGCGCCGATACCCACCTGGATTATCCAGGCGCCAAGCACGGTACGCAGGTTAATGGCTTTTCGATTATTGGAGAGCAGCACAGCAATGGCCAACAGCGCCACCATGCCGATAAGTCCCATGAGGATTTGCATACAGATTCCCTGTGTTTTGATAGTCCAGCACTAACGGCGTGATTATATCGGCCTGAAACTATCCTGCCCGCCTGGCTTCACACATTTTAAGCAAATCAATGATATGGATGGACAATTATGAGAATTCGATCACCATACAGTGGCTGAGGGTAAGGAAAACAAGGCGAGTGTGTTGCGCATTATCCCTTCGGCTATGGCTGCCGGCGGCTCAGGGCGCAGTTCGCACAGGGCCTCAAATACCCGCGCAGCTTGCTCCGGGCGATTGGGCAGTCCCTGAAAGCCATTGAGCGGCATATCCGGGGCATCGGTCTCCAGCAGCAGGGCTGAAAGCGGCAGACGCGCCATCACCTCGCGGGTTTTGCTGGCGCGGGGATAGGTAATGGTGCCGCCAACGCCGATCTTATAGCCAAGCTGCACAAAGCGCTCGGCCTGCTGCAGACTGCCGGCGAAACCATGTACCACCCCGGTACGCGGCAGGGCATGTTTTTTCAGCAGCATCGCCAGCTTATCGTGGGTGCGTCGGGAGTGGAGAATCACCGGCAGATCGTAACGCTTCGCCAGACGCAGCTGCGCTTCCAGCAGCGCCTGCTGACGATCGAACTGCGGCTCGTCGCGATAGAGATCGAGACCAATCTCCCCCACCGCCACCAGTTTTGGCAGGCGCTGCGCCAGCGAAGCCTCCAGTTGCGCCAGCCCCTCATCGGTATGCTGCTCAATGACAATCGGATGCAGGCCCAGCGCGGCATACAGCGCCTCGTGCTGCGCCGCCAGCGCCAGCACGCGGCTAAAACGCTCAGCGGAGATGGCCGGAACGATAATTCGCCCGACGCCGGCCTGCGCCGCACGCGCCAGGCTGGCGACCTCATCTTCCGCGAAGGGAGGAAAATCGAAGTGGCAGTGGGTATCGATAAAACGGTGCGTCACGCCAGATCCTCATGATTAAAGCTTGCGTCATTGGCCTGCGGCGCAGCGATGATGGTCGCCTGCGGCGCTTCATTGGCCACCGGCACCGGCGGCACCACCACCGGCGAGGGCCGGGCAACACGCGGCGCGTGGCGCAACAGCGGCGGCCGGTCGGCCAGCAGTTTACCCACAGTGGCCAGGAAATAACGGCCGCACTGGCGTCCGGTTTTGTAGTCCTCCAGCAGCGCCGGCAGTCGGCTGCCAAGCGCCATGCTGCGCAGCGGCCGCTGGGGATAGATTTCGAAGATCCGCAGCTTACCGGGCGGTTTCTCGATGAACTGCTGGATGGCGCGATAGGTGGTTTCGTGGTGATGCACCAGATTGACCAGCGGCTGCAGGCTGCTCTCCCCCAGCCAGCGCTCCATCCGCTTAAACCACTCCGGGGTATAAAACATCTGCGAGGGGACGGTGCGGATCACCACGATGGTCTGAGCGCCGCGGCGGGCCGCCTCCTGAACCGGGATCGCATCGCTGACGCCGCCGTCAAGGTAGCTGACGCCGTCAAGCAATACGCCGCTGCGATAAAATCCAGGGATGGCGCTGGAGGCGCGGATCAGATCCAGCCAGGTTTGCGGCGTTGGTGAAAAATAGCTGGCGGAGTAATCGTCGCCGCGACAGGCGCACATCCACAGCTCTTTTCCCTGCGCGAACTGCGTTTCAGCATAGTTCATGGCCAGCGGCATCTGCTGCGAGGTGGCCTCGACCAGCCAGTCGAGATCGATAAGGTTGCCGCCGCGCACAAAGCGCATCGGATCGAAAAACTGGCGTGAGGTGGTGTAGCGGGTGATGACTTTGCGGGCATAGCCTTGCTGATTACACATGTAGGCGGAGAGGTTTTGCGCCCCCGCGGAAGTCCCCAGCATCAGGTCAAAGGGGTTAAATCCGGCGCGCATGAATTCGTCCAGAACCCCGGCGGTGAAAATCCCTCGCTGTCCCCCGCCTTCACACACCAGCGCCAGCTTGCCTGGTCGGAAGGGTTTAACCGCCAGCGGGGCGATATTGCCCAGCGTGACGGGAATGCGTTGCCCCACCCTGCTTTCCTGTTCGATTGGTCTTCTCCTGACAAGGTAACGCAATTTGCCCGCCGCTTAAACCGCGAAAGCCAGTCCGCAGGACTGGCTTTGTGTAAGACGACGTGTCAGTAAAAATGCTCAGGCTTCAGCATCGCCCGCATCGCGGGCCACCTAAGGACGTCTGCGTCCAGTAAACAGGCTCACCAGGAACAGGATAATCCCGACGACAAAGACGATTTTCGCGGCGCCAGCGGCAGTACCCGCCAGACCACCGAAGCCCAGGGCCGCAGCAATTAATGCAATGACCAGAAAAATAATTCCCCATCGAAACATACTTTTCTCCTTACCATAATGGACGGTGAACAGCGGTTTGCGCACCCTTTCTGTCTAGCTCATCGCTCAGTGGATGCTGCTATTCGTTCGGCAACCTTGGCCAGACAACACTTTTGTTAATAACTCGATTTACTTCACGCTAAGATCGTTGCGGACGCTTTTCACACCGGAGACCGCTTTCGCAATCTCTGCGGCGCGCTCAGCCTGCGCAGCGGAAGCCACCGTACCGGTCAGATGCACGGCGCCGGCGTTAGTTTCTACTTTCACATTGCGCGAAGGGACAATGTCATCCGCCAGCAGCTTGGCTTTCACTTCGCTGGTAATAGCGGTATCCCCGGCATAGCCTTTCAGCGTCGCCGTCTCGCTCGACGATTTGTGCTGCACCGTCAGTTTGTCGTTAACCTGAGAGACGCCTTCGACCGCTTTTGCCACGCTCAGCGCCTGACTTTTCTGTTCAGCACTGGTGACGTCGCCGCTGAGGGTGACCACTTTGTTTTCCGTTTTCACCGAAATATCGCCGGAGTTAATATCCTTATGGTCGATCAGCGCCGCCTTTACCCGCGCGGTAATGGTGCTGTCGTCCATAAAATCGCCGACTTTATTAATCGAATTGTCTACCGCCTCTCCCGCATTGCTGGCAGCTGACTTCGCACTGTCTACCGTTGTTTTTTCCGTCTCTGCCGAGGCGTTCAACGCGGCTAAGCCTAAGAAGAGCGCCAGCAACATATTGGCATTCTTTAGTCTGGTCATCGTGATGTCCTCGTTTTTTCACCAGCGCTGGCGTCTTATCGCAGTGAATTACGCCAGCATTTTTAAAAACACGAATTAAATATAGTAGACAGGCGAAGGGGTTGCGGAGGATATGGATAAAAAACAGACGAATTAGCGGCGTTTTAAGAACTTTCCAGAAGGAAGGAAGCGCGGGCAGAAGAAGAAAAAAGCGCGGCCTGCGCCGCGCTTCGTCAGGGATTAGTGCTCGCGCGTTTTGCGGAACACCACGTCAGGATAACGCTCCTGCGTCAGGTTCAGGTTGACCATCGTCGGAGCGATGTAAGTCAGGTTATCGCCGCCATCCAGTGCCAGCTGAACTTCATTTTTGCGCTTGAACTCTTCGAATTTCTTCACGTCAGTGGATTCAACCCAGCGCGCGGTGGCCACGTTGACCGATTCGTAAATCGCTTCCACGTTGTATTCGCTTTTCAGGCGCGCCACGACGACGTCAAACTGCAGCACCCCCACGGCGCCGACGATCAGATCGTTATTGGCGATCGGACGGAAGACCTGCACCGCGCCCTCTTCAGAGAGCTGAACCAGCCCTTTCAGCAGCTGTTTCTGCTTCAGCGGATCCTTCAGGCGAATACGACGGAACAGTTCCGGTGCGAAGTTCGGAATACCGGTGAACTTCATCATCTCGCCCTGGGTGAAGGTATCGCCAATCTGAATGGTGCCGTGGTTATGCAGGCCGATAATATCCCCAGGATAGGCTTCCTCGACGTGTGAACGGTCGCCGGCCATAAAGGTCAGCGCGTCGGAGATCACCACGTCTTTACCGATGCGCACCTGACGCAGCTTCATGCCTTTCTCATATTTACCGGACACCACGCGCATGAAAGCCACGCGGTCGCGGTGTTTCGGGTCCATATTGGCCTGAATTTTAAACACGAAGCCAGTGAACTTCTCTTCCGTGGCGTTGACTTCACGGGTGTCGGTGTTACGCGGCATCGGCGCCGGCGCCCACTCCACCAGGCCATCCAGCATATGGTCAACGCCGAAGTTACCTAATGCGGTCCCGAAGAACACTGGGGTGATTTCCCCGGCCAGGAACAGATCTTTATCGAACTCGTTCGACGCGCCCTGCACCAGCTCCAGCTCGTCACGCAGCTGCTGCGCGAGATCTTCCCCCACCGCCGCGTCAAGATCCGGGTTGTTGAGCCCCTTCACGATGCGCACTTCCTGGATGGTATGGCCTTTACCGGTCTGATACAGGTAGGTTTCATCTTTGTAGAGATGATAGACGCCCTTGAACAACTTACCGCAGCCGATAGGCCAGGTAATCGGCGCGCAGCCAATTTTCAGCTCGTTCTCGACTTCATCCAGCAGCTCCATCGGATCGCGGATATCACGGTCGAGTTTGTTCATAAAAGTGAGGATCGGCGTATCGCGCAGACGGGTGACTTCCATCAGCTTACGGGTCCGATCTTCGACGCCTTTTGCCGCGTCAATCACCATCAGGCAGCAGTCCACCGCCGTCAGGGTACGGTAGGTATCTTCGGAGAAGTCTTCGTGCCCCGGGGTATCCAGCAGGTTCACCAGACAGTCATGATACGGGAACTGCATTACCGAGGTGGTGATCGAGATACCACGCTGCTTTTCCATCTCCATCCAGTCGGATTTCGCGTGCTGGCTGGAGCCACGGCCTTTTACGGTACCGGCGGTCTGAATCGCCTGTCCGAACAGCAGCACCTTTTCGGTGATGGTGGTCTTACCGGCATCCGGGTGAGAGATAATGGCAAAAGTGCGGCGTTTGGCCACCTCTTGCAGATAAGGAGACAACGTCATAATTAATCTTCTAAGTAAACGCGGCCATGGGCCACGCATGTGGAATACGAAAAATTGCGGCTATTTTACCCATCAACGGGGGGGAGGCAATCAGTGTTTACACAGGAGCTGCTCCAGTTCGCTTAACGAGGTCACCGTCCAGTCCGGCTCGAGGTCCGCCGGCAGCTCGCGCTGATGCGCATTGAGCCAGCAGGTCGCCAGTCCGGCGTTCACGCCGCCGCGAATATCCGACTCGGCGGTATCGCCGACCATCAGCACCCGCGAGCGCGGTGGGTTACCCGCCTTCGCCAGCGCGTAATCGAAAATGCGCGCGTCCGGTTTAGCGACGCCCACTTCTTCAGAAATAATTAGCAAATCAAAGTGATCGCGTAAACCGGTCCGCTCCAGACGAGTCTGCTGCAGCGAGGTAAAGCCGTTGGTGATGATGCCCATTTTGACCTTGCCCTGCAGCGCGTTGAGCAGAGAGACCGCACCCGGCAGCGGCGCACAGATTTCCGCCATCGCATTCATAAACGCGTCGTTGAGCTCCCCCGGCGGCACATTCAAACGTTGCGCCCAGTTGTCAAAACGCTGGTGCTGCAGCTGCAGCGAGGTGATGGCGCCGTTTTGGTAATCCACCCATAGCGGCTTATTCACGGCCTGATAGTCCTGAAAATCTTCGGCGGTAAAGGTCACGCTGTAGTCGAGAAACATCCGCTGTAAGCCGCTGAAAGAATCAAACGTAAACAGCGTTTCATCGGCATCAAAGAAAATCCAGTCCCATTTCATCGTATCACCTTGTCTTACATACTGATTGGCAGAGCCATAACAATGGCGTCTTCGCGCCCGTCGGCCGTCGGGTAGTAGTTGCGGCGAATCGTCGCTTCATTGAAGCCTAAGCTTTCATACAGCGCGAGGGCGGCAACGTTGGAGGCGCGCACCTCCAGCCATAGCGTGACGACGCCGAGCTTTTCGACTTCATCAATGACATGTTCCAGCAGCGCTCGCCCCAGGCCACGGCGCTGGTAAGCGGGATCGACAGCGATATTGAACAGCGTCGCCTCATCCAGCACCACTTGCGTAATGGCGAAAGCCGCCATTTCGCCATCCACCGACAG
The DNA here is from genome assembly GCF_040062325.1 of Klebsiella sp. GG_Kp175. Lineage (NCBI taxonomy): Bacteria > Pseudomonadati > Pseudomonadota > Gammaproteobacteria > Enterobacterales > Enterobacteriaceae > Klebsiella > Klebsiella sp. GG_Kp175. The sequence continues at coordinate 1,870 of NZ_JBEAFX010000005.1, read as the reverse complement.
CTGATAGTTGCGATAGCGTTCCCCCTGGTTACTGGCCAGGGTCTGTTCGCTCCACGGGAAAGCGTGGGCGCGGGTTTCGATTTGCCAGGCTCGGGTTAAATCAGCCGTGCTGAGGGTAGAAATCGTGTTCATGTGCGCAGATTTGTTGCCAGAGCGCCCTGCGAGCCGGCGCGCTGGTCTGGAGTTCATCAAAAGCGGGGGTGGACACCTGGGCGCCCGCCAGCGGCAGCGACGCCTCTGTGCCCAACCGCCAGCTGTTACAGCGGCTGTCCTGCGGCAGCATCGCCACCCGCTCCGGGGTCAGCTGCAGGACCTGATCTGGCGTTACGGCCAGCGCGCGCAATACGTCGCCAATCAGCGGCTCTGTCAGCGACGGCGGGGTTTCCGCCACCATCACCAAACGAATATGTTCAGGAAGCGAGATAGCGATTTCGCCCTGTAACGCCCCCGGTCGGCGCAGCGACCACTGGGTAATGCCCAGCTGCTGTAGTTGCCAGTCTCGTCGGGATGTCATAGCGAAACACTCCTGTTAAACAAGCGCGCAATATAGCAAATCCGTCGTATCTGCGCCAACAAACTACTATAATCGGCGCCAGTCTTAATGAAGGAGTGTTTCATGTCCGCTTTTACCCCGGCAAGTGAAGTCTTGCTGCGCCACAGTGATGATTTCGAGTCCGCCCGCGTTCTGTTTGCCGGTGACCTGCAGGATGACCTGCCTGCGCGTCTGGATACCGCGGCCAGCCGCGCCCACACCCAGCAGTTCCACCACTGGCAGGTCCTCAGCCGCCAGATGGGTGACACCGTCCGTTTTAGCTTAGTGGCTGAGGCGGCTGACGTCGCCGAGTGCGACACCCTGATCTACTACTGGCCAAAGAACAAACCAGAGGCGCAGTTCCAGCTGATGAACCTGCTCTCTCTGCTGCCGGTGGGAAGCGACATTTTCGTCATCGGTGAAAACCGCAGCGGCGTCCGCAGCGCGGAGCAGATGCTGACTGAATACGCGCCATTAAACAAAGTGGATAGCGCTCGCCGCTGTGGCCTCTATCATGGCCGTCTGGAAAAGCAGCCCGCCTTCGACGCCGAAGCTTTCTGGGGCGAATACACACTGGATAATCTGACGATTAAAACCCTACCGGGCGTCTTCAGCCGCGACGGTCTGGACGTCGGCAGCCAGCTGCTGCTCTCCACCCTCGAGCCGCATACCAAAGGGAAAGTGCTGGACGTCGGCTGCGGCGCGGGTGTGCTGGCCGCCGCGCTGGCCAGCCATTCGCCGAAAGTGCGCCTCACCCTGTGCGACGTCAGCGCCCCGGCGGTTGAAGCCAGCCGCGCGACGCTTGCCGCCAACGGCCTGGCTGGCGATGTGTTTGCCAGCAACGTCTTCTCCGAGGTCAATGGTCGCTTCGACATGATCATCTCCAACCCGCCATTCCATGACGGCCTGCAGACCAGCCTCGAAGCCGCCCAGGCGCTGATCCGCGGCGCGGTTCGCCATCTCAACAGCGGCGGCGAGCTGCGCATTGTCGCCAACGCCTTCCTGCCGTATCCGCAGGTGCTGGATGAGACGTTCGGCTTCCATGAGGTGATCGCCCAGACCGGACGTTTTAAGGTCTATCGCACCATCATGACCCGTCAGGCGAAAAAATAATCGTCTTTTCACGCCGGCGGCCCGCTCCTGGTGCCGCTGGCGCTTCCAGCGGGCAAATCCGCCCATTTTTGCAGCAATCGATACAACCTGCATAATTAACTATTGACGTGTCGCCGAAAACCACTAGAATGCGCCTCCGTGGTAACGATACTTTCATAGTGTCGATGGTATGCGAAGGTGGCGGAATTGGTAGACGCGCTAGCTTCAGGTGTTAGTGTCCTTACG